>JAADIH010000157.1 GCA_013151435.1 Alphaproteobacteria bacterium
AAACGATCCCTCACGGTAGTACCGCATCCTCAAGGATGCTGGATCCTTCATCGGGCCGCCGGCCAGCATGTAAGTCGCCACCGTCCAGGGCGCCCCGGCAAAGCCGATCAGTGCTTTATCATCCCCCAATGCAGCTTTGGTTTTTCTGACCGTTTCAAACACCGGCGAGAGTTCATCTAGAATATCTTGGCGGCGAAACGCTTCAATATCTTTATGGCTTATGGGAGGCTCAAGACGAGGGCCATCACCCTCAACAAAACTTAGATGTTGTCCCAAAGCATGTGGGATCAACAAGATGTCGGCAAACAAGATCGCCGCATCAAGATCGAACCGCCTTACCGGTTGCAACGTTACTTCTGCCGCAAGATCTGAATTAAAACAGAGGTCAAGAAACGACCCTGCTTTGGCTCTTAGTTCTCGATACTCAGGAAGATAGCGACCGGCCTGACGCATGAACCAGATTGGCGGTATGGCCGAAACTTCACCGTTTAAAGCCCGCATGAATTTTGATTGGCTGGACATATGTCCCAAACTTTCCTGTTAACCTTCTATAAAGGAATCTTAAAAAAGGATTAATTTAAAGAGTCAGGCTGTATGCCGGGGAAAACCACTGTTTTATTTTAATCCTGACATATCCCGACAAATACCCACATGATTATACCGGTGGAGAAAACAATCCTCGTTATGATGAAAAGACGAGAAACACCAGAGAACAAGCGGCCCTACTCTGGGAAAGAATCTTTTGATATCACATTATTCCCGTGTTCATGTTAATCGCAAGAGATGGAGTATGGCCAATCACAGTTTTCATCTTCCCCCGGGCGCCAGCTTGGTATGACCAGGGCTGTTTTGCATGGGGAGAAAAATCAGCTCGCGAAACCAACCGGCTTTCCCCATAATTCCCCAAATGAATAAAACCAAAAACTCTGCCGACAAAGACCAGCAAGATAGAAGTAAGGCTGAACCGCTTGCTACCTATTTCCATGTGCACCTTGTTTCTGATTCTACCGGCGAGACCCTAAATACAATGTTGCAGGCGACTGCATCGCAATTTGCCACCGCCAAACCCCTTGAACATATCTATGCGCTGGTGCGATCCCGGGCCCAAATGGAGAGGACCCTGACTGAAATCGATGCTTCGCCCGGTTTGGTGCTGTACACAATCCTCAATCCCGAACTGCGGCGACTTCTCGAGGTCCGCTGCAGTGAACTGCAAACCCCGGCAATTTCTATCCTCGATCCGCTCTTAAACGCCTTCACCGATTATCTCGACCTTGAAAAGACCCCGAAACCCGGGGCGCAGCACAAACTTGATGATGCATATTTTCGGCGTATCGGGGCCATTGATTATACCCTCACCCACGATGATGGTCAGCTGGTCTGGGATCTTGAATCTGCGGATGTCGTCTTGATTGGCGTTAGCCGCACATCCAAAACCCCCACATGTATGTATCTGGCCAATCGCGGCATCCGCGCGGCGAATGTTCCTCTTGTCCCCACAAGCGACCCGCCCGCAGAGCTCTTTGGTTTGCACAAACCGATGGTTGTTGGTCTTGTTGCAAGCCCGGAGCGTCTCGCGCAAATTAGAAAAAGCCGACTTGGCGGGATGAACGCAGAAGATACAGTCGAGGATTATTCAGACCTTGAGCATATTCGAAAAGAGGTTCTCAGGGCAAAGCGCCTTTGTGCAAAACACCAATGGCCGATAATTGATGTGACCCGAAAATCGGTCGAGGAAACCGCGGCCGCAATTTTGACCAAGCTTTCAGCCCGGAAAAACCTCTGATGGGAAACCCCACAATCATTTTGGCGTCGGGAAGCGCCATCCGCGCAGATATTTTGCGCAGTGCGGGGGTTCCGTTCGAAATAATCAAACCTGAAACAGATGAAACCGTAATAAAACGCGCTGCAAAAGACGACAGCGCCGGGCTTGAAGAAACCGCCATGATGCTGGCTGAGGCCAAATGTCTGAATGTCGCCCGCCAGCTTAAGGCTGATAAAACCGATGCAATTGTCATCGGATCAGATCAAATCATGGAGTTTGAAGGCCGTGGCTTTGATAAGCCAGCCAATATGGGCGAGGCGCGCTCCCGGTTAAAAACCCTGCAAGGGGCAACCCATAGCTTGATCAACGCCATCGCGGTCGCCCGACACGGATCAGTCATCTGGCGCAACATCGCCCGCCCCAAACTGACGATGCGCCCTATGAGCGACACAGAAATTGACGCCTATTTAAATGCTGCTAGCGCGGATATTCTTTATACGGTGGGAGCCTATCAGGTGGAAAAACTTGGCGCGCGATTATTTGAGCGCATTGAGGGTGACTATTTCGCGGTGCTGGGCCTGACATTATATCCATTGCTTGATTTATTGCGCAGCGAAGGCGCGCTCGAGTTTTAAATGCCGAAAATTTCTAACCCAGATAATTCTAATCTTACGGCGCCTGTATTGGCAGGCCCAATTTTGGCCGGGGTGGTTGGCGTGCCGGTGGACCATTCCCTGTCGCCCCTCATCCATACGATCTGGGCGCACCGCGCGGGCGTTAATGGCTATTATATCCCGCTGGCGGTTCCGCCGTACTATGATGACTTTGCCAAAGCGATGGATAGTCTACGCGTCATTGGCTTTAAGGGGGTCAATGTCACTCTTCCCCATAAGGAACATGCGTTGCGCTATGCGGCAACCGCAAGCCCTGATGCGACCAAAGCGGGCGCTGCAAATATGTTGACTTTTGGAGAAGACGGTCCCCATGCGGACAATTCAGATATTGAGGGCTTTGCCAATGCGGTTATGGGTGCGCTTGGTGAGCGAGCCGCGCCCAGATCAGCCTTGATCCTCGGGGCCGGGGGCGCCGCAAGAGGCATTGTTCTCGCCCTCAAGAAAACTGGCGTTGTGGATTTGAAAATTACCAACCGCACCCGGGAAAAAGCCGAACGGCTTGGCGCCGCCTTTGGCATGACAACGCTCGATTGGAGCGCGCGAAGTGACGCTGTTGCAAGCGTTGATATTGTTGTGAACACCACCAGCCTCGGGATGAGCGGACAACCTCCGCTAGAAATTGATCTCTCGAGCTTGCACAAAAATACAATGGTTGCAGACATTGTTTATACGCCGCTGGAAACGCCATTGTTGAAGGCCGCACAAGAGCGCGGGGCTCTCACCATCAATGGTCTTGATATGTTGATGCACCAGGCCGTTCCAGGATTTAACGCCTGGTTTGATGACCAAGCGCACGTCAATAAGGCTTTGCGCGATGAGCTTGTTGCCGAATTGAAAAAACGGGGGTGATGATGATTAAAATTGGCCTTACTGGCTCCATCGGCATGGGTAAATCCACCGCGTTAAAAATGTTTGGGGATCTCGGCGCCGCCATTTGGGATGCGGATGAAGCGGTCCACCGGCTTTATGCCAAAGGCGGCGGTGCGGTTGCGCCTGTGGCAAAGGTTTTTCCTGATGCAGTGATCGATGGGGCGGTGGATCGCGCGACGCTTGCGGGGATTGTCTTAAATAGCAGTGACGCCATTACAAAACTTGAGGCCATTGTTCACCCGCTGGTGGCGGCGGACCGTTTGGGATTTCTCACCGCTGCGGCAGACGCGAATATAGAAGCCGTGGTTCTGGACATCCCCTTGTTGTTTGAGGGCGGCTCCGAAGCCATGTTCGACGCGGTGGTTGTGGTGAGCGCCCCCGTAGACATTCAGCGGGCCCGCGTTCTGGCGCGCCCCGGAATGAGCGAGCATAAATTCAACGCGATTTTAGCGATGCAAATGCCCGACGCGCAAAAGCGCGAAAAGGCAGACTATGTTATTAATACTGACCAGCCGACCGAGCTTACAAAAAAAGATGTTGCAGAGATCTATGAAGCGATACTGACTAAATTTTCCGAACATAAATAGTGCTTGAGGCTGATCCTTCGTGACGCCGCTTCGCGGCCCCTCAGGATAAAGATTCTTATTAATGTAATAGTTCTCCACTTTATCCTGAGGAGGGTTTGCAAAGCAAAACCGTCTCGAAGGACAACATGAAAAATTCCTCCGTCAGTAAAACTACCTCAAAGAAGTCCGGCCTTTTCGGCGAGCGCTTTTAAGGGTTGCGCTGGCCGTGCGCCAAAATGACTGATGACTTCGCTGGCCGCAAGCGAGCCAAGCGCGCCAGCTTTTTCCAGGGAGAACCCCCGAGCCAAACCAAATAGCAACCCAGCAGCATAAGCATCGCCTGCGCCGGTGGTGTCTTCGAGGGCGCCCGGTGTAATCGGCGCAATGGTCACAAGCTCACCATCGCGAGGGATCAGCACCGACCCTTTTTCGGACATTGTCACTGCGGTCAGCGGGCAAAGCTTGCGCGCCTTGTCGGCGATGGCGTTGACATCATCGCTGCCGAACAGCGCCGCGGCCTCCATATCATTGGCCAGAAGAATATCTACATGTCCGCCAATAAACTCGTGCAGCATCTCGAAATTACGCTCAACGCAGCCCGCATCAGAAAGCGTTAGCGCCGTTCGTTTACCGGCTTCTTTGGCGATGGCGCAGGCTCGGACAAAGGCCTCCCGGGCGATGGGTTGCTCAAAAAGATAACCCTCGAAAAACGTGATCGCCGCGCGGGTGATCTGGGTGGGATCAATATCGCTCGGGGCGACAAACCCTGCGGCCCCCAGAAATGTCGTCATGGAGCGCTGGGCGTCAGGCGTCACATTGATGAGGCAGCGCCCGGTCGCCGGTCCCTCGCGTAAGGGACTGGTTTTATATTCAACCCCGAGGGCGCGCAAATCATGGCCAAAAATCTCGCCCAAAGCATCGCTTGCGACCTTGCCGACGAAAGCCCCATTGCCGCCGAGCGAGGCGACGCAAGCGATGGTGTTCGCCGCCGATCCGCCGGAGACCTCGACCCCTGTGGCCATGGCGCTGTAAATATCGCGCGCCTGATCCTCATCGATCAGGATCATGCCGCCCTTGGGAATATCATTGGCCTTCAAAAAGGCGTCGTCGGCTTTGGCGAGAACATCGACAATGGCGTTACCAACGCCAATGACGTCGAGAGAATTTTGTGACATGAACGGTCCTTATCAGCGACTTAACCCGGAACCGCTATAGGTTGCCCCGAAAGGCGAGGCAAGGCGTTGATTAAGCTGTCTTCATAAACATGGCGCGCGGTTGAAGGTGATGTCAGGCGCGACTATCGTTGCTGCTTTGTGTTGGCGTATACGCCATTGTGTTAGAGAAAGATTTCTTCGTGAACCGTAAGTTTGCCAAACTCATTATGCGCCTTAGCGCAGCCAGCGCTGCAGCTGTTTTTGCCGCCGCATGTTCCACAACGCCAAAATTGATACCGGCGAATGGCGCGGGGCCCGCCACGCCAACATCGCCGGTCTATCTGTTGAGCGATATTTCCGGCGCCTCCCCCCAGTCGATAGATACATTACTCGGGCCCCCAAACCTCTCACGACGCGAGGGGAACGGCGAATATCGTCGTTATGATCTCTCGACCTGCGCGTTGATTATTATTCTTTACCCGGACGAGGCGGGCGCAGTGCGCGCCGCCAATATCGATACCGCCGCCTTAACTGTCGGAGACGACAAACCCGATCTCAATACTTGCCTCGCGGCGGGTTAAGAGGCGGCAGCGTCAGGCGCGCCCATGCGGCTTTGGCGCACCCACTCAAGCGCAGAAGCCACCACCGCTACGAGGCCAAGCGCTGCCGTCAGGTAAAACACAAAAGCAAAGCCGCGTATTTCAACAAGTTCGCCTATGGCGCCGCGCCCGAGTGAGCCTAACAAAAACCCTAAAGACGCAAGCAGTGCATATTGTACGGCGGCGTATTTTTTGTTCACAATCGATGATAAATAAACAACAATCGCAGCGCTTGCAAAACCAACAGCGAGGTTTTCTGCAGCGATGACCATCATCAAACGGGCGAGCGCATCGTTCACTGTAACGTCCAAATTCAGAAAGTTTGCCAGTGGCTGCATGAATCCAAAGAGTGAATATAGATGAGTTGCTGACATAAAAGCATGCGTGTTGGCGCCTCCCAATGCAAGGTCTGCAAAAAGTAAATTCGTGACGGCAGCCAGTACTGCGCCAGCAAACAGGCACGGCATGCGGCCTATTTTGATAATAGCAGCGCCGCCAACACCAATTCCAACAAAGGTCATCAGTGCGCCAAAAAGTTTTGATGCAATAGCTACTTCGTCCAGCGTATGACCAAGGGCGCCAAAGTTTTCGCCTAGATAAAAGGGATAGGCAAAGGCGCCCCAAATCAGATCAGTAAAACGATAAGACAGCACAAGGACAAGAACGAGTACGGCGCCAAATCGCAACCGATCGATCAAATCTGCCATCGGCGCTAGCACAGATCCATATAGCGCATCAAAAATTTTCTGTCCTGGCCAGAGCTTATCACTGGCTGTGTGGCGTAGGTCGCGAGATTGAGCATATAGCATTAAGGCGGCGGCGATAAACGGAGCTACGATTGAAGCGACGATTATGAGGGGGCCGGTTTGCAATGTGAAGAGGCGCGCATTGGCCTGGTCGGGTGAAGAAAGAGCGAACGCCATAAACCCAAACAACGCCGCAAACGACCATGCCCAGCCAAGGATTACGGGTGTGAGGGCAAGGTTTCGCCAGAGCGGTGGAGGCGCATCGCTGAGACCATTTTCGCGTTTGGAGATTTGGCTGTCGGCCGCGATGAAAACGCCGCTAACGGCGATAGCCATCAAAAATGTCAGCACCACGAATGTATTATTCCAGCCAATACGCGCTGCGAAGATGAGCGCGCCGGCGCCGCCGAGAATAACCGACGTGCGATAACCCAATTGGTATACGGCGGATAACAGATCGATGGTGACTTCTTCATCCGCGACTTCGATGCGCCAAGCATCAATCAGAACATCTTGAGATGCAGAAGCAAAGGTACAGATTACAGCAGCGATAGCGATGAGCCCAATTTGATCCACGGGGCTGATGGTAGAAATTGAGAACAGCGATGCAAGAATCACCCCTTGCAATAATAAAATGGTTGCGCGTCGTTGCCCCATATTGAAAATTTTTGGCGTAGGTGCGCGATCAATCGCCGGGGACCACAAAAACTTGAAACTATAAATCAGGATGATCCAGGAAAAGATACCGATCGTCGCAACGCTTATGTTTTCATTAGTAAACCACGCATTGAGGGTCCCGGTAATCAGGACATAGGGAAGCCCTGCTGCAAACCCGAGCACAAACATGGCGCCGGTTTTACGCTGACCAAGGGCGGCAAGTAGTTCGCGCCAGCTATAATTTTTAGACGCAGCCATTTCATACCCTGTATATTTTGGAAACGCGGCGCAGATTAGGCTAATTCGCGTCGAGGGAAAGGCCTCGATCACAAATGAACCTATTCTTGGAATTTATGCCTAAGAAGCAGCGCTATAGTCGCTTTGCATCTCCGCCCATTTGTCGAGGATCCCGGTGAGCTCGGATGGTTCAAATGGTTTGCTGAGGAAAAAATCATCCATCCCTGCGGCGACACATTTTTCACGATCGGACGCCATGGCGTTTGCGGTTAAGGCAATAATCGGCGTCGCGGAGAATTTTCGATCGAGATTTCGAATACGCCGCGTGGCGCCAAGGCCATCGAGTTCCGGCATATGCATATCCATTAATATGACATCATAACGCTCGCGCTGAACCGCTTCGACAGCCTCCAGGCCATTCAGCGCAAGGTCAACTTTATGGCCCGCGCGCTTGATGATAGTTGTGGCCAGCACCGCATTGATTTTGTTATCCTCGGCAAGGAGAACCCGCAACGACCGCCCCGTCGTATTGTGCGCGACCTCAATCGTTCTTTTTTGGGCCGGTGTTTTTTGCCAGGGTTTTTCACCGCTATCCTGGAAAAGCTGTTCGTATAAAGATGTTTGACGAATTGGTTTGATAAAATACCCGTCAAAACCAGCATCTTGTAATTGTTCAAGATGACTGCGCGCCAGCGGCGATAAGAGGACGAAAGAACGCGCTGAGCTATTTGCCAGACAATATGTGCCTTCTCCGGCGAGACCAATATCGCAAAGCAAAATGGCTCCGGGATGACCTTCGACCGCGATTTTAGCCGCATTCTTGGTGTCGACGGAAATGATGTTAGAAACACCGGCATCAGCCAGTTGTAACCTCAGGCTGTTTTCCAACACCGCAGAATGGGTTGCAATGATGACTGTATTTGTATTTGGGGCTTTGGGCGTGCACTCGGTGTCTTCATAGCCAAGCGCAATTTCAAAAGAGAAAACGCTGCCCTCGCCAAGCATGCTATCAATGCTGATGTCACCGCCCATGACGCGAACAATTTTGCGGGCGATGGAAAGCCCGAGGCCGGTGCCCTCTTGTTTGCGCTGCGTATCCAGCCCTACTTGAGAAAATTCCTGAAAGATCGTGGCTTGCACTTTTTCAGGGATGCCAATGCCGGTGTCGCGAACGTCAATGCGGATCTTGGCGACACCGGCTTTTTCAATCAGGTGGGCCTCAATGCTAACGCCGCCCTTATCGGTGAATTTCACCGCATTGCCCGCGAGATTAATCAGAATTTGCCTTAGCCGCGCCTCATCGCCATACAGCATGGCGGGAATCCGGGCATCAACATAAGAGGTAATTTCAATATCCTTGCCAGCGGCCCGGGGCGATAACAGCTCGGCAATGCTTTGTATGAGTGTATACAGACTAAATGGCGATGCATCGAGCTCCAATCGTCCAGCTTCAATCTTTGCAAAGTCGAGCAAATCATTGATGAGCGCAAGAAGCGCGACGCCAGATTCGCGAACCGATTCTGCATAAGCGCGCTGATTGGCCTCCAGAACCGTATCGAGCAACAGCCCGGTCATGCCGAGAATACCGTTCAGCGGCGTGCGCATTTCATGGCTCATGGTCGCAAGCCAGCGCATGTCGCCAGGAGTATTGTCTTGGCTTTCACAGGTGTGTTTGTCTTCGGGGTGTGTGTTGGTTATGGCGTTACCGGCATAAAGCCGCTCGCCATTATCAAAGACCGTCTCTTCCCAGTCGACGACGAATTCACGCCCACCCGCCTTAGCGGTTGTCCGATAGGCGGCGGGCGCCCCATGCAACGCTGCATTGCCACCGGGAGAAAACGGCGCCCCCAGCCACTTTTCTGCAGGCGCACCGAAATAATCAGCAAAGCTGCGCGAAACAAAGCGGATCGTTCCGCTCTTGTCGCACAATACAATCAGCTCACTGAATTCTTCTTTTTTCTTAACGTCAGCTGTGACCTCAGCCGGTGTTTCTGCTTCTTGCATGCAACGTAAGTCCCCTTCACGAAGGGGCAATATGACGTCAGGGCTTTGAAAAATGGTTGAGAGGCGTGGTTAATAATCGCTCTAAAAAAAATGCACGCTGAATTTGAGGATGATTGGAGCTGTGTTGGGGCCGGGTGACGTTAAGTTGGCGGAAGGCGCCATCCTTAGCTGCTGAGGGAGCTCATGGTTAATGTCGAACAGAATTGGTGGAGATTGTTGAAATACACTGGTTTTGCCGTCTACGGAGCACTCAAATACAGCTTGGGCGTGCTTTACCTTATGCATTCTGTCCGCCAGAATATTTTAGCTAATATCTTACTAGCCAGTGTTAAATAGGTATTACATATGGGGGATCTTTTTTTACGCCCGACATTTCACGGCCTTGTTGCCGCGCTGATGATTGGGCTGAGCTTTTTTGTCTTGTTAAGGCTGACAAGGAATCGCGCGTCCCTGTGGCCGATCTTTTACACCATGCTTCTCATCACAATGGTAAGCACCTACGTGCTTGGCTTTGGTCACAACAGTTGGGTTCGCACCTGGACAACTGAAGATCAACAGGTCGAGTGGACTAGTTTTTGGTTAGCGCTAATGGCGGCGGGGTGCGCTGGCGTGGCTGCTTGGCGGGCCAGGCCACGCAGTGCGGGGTTGCTGTCTGCTGGTCTGGCAGCCTTAGGTGTTGTGTTGGCTGGCGAAGAGATCGCATGGGGCTATCGTAAACTCGGATTTGACCTGCCCGACGTATTTGCCAAACATAATCGTCAAAATGAGCTGACTATCCATAATCTGGAAATTCTTGGTACGCCTATCGCCAGTTGGTTGCAGGCTTTCGCCCCCCTTCTTCTTATATTGGGTTTCTTCGTCTGGCAGTACACCTTTCGCAAAGCGGCGGACCAGTATGCGGGCTTTAGGTTTCATCCGCATGTTGCGGCATTCTCCCTGACCTTTGCTGCGTTTTTCTTCTTAAGCAGCTATGGTTTCCCACTGCGGGTCGTCGAGGACATACCCCTTGCCCGCATACCTGTGGAGATGTTTCGCCGTCATGCGTCCAGCCAGTCCGAGCTTTCGGAATTGCTGTTTGCCGCGTTCTTGCTGCTTGCGGCGATGGCGTTGTGGCGGCATTTTGCGGAGCTCAGCGGGCGCTCGCCACATAAACGACGCTAAAATACACGCTGAATTTGAGGATGATTGGAGCTGTGTTGAGGCCCGGCTGTGTTGCGGCGGCGAAAACTCACCGCTTCTGCGATGTGGCGGCGCTTGACGCTGTTGCCGCCATCAAGATCAGCAAGGGTGCGCGCGACCCGCAAAATCCGCATATAAGCGCGGGCCGATAAGTTGAGCGCTTCTGAGGCGCGGGACAATAAAGCGGTCCCTTCGGCGTCCGGCGTTGCAATCTTGGTTAAGTCAGCATCGGCAAGAGCCGCATTGGTGGCGCCGGCGCGTGCGTTTTGCGCTTCGCGCGCCTCGGCAATTCTGGCGGCTACCGTTGCCGTATCCTCACCAACCCCTGGCGCTGCGAGATCAGAAGGGGAGACCGGCGGTAATTCGATGCTGAGATCCATGCGATCGAGGAGCGGCCCTGAAATCCGCGCCTGATAGACCTCTTCACAATTGGGCCCTCTCCCGCAAGTTCTGCCGCTCGCCCGGCCATAGCCGCAGCGGCACGGGTTCATGGCGGCCACAAGCTGAAAGCGCGCTGGATAGCGTACATGAAAATTTGCCCGCGCGATCAACACGTCGCCGGTCTCTAAGGGTTGGCGAAGGCTATCGAGCACTTGCGCAGAAAACTCCGGTCTTATGTATCAAGCGCACCAAGAATATCATGGAACGGTAGCGGCGTGAATCGTAAGCTTTACCCATGGAGAGACCAAATACCGTCGCTGGTCTAAAGGCGAAGCTCAAAGAGCTTCATAAGGAATTGAAGGCGGCAAAAAAGGCCGTCAAATCCATCAAGATAGATATTCAGTACGTGGAGGCTGCGACCCGGCTTTTTACGGGTAATCCCGAGCGGGCCATACCGCGCCGTGACGTGCGATTCCGAGCTGAGAAGGGCGAGATGCTACGGCATGTCCTAACGGCGCTACGGGAGGCGAAAGAGCCCCTAACTTCTCAAATCATTGCTGACGCGTGGTGCAAGGCCCGTGGGTTGAAGGCAGACCACGAAACCTATGTCATGATGCGGAAACGCGTCGGGGCCTGTTTGAACACCCTCAAGAACCGGGGGACCATTATTGAGATACCCATGGAAGGGCTGCATAAGGGCTGGCAGTTACCCGTCGTGCTGTGAATTATTTCGTTATCTGGAATGAGTTTCGCAGAGGTGAATTTTAAATAGCCGCTATGTGTGGTACAATTCTTTCACTTCCACTTTAAGCGCCGTCTTGATATCATAAAGCTCATCTGCTGTGGCGCGAATATTCCCAGCCTCAATCTGCGTTAAACGCAGTTCCGGTATGGTAATAAGCTTTGCGAATTCTTCTGAGTTTAGGCCCATACTTTCTCGAAGAGTGCGGATGTTTTCGCCAACGATTTTATTTAAATCCACAGACATTACCGTTTCACTTTATTCGTATTCTCAATTAAGAATTGCGCTTAACACGCGTTGAATCATTCCAAGCATTACTATTCACCCATGGGGGCGGGAATTGATATGCAGCACAAATTAGCCGTCGATATTGTTTCTTCATTGTTCGACGATAGCGAAACCAAGATACCATTAGGGTTATGCGTCCTTGATAGGATGCAGGACGAAGAGTTTTTCGCATTACTCTCTACATTGGTTGAAACAAATCCAAAGCATTGGTCTAAAATTCACGAGTTTATTGAAGGCGCTTTGGATTAACTTGAAACGCCTCACACAAATTCTAAGCCCTTTGCCGACCATGAAACGCATGGCCGCACGGCGACGCATCGAGATGATGGCAGAATGGTGGGCGCTATACCTGCAAAAGAAGCACGGGGATAAGGCCCTATATCGCTGCCGCTGCCATCAGGTGAACACCGCCAAGAGCGGGGCCGCACTGAGAAACCATATTTGGGCACTAGTGGCACACCAGCTTCGGGGATAATGCACCAACATTTTTGCACAGAGGTGTTAATATCATTACCATAATACTGTTTTTCCTTGACATTTTAGCATTTGTTCTTATTATGTTCTGTTGAAATTAATAAGGAAATCATGAGAAATAAACGTATTATACGAGGTGGACACAAGCAGTTAAGCTCTCTTAATGGAGATATTAGATGCTTCCTTTAATTGAAGATCGCGACCCCTTTGAAAGAGCTGTCTCGCCTTTGCGAGAGATTGGCGCATACGAATCCTTGTGGCTGGAAAAGGGAGCTGGGTTCAAGAGTATCGCCGATCGTTTCCGTCACGATCCGTCAGCATTACCGTCCGATTTTGTCAGCGCGGAAGTTGCTTATGAGGCCGCGCATAAAGTCACGAGAATTTTCAAAAATTCCGGAATTGAAAATTTTGGTATCCGTGTGCGCGGTGCCGGAGAATATCCAAAAAGACTCTTGGATGCTGACCACCCTATAGAGCTACTGTATTATCAAGGCTGGTGGGATCTGGTGAACACTCCCTGTGTGGCTGTAGTAGGCAGCCGCAAAGCAACACCCCATGGGATCAAAAGGACGCAACAATTGGTAACCGGGCTGGTTGAGGCTGGCTTTACGATCGTATCAGGGCTGGCAGAAGGCATAGACCGAGCGGCACACGATGCTGCTATTAAGGCCGGAGGACAGACAATTTCGGTCCTCGGCACGCCGCTTCACAACAATTATCCGAAAGCAAACGCCGAGTTGCAAAAGTTGATCGCCGAAAAGTATTTGGTGATTTCGCAGGTACCAGTGCTGAGATATGGGCTCGGAAACCCAAGATCGAACCGATTCTTTTTTCCAGCAAGAAATATCACGATGTCCGCGCTTACAAGCGCGACCGTGATTGTGGAGGCAAGCGACACTTCGGGAACGATGCACCAAGCAAGGGCAGCCCTTAAGCAAGGCAGAAAACTCTTTATTTTGAAAAGCTGCCTTGAAAATAAAGAAATTAGTTGGCCTACTAAGTTTCTCAAACGTGGGGCGGTATTGGTGCAAAGTGTTTCAGACGTTACTGGTAATCTAGATGACAAGATACGACCGGCTACAGCAAATAGACGAACTAACCCGCTCTGATCACCACTTTATTAGCGATCAAGACGATTGTTATTTTCTTGGTGAGTACACGGCCCGCAGAGACTGGTCGTTTAGCCCAACCAACAGTGCCATAAAAAACTTCAAAATTCTTCCCACCGCCCCAAGCAAGAGACAACATTGGAAAAAGAAGGCGATTATTGCCTTTGCTGGAGCACTAAACAGAATCATCGGCAAGGCAGGCTGTGAAGATTGGACCTTTGTCCCTGTACCGTCATCAAAGTTACCCGAACACCCGGACTATGATAGCCGACTATTGGTTACGCTCTTTAAGGCTTTTAAACTATTCGACCCAGACATTCGGCAGATAGTAAAACAGAATGGCAACCGGGTCTCACAACACGTTGATGTTAACACGGTTCGGTCACCAGATAATTTTGACTACTATATTGACGAGACCCTGAGCGAGCCCGCTCCAGAGCGAATTACAATTTTCGACGACATGATCACCAGTGGCGCTAGTTATATCGCCATGAAACGAATCTTGTCGTCGAGATTTCCGAATGCAGAAATTCGAGGCTTATTTCTTTCTCGTTGCGTACATGAGGCGGATATTGGTTTTTTAGATTTTGATTAGCGCTGCCAGTACCCCTTCCACTGACGGCTGACCGGTGCGGCAAGGGCGTTTCTGACAATCCGGTCGGCTAGTTTGCCGTTCGGCTCCCGGCGGTGATCTTCAAGCCAAGCGGCGTGTGCTGCGTATGCGTGAAGGTACTTTGGCGAAACAGAGTGATGCTGCCCGCCAACCATACGGCGAAGGCGCGAGAAGTAGCTTTCAACACCGTTCGTATGGATGCCGTTCAAGCTGTAGGCTTGGCTGTGGTTGATGCGCTCTGTTGGAAAGAAAGCGTTGAGCGTATCCCAATGGGAAGCTTCATCAGCGTTTATGATAGTACCCACCTCTAGGCGGGCGCGGGCGAAGGCAACGCCTTCGGCTTCACGCTTGGCAACCTTAGTCAGGGTACGGCCATCACGCTCGCGAAGGGCTAGCACTACCCGGCGTTTGCCTGTCTGGTACTTGGAACGGCGGCGATCAATGCGGTTCACCTCTAGGTTCGCTGGGCGGATGTAGCCACCGAAATATGCGCCATCAATCTCAACTTCGTCATCAAGTTTCATGTCGTCAGTTTCATCGGAAAGCGCCTCGCGGATTTTATGGACGAGAACGAAAGCCGTTTTATATTGGACGCCAAGATCACGGCTAAGCTGTACCGAAGAAAGGCCCTTCGATGCATTAGCAATGATGCAGATAGCGGCAAGCAGGTCCGTAAAGTCTAATTTACGCGAGGCAAAGATGGTCCCCGAAGTAACCGAAAACTGGTGATGACAGGCTTTGCATTTGAACTTGCGGCGCGTGGTGATGCTGTACGCCTCACAGCAGCCACAACGCGGGCATACAGCCTCGCCGTCGTTCTCAGGCCAGCGCAATTCGCAGAATTTGGCGTAAGCTGCGCTCTCCCCAGCCTTATAGATGTCCTTGAGCTTGAGGGTGCGAGATGCGGCGGAAAGTAAAAAATGTTGAGCCATGAATGTAACCGTTTGCGATGCCTATGCATCGTATATAGTTACATATAGTATCGCTTACAAGGGCATATGCCATCATTTGTGCAACGTTTGTGTTGCAAATGGCCCAAAACCGTCTATCTAGGTGATATGAAAGAACATTCTGACTGGGAAAATCAGGTCAAAGGGCTCCTCAAAGCCGAACTGAAGAAAAGTAACGTCACCTACAAGCAGCTAGTCGATAAGCTGAAAGATATAGGTGTGACCGAGACAGAACCGAATATTCGCAATAAGCTTGCAAGAGGGAAGTTTACCGCCGTATTCCTGATTCAATGTCTTACCGCGATTGGATCAAACACCCTGCGTTTGGAGTAGCGCTTTTTGCCCTGCTTGCCCTCGGGCCTGTCGGGTTAAGCAAGAAATATCAGATAATAAGCAAGGCTGAATATCAGACCGCCGCTCAAGACTTGGACAATCGCCAAGAGATCAGACCTGCGATAAAACCCCCTGTACGCAATCCAGAACCCAACCGGGAGGAATGGCGCGGCGAAAAGGATCTTCAAGCCCAGCAAACTATGGCGATGTGGACTGTGTTTATTGGTCTCGTAACGCTTGCTGGTGTTGTATATGTCGCGAGAACGCTGGGCTTGTCGCGTGCTACGCTTGACCAAGCTATTGAGGCGACCAATGCGTCTAAAGAAGCCGTTGCTGTAACTCAAAGAGTTGGAGAGGCGCAAACCCGCGCCTATTTGTCTATTGAAGAAGTTAAGGCAGTATGGGGAGAAATTACTCATGAACTGCATTTGTCGCTCGTCAATACGGGCAATAGTCCCGCAAACGAAATTCTGTTGCAGGGAAGAATAAGAATACAGTGCCGCAAGGCCCCTGAAAGCGCCTTTATTGAAACCGCTGCGTACGACTTTAAAGCTAAAGCTGGCGCTATGGCTTCCAAATCTCCGAGTACAGTAGTTTATTCGCTTGAGCCCTTCATGGGCCGCGTCGTTACGGCCATGGAAAACGAAGGCATTTGTATAGAGGTTGATGGCTATTTGCTGTGGCGAGATGTGTTTGGTGTGAACAATTCTCACCCGTTCAACTACCGATACGACTTTCTTAAAGTCGGCGACCTGCATGATGGCGCACACCTCGAACAGGACAACTACAATTACGGCTGCTAAAGTAACACCCCACTTCACTTAGGGCCGCCTTGCGGCTTCGCGGCCCTTGGTGCTCTTGCTACATAAGACCGGAAAACTCTGGCAATTCATCCAGAAATAATACCCCGTGATGGGCGAGCGAGGCCTCCCCCGGCCTCGCTCGCATTCCGCCGCCGACCATCGCCGCCATGGAGGCGGAATGATGCGGCGCGCGGAAGGGCCGGGCGCGGGTCAACCGCCCACCCTCTAAAAGGCCAGCCAAAGATTGAATCATCGAAATTTCGAGCATTTCCTTGGGCGATAATGACGGCAACAATCCCGGCAATCTTGCAGCCAACATTGATTTCCCGGCGCCAGGCGGTCCGACCATTAAAAGGTTGTGTCCCCCGGCGGCGGCCACCTCAAGGGCGCGTTTGGCGGTTTCCTGGCCTTTCACATCAACGAGGTCAAAAGCACTTGCCGGGCTTTCCAGCGCACCGGGAATTGCGGGAGAGAGGACTTGCGCGCCCTTCACATGATTGATCAGCTGAATGAGCGATTTGGGGGCGATGATTTCCGCCTCCCCCCCGGCCCAGGCGGCTTCTGCGCCGCTTGCCGCCGGACAGATAAGGCCGAGCCCCATGGCGTTGGCGGCCACGGCTGCGGGCAGCGCCCCGGCGACCGAAGCAATTGACCCATCAAGGCCAAGCTCGCCCATGACTGCAAAATTTGCCGCAGTGTCAGCGGGCGCCGCGCCAATCTCGATCAGCAAGCCTAAAGCAATGGCGAGATCAAAATGGCTGCCTTCTTTGGGCAAATCTGCCGGCGCCAGATTAACTGTGATGCGTTTTGGCGGGAGCCCCAGGCCGATGGCGGAAAGGGCCGCTCGCACTCTTTCTCTTGCTTCCGAAACAGCCTTGTCAGGTAAACCCACTACGGTGAAGGCAGGCTGCCCGCTGGTGAGCTGCACCTGGACAGTAACCGGTCGGGCATCGACTCCGTGAAAGGCGAAAGTGGTGACGTTTGCGACCATAAGGCCCCCGAAAATCCATATTCTGATTAATTAACCATGCCGCGCAAAAGAGAACATTACAAGAACAATTTTTAATACACTCTGATAATGCATCCTTTGCCCAAACCATATGTCTTGCGTGAGGCTATTTTGCAGGCTTATGAGTGCTTGAGTTTCTTTTCGGCGCGCCGGTTATGCAAAAAACCGATTTCACTTTTTCGCCGGGCGCTCTAAAATACCGCATAAAGAAAACAGGGCTGGCAATTCATGACTGACGACTTGGCGCCGCCCAAACCCACCATCGCCATCCGCCTTGGCGTCACCGGTCACCGCAAAGCCCGCCTCGATCCTCAAGAGATCGACCGCATTGAACGCCAGGTTCAATTGGTGCTGGATACGGTTAGGGATAGTTTGAAAATAATACATGATCGCTATACGGAGGAATTCGCTAGCACCCCACCCCTGCACTATTTTATCAGTGCGCTTGCGGACGGCGCCGATACATTTGCGGCAAAACGAGCCCTGGAATGCGGATGGAAGCTTTTGGCGCCCTTGCCTTTTTCCAAAGAGGTTTACGGAAAAGATTTTTCTGCAGAAGATAAGGAGCAGTTGTTCAAACTGCTAGAGGCTGCGGATGCGGTTGCGGAGCTTGATGGGACCCGGGCGAGCCCGGCGCGAGAAGACCATGCTTATCTGCAAGCGGGCATCGCGACGATCGCCCAGTCAGATTTTCTGGTTGCCGTGTGGGACGGCAAGGACGCCCGCGGGCATGCCGGTACGGCGGTTGTAAAAGACGAAGCGCTTGCGGTTGGCACACCGGTTATCTGGATCAACGCCAACGTCGATACGCCGCCGGTCTTCCTAGGGAAGGATGGCGTAACCACGCCCTTTTCCAAAGAGGTGATGGCGCAAGCGATCGACAAAGTTGTCGCCCCGCCCCCAAGCGCAGAAATCGAACATGCTTTTTCAGGCAAAAAAACCCACGCCCTCACGGCTTACCATGAGTTCGCAAGCGAGAGTGCTCATCGTTTTAATCGCGGATCATTCTACCAGTTCTGGGAAAAGTTGTTCGCCGGCAAATCGCCGTTTGACGTGCAACTTTTCTGCCGTACGCCTACGGAAGAAATCAGCCGGTCGCAACAATCAACGCTTGCCAATAAGCTGAAAGCATCGCGTCACGACCAAAAGATTTTCAATGAGATGATCATCCCGCGCTTTGCCTGGGCTGATCATTTGGCCATTCATTATGGCAATCTTTATCGCTCATCTTATTTCTTCAACTATTTATTTGCGGCGACAGCGGTTTTTTTAGCGTTGTTCGATCTGGTCGCCGGCGGCATGGGCTTTGGCAGTAAGACCCTCTGGATCGGTGCTGAAGTCACAATCATTATTCTTATTCTGAACGTGACCATGGCTGGACAGCGCGGGCGTTGGCATGAAAAATGGATTGACTATCGTCAGCTTGCAGAGGAAATGCGGCAATACCGGTTGTATTTTTTAACGCTCGGCCGTGATGGTCAACATGACGACTTTCCCAAGGGTGAGGCGGGCGAGACTGCGGGCTGGGTGGACTGGTATATGGCCTCGGCCCGGCGCGAGGCCGGCATGACCTCAGGGGAATTTGACAACCACACCATCCGCAGCATCACCATGACGATCCTTGACGAGGAAATCCGCCCACAGATCGCCTATCACAATCGCAAAGCGGAGCTACTGCACAAAATGGAGCATCGCCTGCATCGTCTTGGCGAATTTGCTTTTGGCACGACCTTGTTGGTCTGCCTTTTCTATCTGTCGCTTGTCTTCCTGAAGTCCGGAGATTTCGGAGAGGTTCAGGAATGGGCTTATAAGACCGAAAAGCTAGCCAAAGGCTGGGTGACGATGATGACCGGGTTTTTACCGGCCCTGGGCGCGGCGTTTTTTGGGATCCGCGTTCAAGGGGAATTTGGCTCCACAGCGGAACGCTCTAACGCCACCGCAGCTCAGCTGCAAAATATTGTGACGAAATATGAGCCGCTGACCCAGGCGAAAACTCCGCAGCTGCGAGATTTGCGTCTCTTCGTTGAGGAGGCCGCCCGGGCGATGCTCATGGAAAACATGGACTGGCGACTGCTCTACATTTCCAAGCCGCTAAACCTGCCCGGCTGAGCAAAGTTGGCCCTGATTTGCCCCGGTCTTTCCTTAGGCCGCCCAACTTACACACCTATAGACACATATGTCCGAACAGGATTAACGCTCGTTTTGTAGCCGAACCGTAAGTCGCCGTACACGAATTGGGGCCCACTGCGCCTTGTCTGGGGGCGCAAACCATGATGGCCATGAACAACCTTTGAAGGTTTGCCGAGTGCTATCCAAGCTGAGAGATACGAATGCCCGCTAGTTCCGTTCCCGCTGTTTCTGTTTTGCATTCGCCGCGCGATGAAGCGCTGGGAGAAAAAATCGCCACTGCGCTTCTGCGCGAAGGCCATAAAACCCGCTGCCTTGGGGAGGATCCTTTATCCGGCGATTTATTGCTGGAGGACGGGGCGGCAATTGTCATCTGGTCAAACGCTACTGCGAAACTGGCGCGGCTCCATGAGCAAGCGCGCGAAGCGCTGGAGCGCGGCGCCCTGATCCCGGTAACGGTGGGCGGCGCCCACGCGCCTGAAGGCTTTGAAGCCCTACCGGCTGTGGACCTCTCGGGCTGGGGCGGTGACGATAATGATCCTCGCTGGCGCTTCGTCGTAGAAGAATTAAACCTCGCCATGCAGCGTTGGAGCACCGAAGACGGCGCCGTCTGGCAAGAAGCTGAGGTCTCGCCGCCCCCCATGGCTGAGATGGCCGAGGATGAGTTACATGAGACGGAAGAAGGTCCTCCAGTCCAGGCGGACAGCATCCAGGAAAGCCCAGATCCGCAAAGCGCTGAGCCTATCGTAGAGGAGGCTTTTTACGCCGATGCCGCAGCAGATGAACGTGTTCATGTTGAGGCAAGCTATCAGCTGTCTGCCGATAATTATTGGCCGGACGCGCCTGCTGCGCCCACAAAGTCATTTCGTTTTGGCGCAATGCCTGTGGTCATAGCTGGTGGTGCTGGCCTCATTGCCGCTACTGCTGCGGCAATCATAATGGCCCCGGCGCTTTTGTCCTCGTCTAGCCCCCTCGCCGTATCGACAGACCCGGATATGCTGCGTGATGGTTTTGGGACGGTGGCTTTCGTGCAGCCGATCTCTCCTGTTGAGGGTGATGTAAGCGGGCTTAAAGCTCAATCGGATTTTACCGTTACGTCTTTCCGTGAAGGCTCTGAGCCTGAAGGGATGCTCATAGAAGATATGTCTACTGATGAACTGGCCAGCGCGCAAGGTGTCGCGAATGATGAACTTGCAAGAGCCGATATCGCCGCCGTTCTGGAGGAGCCGGTCCGCTTTGACTCTGTCATTGATGATCTAGCCTCACAAAATAGCGGCGCAACAGCGCCCCCGGTGACGCAAGCCGCTGTGGATGATCCGGGGATATCTTCCGACCAACCGGTGCTTGCCGTGCAGTTACCCGAAGATATCGTCAGTCAAAATCCGCTTGAGGGTTATTTTACCGATTGCAAGTCATGCCCGAAAATGGCGGCGCTGTCGGCCGGGTCATTTCTTTTCGGTTCTGGGCCCTATGAACCAACACGCCAGGAGGATGAAGGCCCGGTTATGGATATTACGTTGGCGCGGCCATTTGCTATCGCCGCCAGCGAGGTGACCTATGATCAATGGGATGCATGTTTTGCGGATAGAGGGTGCCGCGAATACAGGCCGTCAGATTTGGGTTGGGGGCGGGGCGATCGTCCGGTCACGAATGTTTCCTATGAAGACGCGCAAAGTTATGTTGCGTGGTTGTCTGCTAAAACCGGCAAAGCCTATCGTCTGCCCAGTGAAGCGGAGTGGGAGTTTGCGGCGCGTGGGGGCGGCGACACCGCCTTTGGCCTCGGCAAAGATGTCTCGCCAAGCACTGCGAACTTTAATGGGAACTATCCTTTTCTTGGAGAGGCGGGAGAGTTTCGCGGCCGCACGACGCCGGTTGCGAGCTTTGCCCCGAATGATTTCGGCCTCTATGATATGCACGGCAATCTTTGGGAATGGACAGCGGATTGCTGGAACGACAGCCATGCCAGCGCGCCGGTGGATGGCGCTCCCGTTATATTGGATGCGTGCGGCTCGCGGGTCTTAAAGGGCGGCGCCTGGAATACCGGCGGCTGGCGCCTTCGATCTGCGCACCGCATCAACAAACGAGCGGGCGCCCGTGAGAACGACATTGGCTTTCGGGTTGCGCGGGATCTGGAATAGGCTCGATCCAACCGTCACCCACTTAACCCTCAGGGGAAAAGCGCAAGAAATCGCCTCATTCTCGCCTTTTCGCGCCCATAGCCTCGCGATAGTGGGGCGCACCCACAAAATTTACGTGCGTTTAGGGTTATTGAAAGGCGGGAGAG
>JAADIH010000004.1 GCA_013151435.1 Alphaproteobacteria bacterium
GGCAACACGGTCATCGACTTTGGCGGCGGTGACACAATCACGCTAACCGACATTGCCGTCGCTGATCTCCATCAGGATGATTTTATCTTTGTGTAGTGAACCGGTTACCAACGCGGTGTATTTTAAGCATGAACCGCGCTGCATCTTGGTGATGCAGCGCGGTTTCTTAATCAAACAGCTTGTATTGCGCGCGAAGAGATACGCGCATATCTGGCGACTCGTCTGTGGCGCCAAAAGCGGTGTTTAGGTTGAGGCGGAACTTGTCATTGACCGCATAAGAAGCGCCAAACAAGAACGATCCGATCGTAGTTGCCGGTGAGAAACTATTTCTGGTCTCGCTTCTAGGAGGGGAAAATAGCGCAATAGTGTTGTTATTGCTATCTACTACCGGGTCTCCAATCATATCTCTAAGTATATCTTGTACACCATCTCCGTCGAGATCCAGCGGATCTATGATATTGTCTTGTTGTAACAATGTGCGTGTTTTGAAGAAATGAGTCTGATCATAGCCGAAATTAAGTGACAGGCGCTCGTTGACGGAAAGGCCAATGCCGAAGCTGGTTCGGATTGCATCACCGGGATCAAATTCAAGAATTGTGAGGTTAGGGCCGATGCCCTGATTAGGCATCACAGACAGGTTTGCCTGATAACCAACATTGGCGAAAATCACCGCCGGCGCGGTGGGCAAGATCATGGTCAGACTTGGCTCGACAGTCCAGAAGCCTGATCCGGTTGCGAGTTCCGTTTCAATTCCCGCCGCGTCTCGAGCGACCTCGAATGGACCCAGGCCAGTTGGCGCCTTGCCGCGTAAGTTAAGAATTGTGTACGGAAATTTTTTGCCGCTGTTCAGCTGGTAGTGGAGACCCATATCCGTGTCGCCAAATCCGCTGCCGTCAAGATTGCGCAACACGGTCGTGCCAGAGTCGATCGCAACACCGGATATACGGTCGTCACGGCTTACATGAGCAATACGCCCGTCAATCTCGAGCCGGTTGGTTATTCCATAACGGAAGGAAAGGCTTTCGGTTAGCGCGCGACGATCAGTATCCGTCGCCTCAATCACACCGATGAGAACGGCATCGACGATTTCAACGCCGCCGAAGAAGAAGCGGTTATCTGATGATACGGTGTAATCGACCGAAGGCTCAACAAACATAGAGCCCTTTGGCGTTAAAATGCCGCCAACATCAGAAAACACGGAGAGATAGGGCCGCTCTTCCTCTTCTTCCGGTCTGACGCCAACTGCATCCGGTGTGCCGCCGGCTGGCTGGTCATCACGCTTTCGCTGCTCATTTGCGGTGAGAGCGCGTTGCGTCACATCCGGGCGCTCGCCCGGCGTTGGTCCAGGTGGGGTATCAGTTTGCGCGGCTGCAACCCGTTGCGGCTGCTCTTTACTTGCCGGCGCTTGTGATGAAGTAATTTTTTCTTCGGTCGGGGTGGGCGTAACGAGCGCTTGTGCGAGGCGAGCGGCCGAGGCGTTTCCGGGGACGTTAAGGCGCTGACCAATGCTTAATCGGTAAGGCGTCTTTAGATCATTGGCGGAAGCAAGCACGGCTATGGTGGTATTATGCTTGCGGGCAATCAGCGAGAGTGTATCTCCGCTTTCAACGCGATAGCCGTCAGCCATGATGGTGGGCGCGGCGGCTCCCAAGCTCGCCATCATTTGTTGCGAGGCAGTCACCATTTGCTGCAGCTCTGCAATCTGGCGCGCTTGCGCATCAATCAGTTCTGATTGGCGTGAGAGCCCTTGCTCGGCCTGGTCAAGGCGTAATGTCTGCACGGCGATGATATCGCGCATATAGACAATTTCTTCTTGGACCGTTGGAACAGGTGCGTATTGCGTCCCCGCAGGCGCATCAGGCGTCTGGTCTGCGGCGATTGCCACAGGTGAATAGGCTGCGCCGAGGGCCGCCGCTGCACAATATGTCATTAATCTAGATTTTTTCATGTTTCCCACTCTTAGCAATCGCCGATTAGGGCTTTAAGTTCTGTGCATGCCGATTTGTAAACCGATGCAAAATCTTCTCCGCTGAGCTGCTTTTTCAAGGCGTGAACCGTGCCGCGTGACCGGCCCGCCAGCTTAGCGGCCTTTGAAACATTTCCGTCAGCCAATTTTAACGCCTTAATCATCAAAAAACGGCTAATTAATTCTTTAGCCTGTGTAGCGTCAGGAAACCCCTCAGAACCAGAATCAGAACAGTTAGCATGGTCGAAAGTGATATGTTCATCAAGTATTTTGGGGCCCCGCGCATGGACGATGGCGCGCATCAGAACATTGCGCAATTCGCGCACATTTCCAGGAAATTGATGGGCTTTGAGGCGTTCTGCGGCGCTAGGCGTTAGTCGCATTGTTTGACGTCTTGCTGCTGGGTTTGCCGCGATAATCGATTCTGCGATTTCGATTACATCGTCGCCACGCTCCCGCAATGGCGGCACATCAATGACCAGGACGTTAACGCGATAAAAAAGGTCGCGGCGAAATTTGCCGGCACTCATTGATTCTCTTAAGTCGACATTGGTTGCCGCCACGAGGCGGAAATCGACCTTACGCAAGGTTCGCCCGCCGACCCTGGTGACCATACCATCGTCTAAAACGCGCAATAGCTGTGCCTGGATGGTAAGCGGCGTGTCGCCGATTTCATCAAGGAAAAGCGTGCCGGATTGGGCGGCGAGGAAGGCGCCGTCATGGTCCGCAAGGGCGCCGGTGAACGCGCCTTTTTTATGGCCAAACAATTCTGAAGCAGAGAGCGTTTCGGGAATCGCCCCGATATTCAGCGGCACAAACGGAGACTTACTGCGTGGGCCCAGGAGATGAAGTTGGCGAGCAACCAGTTCTTTACCAACCCCTGTTTCCCCGCTAATCAACACCGGTGAATCATCTTCAGCGTACAAATGAATATTATTACGCAATGCTACAGCCTGTGGGCTGGAGCCAATGATTATATTGTTGATCTCGCTAATGCGGTGCGCCACTGGCTTCCGGCGCAGACGCGGGCGAGCCAAGGCAGTTTGTGCGGATTCGACCCCTCCGGCCTTTTGTTGAGGCCAGATGGTTTCTGCATAAATCACACTATCCGAGGAAAAGTCGCCCCCTTCCGAGTGTGAACCAATATCAGTAGTATGGGCGTCTAGCCCATTCGACGAGTCATCCATATGCTCCCCCAATTCAAGCAAAGGATCTTCAATATATGCTAAGGATGCGTGTCTTGCTATTTGACCGATGTCAAAAATTTGCGCTTAGAGCACAATATTGTGACAAATCAACCGGTTAGTCTCCCACATCCGCCGTAAATTATGGAATCACAATTACGACATCTATAGGATAGAGCTCAGGCGCCAATAATCAAGCGAGAAGCAGGTGTTTAACAAAAATCTGGGATAAAAATCGATCAGGATAGAAACTTTTTCGCCTTATGCGGGATGTCAAATTGAGCGCACCCGTTTGAGAGGGTAAAATGGGCGGGATAATTTAAGTTGCACCCTTCAAATCGCCGAATCAAAAGAGCTTCTATGCTTATAAATATCTATTGCTGAAGAGCACGACGATAGTCGCCTCAATTTGGTCACCCGGATTTTTAGTCACCTGGATTTGACTACCCTTGATTTTTGTTAGGCCTGAATCTTGAAAAGGGTGTAATCAAGTGGGATGGGTTGAGATCACATTTCGAACAGTTCTGTGAGAATTTGAACACAATGCTGCGTCGCAACATAGTAATCTCTTGAGCGGCCATTAGTCGAAAAAAATCAATAAATCCTTTATTTTCAAAATATTAACCTAATCATTCTGTTAAATTCTGTCTGATTGCACCGTTCTGGCACATCCCTTGCAAACAAGAGAGCCCAGGGGGGCGAGAATACTCCCTGTCCGTTGGCCTGTGCGCATTCGGCGATGATCGAAGTCGATGCAGACCTGCGGAATTAGTAGTGAAACCAATAAGTGGGAGATACCAAAGTGAGAATTAAACTTTTATCTACAATCGCCGCGACAGCACTGATTGCTTCGTTCGGCACAGCTTATGCGCAACATCCTGGTGACGATAACGATGTGATCGATACCGATGGTAACAATAACGACCCTGATATCATTGATTTAGACGTTCAGGACAATTTCCAAAACAATTCAGTCGACAATGAAGATCAAGCCAATGCTGGCAATAATGCAGCCAATAATGGCGGAGAAGTGGATACTTCAAACAATGAAGCATTCACTGGGTCAGACTCTGACGTAGTAGATATCGATGATTCAGGTAACACTGATAACACAAATAACTCAGACAATTCTGCAGCAGCTTTTACTGGTGCTGACTCTGATGTTCTTGATATCGATAATTCAGGTAACGACAGTTCCGATAATTCTGATAACTCAGACAATTCTGCAGCCGCATTCACTGGTGCTGACTCTGACGTTGTTGATATCGATAATTCAGGTAACACTGATAACACTAACAACTCTCAAGATAATGATTCAGCAAATGCCTTCACTGGTGCTGACTCTGATGTTGTTGATATCGATAATTCAGGTAATACGGACAATACGGATAATTCCGACAATACGAATAATTCTGTCGACAATGAAGACCAAGCCAATGCCGGCAATGATGCAGCCAACAATGGCGGATCAATCGACAAATCAAGAGATGTCGATAACGAAGATCAGGCCAATGGCGGCACCAATGCAGCCAATAATGGCGGCGAGATCGACAACTCAACAGACGACTCCGTTGACAACGAAGATCAAGCTAATGCTGGCAACAATGCAGCCAACAATGGCGGTTCAGTCGATACAGACGATTCGGTCTCTGGTAACGATGCTGCTGCGAATAACGGCTCCACAGCGAGCGATGATCAAGCAAACCAGGCTGGTGATGGTAATCAAGCCAATGACGGAGGCTCGGTCACGACTGACGATTCAGTTGACAACGAAGACCAAGCCAATGGTGGCACGAATGCAGCCAATAATGGCGGTAGCGTAGATGACAATGACGCATCAGACGGCGGTATTGTCGCGAACGACGACAGTGAAGTTGATGTTGATCAGTCAACAGATAATTCTGTAGACAACGAAGATCAAGCCAATGGCGGCACCAATGCAGCCAACAATGGCGGTTCGATCGATAATTCAACGACTGACAATTCTAACACGTTCACACTGACGATTGGTGATGTTCAGCTGAACACTGCTTCTTTGAGTGCACAAGTTACTGGCGCTTCCATCGGCGGCGGCGGTCTTCTTCGTGAGCAAAACGCTCTTCACCCAGGTGGATCCGCGACGGGTAATATCACGTCTGACGTACGTGGAAACCGTGGTCTGATCTCTACAAACAACAACACCGGCATCGGCAGCTTGCAAAGCTCGCAGAATGTCAATGTTGGTACGGTCAACAACGGCGGCGGCTTCTAAGTTAGTTGTAGCCTACTTTGACTAAGTGGGCGTCGCGAAGAATAGTTTTGCGGCGCCCATTAACAGAGAATTTTTAGGAAACACCCTGGGTCCCGCATTTGTTAGTTAACGAAAGATTGCAGTGAGTTAAGACGCAAAGTGGTTTTTATTTGCTATCGTTACAAAATAGATGAGCGAAGACCCTAAGGGGGAATGGAGTTTCTAATGAGTATGAGTGCTTGGGGAATATTGGCAGCGCCTTTGTTGGCAATCACGCCAATCGTTGGGCCCGCAGATTTGGCCGTTCAAGCGTCGGCGCCTGTACAAACAGATATCTTCAGTACACTCACGATCATGGATGAAAGCGCCATGAGCGATGCGTCTGGCGGTGAGGCTACGGCTATTGATATTGAACGTCTTGCATTGAACATTGCTAAAAATGACGGTTCAGTCAGAGATACTAGCGTTGTTAACTCTGATACGGGCCAGATCGCTGATAATGTCGTAAGCGGCAATGGCGGTATCACCACCGTGTTTAACAACACAGGTAATGGCGTCAGCTTTCAAAGTATCGTGAATATTAATATTGAGCTGATTTCCAGCGCTGGAAATTAGTTGTGGATCGCAGGAGTAGAGTAGTTTGAAAACTGAGTTTATATCCTCAATTTTGCGCGATGGAATGCGCGCCCTTGTTGCGGTCACCGCGATCTTTGCAGGTGTGTTTTCTTCTGCAAGCGCAGATGGTCTTTTCATAGGATCCGGCGGCATAACGGCCAATGTCAAAGTTACGAGCATGGCCGAACGGAAGTTCGAAACTGTTGTGCGTCAGCAATTTGATTTCAGTTGCGGTTCCGCCGCGCTCGCAACGCTTCTAACTTTTCATTATGATCATGACGTTTCGGAGACTTCGGCGTTTCAGGCAATGTGGGATGTGGGGGACCAGGACCGCATTAGTGAGTTGGGTTTTTCACTCCTGGAAATGAAGCAGTATCTCGAAGAGAACGATATGATTGCCGATGGTTTTCGTTTGACCCTTGATCGTATTCAGGAGATCGGCGTACCTGGAATCGCTCTTATTGAAGTCAAAGGCTATAAGCATTTTGTCGTCATTAAGGGCATCACAGATAAAACTGTGTTGATCGGCGACCCATCTGCCGGTGTTCATGCCAGAACACGCAAAGAATTCGAAAAGCTATGGGATGGGGTTGTATTGTTTATCCGATCTGATGTTGCCCGCGGTAAGGCTAATTTTAATAAGGCCGCAGACTGGCGCCTTGCGCCCTCTTCACCATTCGACCGAGCAACGGACCAAGAATCCTTGCAATCGATCGCACTTTACCAAACCCGCCCGTTATCTTCGGGCTTCACCCTAGGAACTGGGAATTAGCTATGTCTATATTAGTTAAGATTGGAGTGGCTGGCGTTATTGGCTTTGCAGCAACAACTGGCGCCTCCGCTCAAACCATTGCAGTAGCAATGGATCAGTCAGACTTTCTTGCGATCTCGGAGGCTCCCCTGGGTATGTCGGAGTTAAGCGAAGCCCGCGGAGGATTTAAGTTTGGCGGGTTTGATTTCAATTTTGCCGTTAAACTCTCACCGATAGTGATGACGTCGATTGACAACCCGTTACCGGATGGCGTGTTTGGCGCAAACGGCGCCCCCGCAACTGGTAAGGACGGGATCTTTGGTGAAGACGGTGTATTTGGTCCGGGCGGTGTCTTTGGTCAAAATGGTTCACCCCCGAGTAGTAAGGATGAAGTCTTTGGCGCCGGGAACAATCCTGGTAATGCTCAATCAGCTCCAGCGCAGGTATCAACGCAGATATCAGCGCAGGTATCAGCTCCAGCGCAGGTAATAGCCGAAACGCTAACAGCTGATGTTCCAGCGCAACAATCTCTGCGGTCGTCAATTGTTTATATACCTTCCGTGGAGCCGACTAAAGTTGCCCAGGCTCCAGACGCGGCAGTGCAGCAGACAGTTGGTGCTGGCTCGCACCCGAAGGTGGAGGCCCCGACGCCTCCGTCTTACAAGGTCTCAGGCGCCGACGTAGCAAAGCAGGAATCTTATACTGCGTATAAAGAACTTGCAGGTGGTCTGAATACGATTCTTTCCAATACACGAAATAACGTTCAATTTCGTAGAATAATCAATATCGATATTGTTGTACGTAATTTTGACGCTCGTGTTACCAGGGCAATCGGAGACACAGTAACGTCTTCTATCACCTCAACTTACGGTTTGCTCTCAAGGTTTTAAGAGGAAGATATTCTACCCCATTTTCCGGGTCCAACGCGCCGCTTTATGAGCGGCGCGTTTTTTTGTGCCAACAAAGCCCCCAAAGGTCCGCGTGTCAGCCAGTTATTTGGGCTTAGGTTGGGATCCATTGTGGAAAGTGAAGGGCTTCGGCCGTCTGTCGGCTTGTGGTAGGTATGGTTGATCTGTGCGATTCGAGAGAATGACGGCGCTATGCACTAGTGCACCCATAAAGTACCGAGGAGACCAGCCATGATCAGATCAATTGCAATTCTCATGCTGTTTGTATTTCAAACGGCGCTGGCTGGCCCACCGGAAGATCTGTACGAGATCTTTGACGACTATTGGTCAAATGAAATGGCGGAAAATCCATTTAGCGCAACCAGCTCCGGGGTCTATGCCTATAACACGCAAGTTCCCGGCGTTGCGCCGAGTGATCAAGCACGGCGCACGGGCCAAATGCTGGGTTTTTCCGAACGTCTTGAAGCCATCGATCATGATCTGCTCAGCAAAGAGGATCAGTTGAACGCAGATCTTCTTGCTTTCATTTTAAAACATGATGTGGCGCTCAGTGAGTTTGATCGTTGGCGCATTCCGTTTCTGGCGGATACCGGATTCCATACGAATTTTGGTTATGTGGTCAGCTCCACCCCATTTCGCACAGAGAAGGATTACGCTGATTACCTGGCGCGGTTGCGCGGGTTTCCCGGTTACATCGATCAGCAAATCGAGAACATGCGTCAGGGTCTAGCTGATGGGTTCACGCAACCAAAAGTAATTTTGCCGTTTATCCTGCCGTCTTTCGAGGCGCAAGTGAAAGACAATGCGGCGGCGCACCCGTATTACGCGCCGTTCAATGACATGCCTGCGACGATCAATAGTCGTCGTCAGCGCGTTCTACGAGCAGAAGCAAATGATGTGCTCTCTGGGAAAGTTATTCCCGCTTTTGCGACTTTGCTGGTGTTCATGAAAGACGAGTATCTACCCGGCGCCCGCGATACCTTGGGCGCGAGTGAATTGCCAAATGGGGAGGCGTATTATGAGGCGCTTGTTCGGTATTATACGTCGCTAGATAATGCGACTGCGGATGAAATTCACAAATTAGGGTTGGCCGAGGTCAAACGCATTCGCGCTGAAATGAATGCGGTGATCAAGGAGACCGGGTTTGTTGGTGATTTCTCGGCATTTCTGGAATTTTTACGCAATGACCGTCAGTTTTATGCGACATCGCCACAGGGGCTTCTTGATCGCGCGGCCTGGATTGCGAAGGACATTGACGGTCGACTGCCTGCTTACTTTGGCAAGATGCCGCGCCAGCCATATTCGGTAGAGCCCGTACCGGCGAACATTGCGCCCAACTATACCAATGCGCGCTACATAGGGGCGTCACTTGATGCTGATCGCGGGGGGCAGTTTTGGGTCAACACATATTTGCATGAAAAGCGCCCGCTCTATCAACTCACAGCGATGGCGCTGCATGAAGCGGTGCCGGGGCATCATTTTCAGAGTGCCCTAGCATTGGAGATTGAGGACGTTCCTGATTTTCGAACCGAGTTTTATCCTCATGCCTTTGGTGAAGGGTGGGGGCTTTACGCTGAGAAACTCGGTGTTGAAATGGGAGTTTATCAAACGCCTTATGATGATTTTGGTCGTTTGACTTGGGAGATGTGGCGCGCTTGTCGCTTGGTGATCGATACCGGGATCCACACAAAAGGCTGGACGCGTCAACAGTCGATGGACTATCTCGCATCGAACACCGCGCTCTCCTTGCACAATGTCCAGACTGAAATTGACCGCTATATCGCCTGGCCCGCACAAGCGCTCGCCTATAAGATGGGTGAGCTGACGATCTGGGAGTTACGCGCCAAAGCGGAAAAACAACTGGGCGCCAAGTTCGATATTCGCGAATTTCATGACGCTGTTGTCGGCAGCGGTGGCCTTCCGCTTGAGCTCTTACGCAATCGGATTGATGACTATATCGCTGAGGCACAAGCAAAATAGAGCGCTATGATAGATCTCAAAGTCCCGGTGATTGAAACGGAACGTTTGCGCTTGCGCGGGCGAACCCTGGAGGATTTCCCATTCTTTCTGGAGATGTGGAAAGACCCAACTGTGACTAGATTTATCGGTGGTAAGCCCCGTGAGGAAGAAGAAACCTGGACCAAATATTTGCGCATGCTGGGGCACTGGTCCGTCATGGGTTATGGTTATTGGGCGGTTGAGGAAAAAGCTAAGGGCAACCTCATCGGCGAAGTTGGGTTTGGTGATTTCAAGCGGGACATGTCACCGTCCATAAAGGGCGAACCTGAAATTGGCTGGGTGCTCGCGCCGTGTGCTCACGGAAAAGGCTATGCGACAGAGGCGACCTTAGCGGCAGTTTTCTGGGGTGATAAAAATTTAATGGCTGCGCGCATGTCATGCATTATTGAACCGGAGCATGGTGCATCGATCCGGATCGCAGAAAAGTGTGAGTTTCAAGAGACCGCTCGCACGACATATCACGGTGAGGAAATAGTACTGCTTCACCGGCCTATATCAGGGAAATAGCAGCACTCATTTTTTCGACAAAACTTTTATCATCCCTGTCACAATGGCCGGTGCTGTCTCGTCTTATTTATCAGATAAGGAGACAGTTATGATGAAGAGATGGATTGCTGGTGTGTTAGGCGTCTTCACGGTGGGGAATGGCGCATTCATGTTGATTGCTGGTCAGCAATGGTATGACGCGATTCCGGGCGTACACGATACCGGCCCCTTTAACCCGCATTTTGTTGCTGATATTGGCGCGGCTTTTTTGATTGCCGGGTTGGGCCTGATGGCGCGCGCCTGGCGCACGCACTATTGGCCGGCAGCGCTCGCTGGCGCGGGCTTTCTTGCGTCGCATGGATTAATCCATGTGGCCGGATTGCTGGGTGGGCATTCTCATCACGCTGGGTTTGAATGGGTCAGCGTGGTGGCGCCGTCAGTGCTCGCGCTGTGGGTTGCATTCCCAGGGAAAGGGGAGAGCCATGTTTAAATTTTTTGCGCGATTGTGGCTAAAGCGTTTTGCTCACCGTTATGGTTATGATGTCAGCTATATGGAGTATATGCTTAGCGTTTCGCCTTCGGCTTTTTCCAAATTTTCGAAACTCAATGGCCTGGCGAGCCATCAGGAAGCAGCACCCAGAGACGCAATATTTGCGGCCAAACTTGTTGGTGCGATTGCTGAAGATTGCGGCCCTTGCGTGCAACTGGTTGTGAACATGGCGCGCGAGGCCGGTGTCGAGAAGAGCCAGATTAACGCCGTCCTGATACGCGATCTTGCGTTGATGAATGAGACAACAGCACTCGGGTTTTTATTTGCTGATGCGATTGTGGGGCGTGCGGGAAACGCAGATGAAGCACGTGAGCGCATTCGCGATGCATGGGGCGAGGCGGGGGTGATTGACATCACGCTCGCCGCCCAGATCGGGCGGATATTTCCTATGGTGAAGAAAGGGCTTGGTTTTGCTAAGACTTGCCAAAAGGTCAGTGTGGACAATACTCCGGTGGAGGTCGTAAGGGAAGCGGCGTGAAAGATACGGACCACCCAATTGCGTTGCATCGCAAACGCCTGCTCGGGCTAGCCTATCGTATGCTGGGCAGCATTGTGGATTCTGAAGACGTCTTGCAGGACGCGTATCTGAGGTTTGCTTCTGCTGATCGCAGCGACGTGCGCTCCACAGAGGCGTTTCTGACGACCATGGTGACACGGCTTTGTCTGGACCGCTTAAAGTCTGCGCGTGTCCGGCGGGAGGTCTATGTGGGCCCATGGTTGCCCGAACCCGTGCTCGACGTTGATGCACTGTCTCCCGAAACAGCTGTTGAGCTGGCCGATGATCTTTCTTTCGCGCTAATGCTGACCCTGGAGAGGCTATCGGGAGCCGAGCGCGCAGCATTTTTGTTGCATGATGTTTTTGACACGCCTTTTTCTGAAATCGCTGTGACCCTTGGGAAAAGCGAAGCGGCGTGTCGTCAACTGGCAGCGCGTGCGCGCAAGGCAGTGCGTAAAGAACGCCCGGTTGAGGCGGCGCCAAATAGTGAGCATCAGCAATTACTGGCTAGTTTTCTTGGGGCTTGCGGAAGTGGTGATGTCAGTCAATTGCGTATGTTGTTGGCTGAAGACGCGATCGTTTACGCGGATGGCGGCGGCGTTAAAACATCGGCCATCAATCCGATTTATGGAGCGGACAAGTCAGCGCGGTTTTTTATTGGCCTGTTGCGAAAGTCTATGGCGCGTGATGCCGAAACAGATATTGCCTTTGAGATGATCAACGGTGTTCCGGGGATTTTGCTTTATCTTGATGGAGAGCTGGATCAATCCTTGAGCATCGATATTCGCGATGGAAAGATTGCGGCCATTTATGTCGTGCGAAATCCGGAAAAACTTGGCGCCGTTGCGGCTAAGCTAGATCATCGGCGATAAATCTGTTCACTTATCCTTCGTGACAACCTTGTCCCTTCACCCTGAGGACGAGACCGGGCTTGCCCCGGGGGCGTGTCACGAAGGGCGAAAGGACAAGGTCCCTCGCCGATGAAGTGAAGAGTGTATAGCCGGAGGCTCTAGCCCGGCGCCAACCTGCTTAACCTTCGAACACATCTTTATAGCACTCTCGTAAAATCTGTTTTTGGACTTTGGCGTTGCGCGGGAGCTGGTCCAGCCAGAAGTATTTCCGCGGGCGTTTAAACTTCGCCAAAGCGTCAAGCGCATTTTCTATGATCGTGTCTTCGAGGGGGGCATTTTCTGCGATCATGATGGCAATAACCCCTTCGCCCATATCTGGGTGGGGCGCACCGATCACTGCGCTCTCTGCGATACCCTCGATGGCGTCGAGGACTGCCTCGATTTCCTTTGGGTAAATATTATAGCCCCCAGCGATGACGAGGTCCTTCGATCGCCCCATCAGGGTTAACCTGCCGGTCTCATCAAGGCTGCCATTATCGCCGGTTTTAAAGAAACCGTCGCTCGTAAATTCTTCGGCTGTTTTTTGAGGATTACGCCAGTAGCCTTTGAATATATTGGGACCTTTGACTTCTATATTGCCGGTCTCACCAGTAGGGACCAGCTCGCCCGCATCATCCTGAATGCGGATGGAAATATCGGGGAGGGGGAAGCCCACTGTGCCAGGGATGCGGGCGCCATCAAGTGGATTGGAGGCGATCATCCCGGCTTCGGACATGCCGTAGCGCTCCAGGATTTTATGGCCGGTGCGCGCTTCAAATGCGCTGAAAGCCTCGGTCGTCAGGGGGGCGGATCCGGAGATAAAGAGGCGCATATGGGCGCATTCTGCTTTGCCAAATTCGGGATCGCTGAGAAGCCGGGAATAGAATGTTGGCACGCCCATCATGATGCTCGCCCGGGGCAATGCATCGCGCACTTCGTTCACGTCAAATTTCGGTAGAAACAAAATCTCTGAAGCGCTGAGCATTGCTGTGTGGAGCGCTGCAAACAATCCGTGAATATGAAATATCGGCAGCGCGTGGAGCAACACATCACGGCTGGTGAATCCCCAAAGAGAATTTAGCGCGAGCGCATTTGACTGAAGATTGCCATGGCTGAGCATCGCGCCTTTTGAGCGACCCGTGGTTCCAGACGTATAGAGAATGACTGCAAGGTCATCGGCGTGACGCACGCAAATGTCATTTTCTGGTGTCGCGTTCTGAGCTGCATCGGTGAGCGTCCCATTCCCGCCGACGCCAAGCGTCAGTATTGTTTCAATGCCAGCGTGTTTTGCGGGCGCGGTGAGAGTGTTTTCCTTAAGCGGGTCACAGATAAAAATTGTGGGTTCTGCATTGCTGAGGAAGTAGTCCAGCTCATGGGCCGTGTAGGCTGTATTCAAGGGGACATAGACCAGCCCGGCGCGCATGGCTGCTAAATAGAGCGCAACATTTGCGGGGGATTTTTCCACCTGAACGACGATGCGATCGCCCGGTTTTGCGCCGCTCTCCTTGAGGGCTCCGGCGATTTTTGCGGACAGAGTATCGATGTCGCCATAGCTGAAAGACACCCCATAAGGTACTGTGAGGAAAGGGTTTTCCAGACTTCTACTGAACTCACTTTTCAGTGTAGCGTAGAAATTCCCGTCTTCCATCACGAGGCCTTAAAGCGCGTTCAATGGCAGCTTCAAATATTGAATATTGTTGGTTTCTGCGGGGGGGAAATCCCCGGCGCGCATGTTCACTTGCACCGACGGAAGGATTAGTTTCGGCATGGCAAGTGTTGCGTCGCGCGCCTCGCGCATTTTGACAAAATCATCCTCGCTGACACCGCCGCCAACGTGAATATTGTTGGTCTTCTGATTTGCGATGGTTGATTCCCAGGCATAGTGATCACGCCCAGGCGCCATATAGTCGTGGCAGGTAAATACCCGCATCTCATCGGGAAGGGCAAATATTTTTTGAATGGACTGGTAGAGCATACGCGCATCGCCTTTGGGAAAGTCACAACGCGCCGTACCAAAATCTGGCATAAACAATACGTCCCCTACAAAGGCGGCGTCACCGATGACATAAGTGGCGCAAGCGGGCGTGTGGCCGGGAGTTTGAATGAGCTTTGCATCGATCTCACCGATTTTAAAAGCCTCACCTTCTGCAAATAATTTGTCGAACTGACTGCCGTCACAAGCAAATTCCGGCTCCACATGAAACACCTCACTGAAGGTTTGTTGTATGAGAGGAACCTGATCGCTGACGCCGGTTTTGCCGCCGAGTTTTTGTTTTAGGTAGGGCGCCGCCGTCATGTGATCGGCATGAATATGGGTCTCTAATATCCACTCCACATGCAACTCTTCCGATATCACATAGTCGATGATCTTGTCAGCGGCGTGTGTAGCTGTCCGCCCCGACGCGGCATCGAAGTCGAGAACCGGATCGACGATGGCGCATTGTCTGGTTTCAGGATCGCTGACGATGTAGCTCACGGTAAAGGTCGTTTCGTCAAAAAAAGCCTTAACCATCGATTTTTTCACTGTTTTCTCCCGCATAGATGTGAATCTAGGACCTTGGCCAGTCGCCCTTTCTCCTCGTATAACTCGCATCTAGGCTGTGTAAAAGGCTATTGGGATCAGGCTGGTGATGTTTGACGAAAATAAGAAGAACAAGGCGGGCGGGCGCTCCAATTTCGACCATCAACTGACGGCGTCGATTGATGCGGCGGCGAATTGG
>JAADIH010000084.1 GCA_013151435.1 Alphaproteobacteria bacterium
TCGATAAAGGTCGAAATGCCACAAGGTGAGGCTTGGGGTCTGATAGGTTTCGGCAAGGGTGAAGGTCGGGCTCGGAGCATTTGTCTCGCCGCAAAAGGCCTTAATCAGTCCGCGCGCCAATGTGGTTTTTCCGGCGCCGAGTGCGCCTTCAAGACAGATGACATCTCCAGCGCGCAATAGCGGCGCTAGGCTCGCACCAAATGCCGCCGTTTCATCTTCGTGCAATAATAGAGGTGAGGAAATCTCCATGTATCGGCATATCGGCCCCTATGGCGCGGCGCGCAAGGTCACTAGCGACAGGTTGTGGGGTGTGGTCTTCCCGATCATATATCGTCGCAAGAGGCATTAAACTCTTGCTGTCTCAGCCGGGAGCCTTAAATGACACCCTTTAGAGCGTAGCATAGCGGAAAGTAACGATGCCCAAGATCACCTTTATCGAACAGAATGGAACCGAGCATGTCGTTGAGGCGGAAAAAGGCACAACCGTGATGGAAGCGGCGGTGAGGAATATGGTGCCGGGTATCGATGCGGATTGCGGCGGCGCGTGTGCATGTGCGACCTGCCATGTCTATGTTGATGACGCTTGGGTTCAAAAAGCCGGTGAGCCAGAGACGATGGAAGAATCCATGCTTGATTTTGCCCATGAGCCCAAGGAAACATCGCGGCTTTCCTGTCAGATTAAAGTCACTGACGCGCTTGATGGGCTGATTCTGCGCCTGCCGGAATTTCAGGGCTAGAGGGCTTTCCTTCTGAAATTGAATGTGAGGGTTGACGTAGCTCAGCCCAGAGTGCTCCTATGAACAAATGCAGAACATTCAATGCAGCGACGTTACCCTTTCCCGCCCGGATCAAACGCAGCTGTTAACGCGCGGCGTAATCCGAATGTTGATCGATTTGGGGCAAAGCCCGGCCGAATTTAAACTGGCCAATGGTCGTCGCGCTGATATCGCCGCTCTTGACCGTCGAGGGCGATTGACCATCGTGGAAATTAAATCCTGCCGGACCGACTTTGATGCTGACCAGAAATGGCCGGACTATCTGGGGTTTTGTGATCGGTTTTATTTTGCGGTGGATTTGGCTTTTCCAGCGAACCTTCTCCCGCCCGAAGAAGGGGTGATCGTTGCGGATGCTTACGGTGCGACGATCAAGAGACCCGCGAGTGCACGCTCACTCGCGGCCGCTCGCCGTAAAGCCGTGACCTTGCGCTTTGCCCGCCAGGCGGCAAGGCGCTCTATTGTATGACTGTGAAGCCTAAAGCGCTGCTATCTCGGGAGGCGTAAGACTGTACCGACCGGCTCACCCTTGCGCTCTTCCGTAGTGACATAGATCGCGCCGTCGGGCCCAACCCGCACGTCGCGAATACGTTCTCCGACCAGATAGCGTTCTTCACCAACGGGCTTATCCCCTTCCATGATGACCCGGTGCAGCGCCTGCAAAGCCATGGACCCGACCAGAAGATCACCGTCCCAGCCACCGAACAGATCGCCGCGATATACTGCAAGGCCCGAAGGGGCAATTGACGGCGTCCAGTATTTTATTGGCTGAGTTGTGCCTTCATATTCAGTAAACGGAGTGACCTTGGCGCCATTATAGTCAATGCCGTAAGTGGCGAGGGGCCAGCCGTAATTATTTCCTGCTTCAATGATATTGATTTCATCACCGCCGCGGGCCCCGTGCTCTGTCTCCCAGAAAATATTACGTTCTGCATCATAAGCAAAGCCTTGTGGATTGCGATGGCCCTTGGTGTAAAGCTCAGGCAATGAACCCTCGCCGAAGCTCGGATTGTCTTCGGGGATGGAGCCGTCTTCATTCAATCGGATGACCGCGCCAAAGCTTGATGTCATTTCTTGCGCGCGTTCCTTGTAGCGTGAGCCCTCGCCAATGGTGAAATAGAGCTTGTCGTCAGGGCCCCAAACAAGGCGTCCGCCATAATGATGCGCGGTGTCTTTTAGCGGTTTGGCCTCGTAAAGAACTTCAACATCGTGAAGTGCAGACCCGTCAAATGTCGCCCGCGCGATGCGTAGTGCATTCGCATTCGCCGTCCCTGAAGCATAGGCGAGGAACAGCACATTATTTTCGGCAAAATTGGGGTGAGGCATCACATCAAAATAGCCAGCCTGATTTTCCACATAAGCTTCCGGTGTTCCCGTGACGGGTGCATCTACCAATACATCATCGCGAATGATACGCAGCCGACCTGCACGTTCCGTAACCAGCATTGTTCCATCCGGCAGAAATGCTATCGACCATGGATTGACCAGTCCTTCCGCTAAGGTCTCGATCTTGAGGTCCAGCGTTCCTTCAGGGGCCGGGTCCGCCAACGTTTCCTGAAGCGATGCGTCGCCGCCGCCGGCCGGAGCCGTATTTGTTGTGGCGTCGCCTTCATTGGCGCAGGCGCTCAAGGATGCTGCAATGCATGCTATAAGGAAAAGCGAGCGTAGATAATGGGTCATCAGCGGGGCTCCGTTTGTTCAACTGTAGCGCTTTGTTATGGGTAAATGCGCAAAGGGCTCGACGTCAACGGGTGTCCTATGACAAAATCAGCATCGCTGAAAACTTTAGGCGGGAATTGAGGGTGGATATGCGATTATTGAGGATGGGCTTAGCGTATTTGGCGGCGGTCATTGTGACTTATGCCCTGGCGTCAGCATTTTATACCCAGCAGGTATTGGCCAAACAGGCAGCGATTGGCGCTGTTTATACGCAGCAGCAGCAAATTTCGACCTATATGGATAATTTTGCCGGATTGGCGATGACCTATGGCCTTATGCTGGCGATTGGGCTGTTGATCGCATTTCTGATTGCGGCGGTGGCCAAACGAATTTTGAAACCTCTCGCTCCAATAGCCTATCCGATTGCCGGCGCAGCAGCCGTGTTCACTGTCATCTGGGCGATAGAGAATCTGGTTGCACCCGGCGGTGTTGGCGCCATTGGAGGTGCGCGCGATGCGCTCGGGGTTTCGCTGCAATGCCTCGCAGGGGCTGCAGGTGGGTTGGTTTTTGCGCTGACCCGAGGAACCTCTCGATAGATTTTCCATTGATGTCCGTAAGCAGAGTTTATACTGGGAGGCGTTTTCCCCCGCGATTGCTTTCACCGCCTCCAGCGCATAATGTCTAAGTGTCTGTTCGAGAACTTGGCAATAGACGAAAAGTGGTGATAGGCAGACGTTCGTTAGCCAAACAACATGCTTGGCAGACTACTTAGATGTTGAGCCGAAGACTTATGAATTCCCTTCTAGTGAACGCCTGATTATCGATGCCGGGAACGGTTAAGGACTTTTGGAGCAGGCTCTAAAGCTATGCAGCATAAACTTGACGACTTGATACGAAAAACTGCGGCGCGCGTGCGTGCGCGTGATTTCATCTGGGCGATCGGTATTAGCACTGGCATCGGCTTGGTGATGTATGTGGTTGGCGGCGTAGTGCGGTGGGATATCGTCCTGATTGCATGGGTTGTGTTTATGGCTGCGCTCGGCGTGCGATATCGCTTTTCATCTGGACGTGTCTGGTCTGAACCTATTGCGCGTGTTGTTGAAATGAGTCTTCACGCCCAACAGGCGGAAATTGCAGACCTTCAGATTGCCTATGGAGTCGCGCAAGCCTTGCCGGAGCCCCTCTTTATTCTCGATGCAGATGGTGTTGTGGAGCATGCAAATCCAGCTGCAGAAAAGCTTGTGGGGTCAAAAGAAATAGAAGGGCGTCATTTTGCTGCCGTATTGCGCTCTCCCGATGTCTTTGAAGCTGCTGAAAGCGTTCTAAAATCCCGCGAAGCGCTGACCGTTGATTTTACGACGGCGGGCGCGGTGGAGCGCTCATGCCGCGCTTATGTGGCGCCGCTGGAAATTGGCGTCGATGCTGCGCCCAATTTGCGGCGTCATCGTTCATTGATTTTTATCCGTGATTTAACCAGCGAGCGCCGATTGGAACAGATGCGGGTGGATTTCATCGCCAGCGCCAGCCATGAGTTACGCACACCTCTCGCATCACTTTTGGGGTTCATCGAGACCATGAAAGGGCACGCGAGAGACGACCCGGAAGCGCGGGAAAAGTTTTTGTCGATTATGCAGTCCCAGGCTGAGCGCATGCAACGTCTTGTCGCCGATCTGATGTCGCTGTCACGGATTGAATTGAACGAACACGTCCCCCCAAGAACCGTTGTTGATCTTGCCGATATTGCAAGAGATGTTGTGGACAGCCACGTTCCGCTTTTTGATCAAGCCGGAGCGATTGTGGATTTCACGAATGACGCGCAGCGGACGACGGAAATCCGCGGTGACCGTGATGAGATATTTCAGGCGATCCAAAATCTGCTTGATAATGCGGTAAAATATGGCGGCGATCCGGCGCTTATCAAAGTCCGGGTTGGTAGCGGCGCGGCGCCGTCGTTGGCGGGGAAAGGAGAGTCTGGGCACCGTGCAGGGGATAATGCCGCCCAGACCGCAAGCCGCCTCGGCGTTCAAATTGAAGATCTTGTTTACATACAGATCCGTGATTTTGGCCCCGGCATAGAACGCGCTGATCTTCCACGCCTCACCGAGCGGTTCTATCGGGTAAATCTTGAGCACAGCCGCAAAACTGGCGGCACAGGGCTAGGCCTTGCGATCGTCAAGCACGTGATGAACCGCCACCAGGGTGGCTTTCAGATCGAAAGCCGTCTTGCTGGAGGTACGGCTTTCAACTGTTATTTCCTCGCGTCACGCTGATTTTGGCGCTAGACAAGAATTTGTCACAAAAAACCGGCATTTAAAGAATTATAGGTGAAAATGTGAGCGATAGTTTGGATCGCTTAGCTTCGCCATTCATGTGAGTTTTAGTTAAGCCCATGGCCATTGAAGTTGATCATAAATCATATCGTGCGCGCCGAGCGCTAGAGGCCGAGCTATCGCGTATGGCGGCGTTGGTGGAAAGCCAGCTCCAAAGCGCGATCATCGCCTTTGAGCGGCGTGATGTGGGAACGGCGGAAAGCCTCATCACCAATGATTTGCGCATCGACGAGTTTGACCGCGACATAGAAACCAAAATAATGGCGTTGCTCGTTGACGGCCCGCTGCCAGAAGAGGCGTTGCGTGAAGTCATGACGGTCATGAAGATGACGGGCGAACTTGAGCGGGTCGGGGATTTAGCAAAAAACGTCGCGAAACGAACCCTAGTGCTCAGCCAGGAAGCGCCGGCAAGTCCGACATCGGGTGTGGCTCGAATGGGTCGTGCAAGTCTGCGTCAGTTTTCTGATATTCTGGATGCCTATTCTACATTTAATCTTGATGCGGCAAAAGCCGTCTGGGGTGGCGACGATGAACTCGATGAGCTCTACAATTCTGTCTTTCAAGAAATCATTCTGGCGATGATGGAAGATCCATCAAAAGCCAATGCGTGCACCCACCTGGTGTTCATCGCCAAGAATTTTGAGCGCGTGGGCGACCACGCAACCAATATTGCAGAAGCCATCCATTTCTTGGTGACCGGCTCGCCGCTTGTGGAACCGCGCCCAAAAGGCGATGAGACCTCGACAATCACAGTCGCGGCTCCTAAGCACTTAAACATCGTTTAAGGGGCGCCGCGGAGTTTCCTATGGCCTCGACCCGAATATTAATTGTCGAAGATGAAGAAGCGCTGGCAACGCTTCTTGACTACAATTTGACCAAAGAGAAATTCGACGTGACGATTGCCTCCGACGGTGAGGAGGCGCTCCTCAAAGTTGAGGAAGAGCCGCCAGATGTGATTATTCTGGATTGGATGCTGCCCAAAGTCTCGGGCATCGAGGTTTGCCGGCGCATTCGGGCAAAGGCAGAAACCCGCAATATCCCGATCATTATGTTGACGGCGCGATCCGAGGAGGATGACCGTATTCGCGGGCTTGAGACAGGCGCCGACGACTATTTGACAAAACCGTTTTCAACCAAAGAATTGATCGCCCGCGTGCGCGCTGTGTTGCGGCGTATTCGGCCCGGCCTGATTGAGGACAAAGTCCAGTTTAGTGATATCGAAATTGATCGTGTTTCTCACCGTGTGATGCGCGGCGATAAGGAGATACATCTTGGACCAACAGAGTTTCGCCTTCTCGATCATTTGATTCAAAATCCGGGGCGGGTTTATTCTCGTGAGCAGTTGCTAAACGCCGTGTGGGGATCGGATGTATTTGTCGAGCTGCGCACGGTTGATGTCCATATTGGCCGCCTGCGCAAAGCCCTGAATAAATATAATCAGGGTGATCCCATTCGCACCGTGCGTTCTGCGGGTTATGCTCTCGACTCGGAATAAGTTTTTACGCATGGAAAAGCCCGCCATAGAGCTTTTCTATGGTAGGCTTTTTCAATTCAAGGCTTTACGTGGTTAGCTTGCCGCGCGGCGTTTGTCCGCTGGCGCCAGAACCCGGCGCGGCTCGCGGCGTGCTTCACGGCGTACTGGCGGTTGAAACGCCATATGTGCGTGATAGGCGCAATAGGACTTGCTGGTTAAAGTCGATTGCCCGCAAAAGTGAAAATCATCTCTTGCAGGATCACCGATTGGCCATTTGCACATATTGTTGGTGATGGTTGCGACGGTGGTCTTTGCGCCCGTATCAAGAACCAGCGGCGCAATAAACTCTGGCTCCGGGATGACGGATTTCATTTCCACCGGTCGTTTTTTCTGTGTGACAGTTTCTTCTCTGCGTTCGACGCCGATACTGCGTCCGCGCTGGGGTTTTGCTGGCGTCGCCCGGCCTGAAAGGCCGAGGCGGTGGACCTTGCCGATAACCGCATTGCGGGTCACGCCACCCATTTTATTTGCGATCTGGGCAGCTGAGAGACCTTCCGCCCAGAGTGTCTTCAAAAGTTCAACGCGTTCGTCTGTCCAGGCCATGTGGCTCTCCCTGCTTTTTTGGAGGTTTTCACCTCTGCCGCGCCCTAAAATCTATATCTGGTAATTTTTCGCCATGCTCCTCTGCATGCGCCAAGATATAGTATCCCAGAAAAGACCAAATACAACATGGCGCCACAAACTTTTTTTGCCCACTAGATGTTGATATTAATCCAAGGTTGACGCCCCCCGGCGCTGGGGCCACATCCTTGCAATCATAAATGGCGCTAAAGGCGTGCAAACAAAGGGCTTTGTGTACAGATGGATGGCGCAGATAACATGACATCAGGGGTTGCGGGGTCACGGGAGTATCAAGCGGATTTTGGTGTTCGCAGGTTTGGCCGGGTGAATTGGCTAGGGGTGTGGACGCTTTATCTAAAAGAAGTCCGGCGTTTTATGAAAGTGATTACCCAGACCGTTGTTGCCCCAGTTATTTCAACATTGCTGTTCTTGGTGGTTTTCACACAAGCCTTTGGTGCGTCGCGCCCGGCAATCGCTGGAGTTCCTTTCGTGGAATTTCTGGCGCCTGGCCTCATTATGATGGCGATCCTCACCAACGCCTTCACCAATTCTTCCTCATCGCTGATTATCGCAAAAGTCCAGGGCTCCATCGTTGATGTGCTCATGCCGCCCTTGTCGGCGGCGGAATTGACCGTTGCGTTTGTGGCAGGGGCGGCAACACGCGGGCTGTTGGTCGGGTTTATTACCGCCATAACCAGTGCAGGTTTTATGGCCATGAGTGGCGCGCCCATGGGTGTAGCGAGCGTTGCCATCATCCTATATTATTCGACCGCGGCGGCATTGATCTTCGCGATGCTGGGCGTCATTGGCGGTATTTGGGCGGAGAAGTTTGATCAGTTGGCGGCAGTTACAAATTTTATTATTACACCGCTGACCTTTTTGTCAGGAACGTTTTATTCCGTGGACCGCCTGCCGGAGCCATTTCGTTCGGCGAGCGCCTATAATCCTGTTTATTATTTGATCGATGGGTTTCGGTCTGGCTTTACCGGACATGCGGAAGCAAATATTTTTACCGGGGTCACGCTTACCTTATGCCTGACCGCAATACTTGGCGCCGCGTGTTATTTGCTCTTCCGGTCGGGTTATAAATTGAAGGATTAGACTGGCGCAAAGCTCATGACAGACAATGAAAAAAGCCCGGTCGCTGGTGACGATGCGATTCTCCCCTTTCAAGTTGGTGAGGCTGCCGTGCGTGGACGTATCGTGCGGCTTGGCGGCGTGCTCGATAGTATTCTTTCGGGGCACCAATTTCCCGATGCTGTCTCAGAACTTGTGGGTGAGGCGCTTTGTCTGGTGTCGATGATGGGCGCCGCGCTTAAGTTTGACGGCAAGCTTATCTTTCAGGCGCAAGGAGATGGCCCGATCTCCCTTGTAGTAGCTGATTATTCAGCAGGGGGCGCACTTCGCGCAGCCGCGAAATATGATGCGGGGTTGGTGGGTGAGGCGGCCATTGGCTCGGCAGGAGCGCTGCTTGGTAAGGGGCATCTCGCGATGACGGTTGATCAAGGCCCGGATATGGAGCGCTATCAAGGCATAACCGCCTTGATAGAGAACAGTCTTGCCGCGGCGGCGGGTTCCTATTTTGATCAGTCTGAGCAAATTCCAACCGTGGTGAAACTCGCAGTCGGGCATTTGTCTGTACCCGGACAAGATCCAGCCTGGCGTGCTGGCGGGATGATCGTCCAATTCATGCCGGGTGAGGGCGGTGTTCGAGAGCGCGGTGAAGAAATCATCATGAGTGATGATGACCGGGATATCTGGGAGCGCGCGGTGGCTTTTACGCACACGATAAAGGCGGATGAGTTGCTCGACCCGGCGATCAGTCCTCAAACGCTTTTGTATCGCCTGTTCCATGAAGACGGTGTTCGCATCTATGACCCGCAACCCGTAAGGGCTGATTGCAGCTGTAATGGCGATAAGGTTGCAGCAGTACTGGCACGTTATAACGAAGCAGAACTGATGGATATGGTGGGGGACGGCGCAATTTCGGTGAATTGTGAATTTTGTCGAAAAAACTACCAGTTTAATCCGCAAGGGGAGTTAATCGAAACACCATGAAGAAAAAAGAATTTGAAAAAGAGCTGAGTGAGCTGGAATTTGAGCTCGCCAAACTTCAGGAAACCATTCAGCGTAAAGGCATGAAAGTCGCCATCATTTTTGAAGGGCGCGATGCGGCGGGCAAGGGCGGCGCCATCAAAACCCTCATGCGGCGGATGAATGCACGCATATGGCGCGTTGTCGCCTTACCGAAACCGTCGGACCGTGAGCAAACGCAATGGTATTTTGAGCGTTATGTTGCGCATCTCCCGGCTGGCGGGGAGGTCGTTCTCTTTGATCGCTCCTGGTATAATCGCGCGGTGATTGAACCGGTCATGGGGTTTTGCACCCCCGATGATCATGAAACCTTCATGCGCGAGGTTCCGATGTTCGAAAAAATGCTCATGAACAACGGATTGATCCTGTTAAAATTCTGGATTCATGTCTCGGTTGAGGAGCAGGAAAAAAGATTTCAGGATCGCGCTCGCGATCCGCGAAAGCGCTGGAAGTTGTCACCGATTGACCTGAAGGGCCGTGAGTTGTGGGTTGAATCCACTAAATACCGCGACAAGATGTTTGAAAAAACCAGCACCAAAGAAGCGCCTTGGCTTGTCGTTTGCGGCGATGACAAGCGAAAAGCACGCCTCAATATCATTCGCGCGATTCTCGACCGCGTTCCTTATGAATGTAATGAAGAGGCGTTCGAGCCCGTGGCGCTGCCGCAGCGCCCATCAGTAGATGACAGCATCTATGCAGAACCGGAACTTGATGAGCTTAATCTGGTGAAGGATTATTATAAGGATTAGTCGCGTTTTGTAGACTGCTCCCACATTTTTACATCGCGCAACCAGCGCGCCTGGCCATAAATCAAAGCGAGGGCGAAACCATAGACGCCGCCGCGAAAATATTGCTGCATGAAATAACGCTTACCGAAGTAAAGTGGTAGACCGAATAAGATACGCGCCGCCAGCGAGGCGCGCGACTTCATCGGCGCCGGGATTGACGAGTTACGGTTAAGCTTGACGCCCAAATGAGCGATATCGGTAAAGGCGTAATGCAGCATCGGCGCCTTGACCACGCCAACCGCCACGCCCGACGGCACGCGAAACTGGTCCCAGCCATCATGATCGGGCATGCGCGCCACCCGGCGATCATAGATTTTATGGCGCGTCTGCAGGCCAAACTTTCGCCAGACTGCGCCCGTAGGCATGGCAAGCGCCAGATAGGTCCGGTAGACTTTATAGTGCGGCTCGCCATGGGCAAAAAGCGCATTGGCTTCCGCCGCAAATTCCAGGGTTACCACTTCATCCGCATCAAGATCGAGGAGCCAGTCATATTCACATGCCTCTTCGGCGACGCGCTTTTGACGCCCCCAGCCGACCCATTCATGTTCGATGATCTTTGCGTCGGCCTCTCTTGCGATTTCTATCGTGCGGTCCGTTGAACCGGAATCAATGATGATAACCTCCCGGGCCACCAGAAATGCAGCGCGCACAACCTCGCCAATCAACCGCTCTTCATTGAGAGTGCGGATATAAGCCGAAACGGGTGGGCGGGTGCTTTGAGTGCTCATTGGATTTTCTTCATGAGCGAATTCTCAACTGAAAACAATGTGGCCATAACAAAAGGGCCATGCTCAGCATCATACTGGGCATGGCCAATTTCTATCCTTGTGAATGGAGTGCTACCTACCCAGCCTGCTCTGCAATCCATGCATCAACATTTTCTTCGAGAATGGCGAGCGGCACAGGACCGTTCTTTAGGACCACATCATGGAAGGCGCGCACATCGAAATCATCATTGAATGCGGTCTCAGCGCGTCCGCGCAGCTCCAATAATTTCAGCATTCCAATTTTGTATGCAGTGGCCTGGCCCGGCATCACGATATAGCGCTCAATCGCTTTGATGCAGTCGTATTCCGGGTTCGGCGTATTGGCCAGAAGATAGTCGATCGCTTCCTGGCGCGTCCATTTTTTATCATGGATTCCCGTATCAACCACAAGGCGTGCGGCGCGCCAGATCTCCATGGCGAGACGGCCAAAATCATCATAGGGGTCTGAATAAAATCCCATTTCTTTGGGGATGAATTCTGAATAGAGGCCCCACCCTTCAGAATAGGCTGTATAGCCACCATATTTGCGGAAATTGGGAATGCCTTCGAGCTCTTGCGAGATTGCAAGTTGCATGTGGTGCCCGGGAATACCCTCATGATAGGCGAGCGCCGCCATCTGGTAGACCGGCATGGAGTTCATATCATAAAGGTTCGCATAATAGGTTCCAGGTCGCGAGCCGTCCGGCGCCGGGCGTTGATAGAACGCCTTCCCGGCGGAACGCTCACGGAAGGCTTCCACGCGTTTAACGATCAGTTCGGCCTTGGGCTTGGTAAAGAACAGCTCGTCAAGCCGCCCGCGCATTTCATCGATCAGCTCTGTTGCTTCCGTGAGATAGCGTTCGCGCCCTTCATCCGTATTCGGATAGGTGAATTTTCCATCGGGGTCTGCGCGCATATGGGCGAAGAATTCCTGCAAGGTTCCTTCGAAACCAACATCATCTTTGATAGTGTTCATCTCGCCATGAATACGAGCGACTTCCGAAAGGCCAAGATCGTGGATTGCAGTAGCGGACATATCCGTTGTCGTCATGCGCGCCAGGCGATTGGCGTAATAAGCATCACCCTCGGGGAGCTTCCAAGCGCCGTCATCATTGGTAACCGTCGCTTGTTGCGCTTCGAACATGGCGATCAGCGATTTATAGGCAGGCTCTACGGCGTTGAGTAAGGCTTGCGCGCCGCGATCACGCAAATCCTGCTTTATGTCATCACTGACATCGAGGGCGGCGATCTTTTTATTTAAATCAACGAGCAGAGCTGAGTCTTCACCGTCGTCAAAGGGCGCCCCGGAGATGATATTTGCCGAAGTGGCAATCATTTGAGGGTAGGACCATTGGGGTGGATTGATGCCGCGTGCGAATTGCGCTTCGGCATTTACTTGATGCTGGCCCAGATATGTTTTTACGCCTTCGAGGCGTGCAATATAGTCATTCGCTTCTTCAGCAGTGTTGACCCGGTGCTGATTGATTAAAAAAGACGGGACGCCGGAATGGGGTCCGCGAAACTGGCTGAACACATACCAGTGATTGCGAAATGGAAAGGCCGTATCGGATTGTTCGGTCTGGTATTCAAACAGGCGATAGGAAAGCTGTGCATTCTGGTCGAGGTCTTCAAGCGTGAATGTGCGTTGCATTTCAGCAAGCGCCGCCATCTCTAATGCGTGAGATTCTGTTGTAAACGCATCGGTGACGTTATCCCATTTATCATAATTGGTTCTTCGCCCAAGATAGGTTTGATACATAGGTGAGCGGGAAAGCCCATGTTCGAATTGATCTTCAAACCACTTATTGATTTCTTCCGAGGCCATTGTGGTTTGTGAAGCCGCGACTGTGGTGGTTGGCGCTGCTGCCTCCCCGCCGCCGCCACTACAGCCTGCGGTCATTGCGGCAATCGCCGCTGTAGCAAACAGAATGTTTCGAATATTCAAAGACATATCATACTCCTGATGAAAGGTATTTTGCAGCGCCCCGATCCGTCGGCGGACCCTATGGGAAAGCAAGCACGCGAGCAAGGTGTGAAGGCCTAATCAAACGCAAAGCTAAACGGTGTCGCCAGCCGCCGGTGCTCATCAATGATGAGGCGACGTTCGAGTGGTGGGTGGGCGCGGGCGACACAATGCGGGCGCGAACACAAACGGCAGGTGACGCCGATCGGCGTTGGTGTGGGATTGTTCAAATCCATGGTTTCAGAATAGACAAGCTGTTCTGCATATTTCAGCTCGCAACCAAGGGCGACTGCGCGCTCCGCTTTGGGGGCGTGAAAGCCTCCCTCGCCGCCATGGACTGTGCGTGCAATGGAAAAGTAAGAATCTCCATCAGGAAGCTGCACAATCTGTGTAAGGACTTTGCTGGGCGCTCGGAAGGTTTCATGAATATTCCATAACGCGCATGACCCGCCATAGCGGGCGAAGGGAAAGACTCCCCCGGAAAATCGCTTAGAAACATTGCCTGCTGCGTCAATTCGCAGGAAAAAGAACGGTATGCCTTCCTGTCCAGGGCGTTGAAGCGTTGTCAGGCGGTGGCAGACCTGCTCAAAGCTTGCACCAAAACGGCGCGCCAGCGCCTCGATGTCATATTTTAATTCGGATGCAGAGCGATAGAATGTTTCATAGGGAAAGATGATGGCCGCGGCGGCGTAATTGGCAAGGGCAGCTCTTGTTAGGCGTCGTCCCGCATCGGTTTCGAATTTTGCAGCATTGACGAGTTCATCTAACGCTTTTCCTTGTTCAAAGAGTACGAGTTGCAAGGCGGCCTGAAAGATGCGGCTTGCATGGTCGAGGGCTTCTGAGATGGCAATCTGTTTGCGGTGTAGGTCATGTCGGCGATAGGCGCCGACCATGATGTCGGCGGGGAGGATGCGAAGCTTCAATGCGTGCTTTTGTTTGAAGCGTGCGCTGAGGGCATCCATAAGGCTTGTATCATTCGCCTTTAAAGCGCTGCAATTTCTTCTCCGGCTTCATCGAGGGAGGGGAAAGAATTGCGCGCCAGAGTGATAAACTCGCGCGCCTCTTCCAGGGGGTCGGCGAGGCCAGCGCGTCCCGTGGCGCGGGTTTCCATGATGGTTGTCTGGCTCGTGCGATAGGCAGAGAAAAGCGCGGCAACGGCCTCTCCCATGGCGGGGTTTGCAGAAAGGAGATCGCGCACGTCTTCTCGTCCGACCCCTAGCTCTTGAAAAATCGGATCACTAAGCGCGGTGTCGAGCTGAGCGAAGGTTTCATCTTCGCCCGCCGCGAAAGCAGAGAGGTCGAGTGCATAAGTTTCCGCAAGGCGTAGCAGCATGTCTGCTGGGAGTGGACGCTGATTGCGCTCAATCAGCGTAATGTAGGACGGTGAAACGTCGAGATCGCCCGCCATTTGCGCCTGGGTCAGGCCGAGCTCGCGCCGGATGCGCCTGAGGCGCGGGCCGATATAAAGGCGCTTTGGCGGCTTGGCCATACCAGGTTTCCTCGAATTTTGGCGTTGACAATTAATTATTTCTAAATCGAAACAATTAATTGTTTCTAACAGCTATCCCTCATAATATTACAAAACTAACAAACTGACAATGTAATTGATAGTGCAAAATACATCATGACGGCTTTCAGATTGTGCACTGCAGAAATACGGCTCAAAGTTAGAGCGTTATTTGAGTATGAATTAGAAAGGCGATACCCCATGAACAGCTTCAACGACCTAATCCCATCCGCTCCAAAAGGCCGCTTTGACGGCATTACCCGCAATTACGGCGTTGATGAGGTGGCGCGCCTCAAGGGCTCCGTGGATGTTGCCTGCACGTTGGCTGAGCGCGGGGCCAACAAGCTGTGGGAGCTGTTGAAGTCCGAAGATTACATCAATGCGTTGGGCGCGCTGTCGGGAAATCAGGCTGTGCAGATGGCCAAGGCCGGATTGAAAGCAATTTATCTCTCGGGGTGGCAGGTTGCAGGGGATTCCAATGTGGCGGCGCAGACCTATCCGGATCAGTCATTATATCCGGCTAATTCCGGCCCCGAACTTGCCAAGCGCATCAATAATGCATTGCGCCGTGCCGATCAGATTGAATTTGCTGAAGGCGATGTGAAGCGGGATTATTTCCTGCCCATCGTTGCGGATGCGGAAGCTGGCTTTGGCGGTCCGCTCAACTGCTACGAGATCATGAGGGCCTATATTGAAGCGGGCGCCGCCGGTGTTCA
>JAADIH010000072.1 GCA_013151435.1 Alphaproteobacteria bacterium
GGGCGAGAACATCCGCTCACCGATCTCGGCGCGATCTTCAAGTGCGATGGCGGGGCGTGATTCGGTTGGGTCTTTGCTCATAGCTTATAATTATCCTGAACAGCTTGCGCCGCCAAGAACGCAAAATTTTGCACAATGAGGGTGGTTGAGCTTAACTGGCCGCGCCGCTTGCTTTAGGCTCTCCCCCATCTCAAAGCGCTCATCATAGGCGATGAGCGTGCAAGCGATCACGGTCGGCGCGCTCGCGCCTTTGCGTTTCACGACCATCCGTGAGTTTGCGCACATCACGTCATTCGGGTCTTTGCCGAGAATCTCCCAACACGCTGTGGTGATCTCCGGCACGGGTTCAGTCATATCCATTTCCGGGAACAGAACTAAATCAGTCGGGTTATGTGCGTCGAGGTCAAAATTATTCTCGTCAAAGAGAGATGCAAATCCTTCACGCATTGCCGCCTCATCCTCGTCCCAGAAAGTCCGAGCAGCGATTGAGAAGGAAACACCCTGATCACGAAGCCAGCCAAGACCAATAAGGGCTGTTGTGAAAGCATTCGGCTCTCGTTCTTCATCATGGCGTGCAGCAGAAAAGTGATCGAGGCTAACGCGCATTTTTAACGATTGGCCGAAGCGCTGATGAATCTCTTGCAATCTTTTGAGTATGGGAGGGCGCATCATCGGGCGCATAGCGTTCGTTAATGCAAGGACTGAAAACCCACGCTCCAGTGATGTTTTCATCATGGCTGGAAAGTCAGAGTTTAAAAATGGCTCCCCCCCGGTAAAAGCAATTTCGCTCGCCCCCATCAACGCTGCTTCATCAAGAAAAGGCGAGAGCTCGTCATTGGTTAGATAAACCAGCCGATCATTTGACGGTGATGATTCAATATAACAATGACCGCATTCGATATTACAAAGCGTGCCCGTGTTTACCCACAAGGTTTCAAACTGCTTCAGTTCTATGCTGGCGCGCTGGCGGCCCTCCGCCGTTAAGTCAGGATGTTCGAACTTGCCAAGCGGTTTTGCCGTTGCCTTGCCTATCTTGATATCTTCAACGCTAGTCACTTTATTTCCGTTCGCTGTTTCAGCGTGGATTGTACGAAAACGCCCGCTGGCGGCAACCGGCGGGCGTTCACAATTGTCGTAGTGCGATGACTATTGGTCCTGAATAGGCTCCAGCGGGGCACCGTAAATGGCGTCATCTTCATATACTGGTTCTTCGGAAAGGGGTTCTCCTGTAGCCAGATCAATCAGTACCGGCTGGACGGGCGCCATCATGGCCGGTTCATTGCGATGGGCCAGCGCCCAGGCTGCATTTTGCAAGACAGCAGATTGTGGACGCGCAACCATTTCGCGAAAGATAATATCCGCGGGTGTGACGTCCGCGCCAAAATAGCCTCGATTCCAGCTGCCACGTGACTTCAGTAACGCGCCTTCGAGGCTGACACCGCCATAGAGGCCACGGGAGCGAGAGAATGCCAGAACGTCAACGGTCTGGGCTTTGGCGCCGCCGCCGATTGGCCCTGCGGCCAAGGATACATCTGCGCCGAGTTTTACTGTGGTTGACAGCAATTGTTCCATGCCGCGATTGGTCATGACGAGAAGCACAGTCTCAGAGATTTCGCCGCCGATCTGAAATCCAAATGAAATCGACCCAATGGTGAAAAATGTTGGTTCTGACCAGCTCCCGTCTTTGTTACGGGCGATCATGACCGCATTGCCGCCAGATGCTCCGAAAACAAACCCGCCGCGAATAGAGCGCGGTATGATCACCATGGCTTTGGCGTTGTCCGCGGTTTCCCAAAGGACCTCATAGGCCTCATCATTGGCGAAATAGGCGATAGTATCTGCAGCCTTGTCGACCAGAATTTCGGCCTTTTCGCGCTTGGTTTTCGCGTGCGCGGGGGTGAGCGCCACCCCGATTGCGACGCATACAGCGCCGATAATTCCAATAAGCCGCATCATCAGCGGTCTCCTTTCCGTGTGGGCGTTGGGCGTGCCTAAATAGCGCCCTGACAAGTTCACTATAAAGCTGTTCGCATGGGCTGGAATATGGCGCCAGCCCGACGTGTATATGAATACTTGGTGAGGTTTGCTCTTTCAGTCGAGGTCTTTTCGCCGCCGAACTGGATTTTTATCGCTGGCTTGACTTTTTTCAGCCCCAGGCGGCACCTCTCGCCCTTCTGGCGGGCGTAGCTCAAAGGTAGAGCAGGAGCTTCCCAAGCTTAAGATGAGGGTTCGATTCCCTTCGCCCGCTCCATGGCGCTCCTAGCAAAATGCGATAAATACGAATAGCTACATTTTTCTATAGATCATTCCTTGTCGCATCGTGCAGCGCAAAAACCGTTGCACACTTTTTGCTCGATGCTCTGATGAGATATGCGTTGCGTGAGGCGAGCACTTCCTCCCCAGACTGTTTGGGCTAGAATGTAGTAGCGCTTACGCATGGTTTGGTTTTCCAAGCTGTCGTGTCAGCTTGAACAAAGACTTTTATCCAATTGCTGTGCGGGATGATCATCAGCAAATTTATATTGAGTGTTTGATGCGCACATGCCGAGAAGTGCATCTACAAGTAAAAATCTGTTCTGTAGGCGAATGGATGGTTCTGAATCAGGCTAACTGGCTTTTCGCTCTGGGGTGGCATTAGCGTGCGTAGCATATTTAATATCGATACCCTTGATGTGTGCTACGAGCCAGCGCTTTAGGAAACCAAAAAAATCATCATTTGCTTTGCCGCCAGCCGTCTTAATAGCCTCTGCATGTTTTGTGTAATTTTCGAGCAATTGCTTATGGATAATCTTGTGCGTATTTAACGCCGGATAGTTCGTCTTCAACATAAATTCTTCTTCGTCAGAGAAGTGGCGTATGCAGACATCACCAAGCTTGGCAACAAGTTTGTTGATAGCATCTCCTGTCTGTCCTGCCTGATGCGCATCGAAAATTGTGTTCATAGCATCTAGGATGTCACGGTGATCGCTGTTCATGGCCTCGACGCCAATATCGAGCGTCTGGTCCCAATTCATGATAGGCATAATCGTCTCCTGCAGCTTACATTGTGCTGCTCAGTATGCCTATCGAAGACTTCAATTTAGTTGATGGATGGCCCGGTAATTTGGGGCGAATCGCCGCGTTGAGAGGTTTAGATTCTCTTTACTGTTGCACCTCGGAAACTCGTCGCCGAGGGATAGGTTCGTTCAAAAACTATCTTTGCGTCTCCTGGTTTCTGCAAAGACATCGATGGTGTCAGCGCCACTCATGCCGATGGCGGCTTTAAGGCCCTCATTGTCGGCGCGCAAGAATGGATTGGTTGCAAGCTCAATTGCGACATTGGTCGGTATGGTGGGTTTTCCTTCAGTCCGCAAACGGTCAACCTCGCGCGCGCGTTCTTTTAGTGCATCATTGTGCGGATCAACTGTGAGCGCGAA
>JAADIH010000288.1 GCA_013151435.1 Alphaproteobacteria bacterium
CAAAGGCGGTGGTAATGAAGCTGGCGCCTATCAGGTGCTGGCGCGTAAATACCGTCCGCAAAGCTTTGATGATCTGATCGGCCATGGCGCCATGGTTAAAACCCTTCAAAACGCCTTTGCCTCGAATCGAATTGCTCACGCCTATATTTTGACTGGCGTGCGCGGGGTGGGCAAAACCACAACCGCGCGCATTCTCGCCCGGGCGCTCAATTATGTTGGCCCAGGAGGCGAGGACAACGGTCCGCAAATGGAGATGGCCCAGGAAGGTCGCCATTGCCGCGCCATTGCCGAGAGTCGCCATCCCGATGTGATTGAAATGGACGCCGCCTCACGTACTGGCGTTGGCGACATAAGAGAGCTGATTGAGGGTGTGCGTTATGCGCCTTTGGAAGCGCGCTATAAAGTTTATATCATTGACGAAGTCCACATGCTGTCGATGGCGGCGTTTAATGCGCTTTTAAAAACTCTTGAAGAGCCGCCAGCCCACGTCAAGTTTATTTTCGCAACGACTGAAATCAGGAAGCTGCCCGTAACGGTGCTGTCGCGATGTCAGCGTTTTGACTTACGCCGGATTGATCCGGAAACTTTGACCGACCACTTGGCGTCCATCGCATCGAAAGAAAACGTAAAAATCGCCCGTGACGGCTTGTGGATGATTTCACGCGCCGCCGAAGGGTCGGTGCGCGATGCCTTGTCGATCCTTGACCAGGCAATTGTTCAGCATGCGGCGCAAGGGGCTGGCAACGAAGAGGTCAGCGCTGACGCAATACGCGATATGTTGGGCCTTGCCGATCGGACGGGCGTTTGGGAGCTTCTTGACGCCTGCTTCAAAGGCGATGCCAAGACAGCCCTTGATGGATTTCGCACTCAATATGATGCGGGGGCGGAGCCTTCGGTGATATTGCGTGATCTTCTCGACCTTGTGCATCTTTTGACCCGCATCAAGGCCGCTGGCCCATCGGCGGCAGCCCATGGTCCCGCCGGAGAGGCTGATGCGACGCGTGGCAAGACGATGTCTGATGCAATCGAGATGAATGCATTGACCCGTGCCTGGTCATTATTGATGAAAGGTCTTTCGGAGACAAATATTGCGCCCGACCCGGCGGCGGCCGGAGAGATGGCGCTGATCCGTTTGTGTTTTGCCGCTGACCTGCCAACGCCAGATGAGGCTTTAAGGGCCTTAAAAAAAAATAGCTCCAGCGGGGCATCTGTAAGTGCAGGCGCCGTCGGGAGTGGTGTAGCTCCAGCCTCGTCTCAACCGGCGAGTTCTTCCTCGCAACCTGCACCCCCAAACAATACGCTTACGGATGACCATGGGGCCCCGGCCCCACAGTCAGAACCAATGGCTGATCCCGCACCTGCGGTTTCTGAACCAACTATTTACGAGATTGAGCCGCCCTTAAGTCAGCGCCCAGCCGACGGTGGGCCTTGGCTGCGGTGTTTTAACGATGTGGTGCGTCTTGCGGGCGAGAAACGCGACGCGAAATTGCGCACCGAACTTGAAGCCTATGTGCATATTGTGTCGTTTGCCGAGGGGCGCATTGAGCTGCGTTTTGCTGATGCGGCGCCAGGCGATCTTGCGGGGCGTTTGACCTTGCGCTTGAAAGAATGGACCGGGCGCCAGTGGGTGATCTCGGTGAATACCCAACAGACGGGCGCGGCGACGGTGCGTGATGCGCGCATGGCAGAAGTTTTGGCGCACCCCATGGTGCAAAAAACCATGGCGCTGTTTCCGGGCGCAGAAGTGACATCGATCCGGGATGCGGTGGCGCCTTCCCCGGATGAAAGTGATGAAGAGCCACCCGTAGACCCAGATGTAGATTTTAAAGAGTTAGACCCGAAGACAGGAAAAGCGTGATGGATATTGGCAAGATCATGAAACAGGCTGGCGAAATGCAGGCCAAGATGCAGGAAATGCAGGAAAAAATTGCCGGGATTGAAGTCACAAGTCACCGGCGAGGCGGGTGGCGGCATGGTCAAGATCGTGATGAACGGCAAGGGCTACGCTAAGTCTGTGACCATCGAGCCGAGCCTGATCAAGGAAGATGACGCGGAAATTCTGGAGGACTTAATCGCAGCGGCGATCAACGACGCCAAAGCAAAACTCGAAACTCAGTCCCAGGAACAAATGAAGGGTCTCACCGAGGGGATGCCCCTGCCGCCGGGAATGAAGCTGCCGTTTTAGATGAAATCCCGTTTAGCCGTGAGAGTTAAATGACAGAATTAGGCAATTTGGAACGAATATCGCTAAGGGGCGTTTGGGCGACGGAAGACGGGCATTTTACGCCTTGGCTGGCTAAAGCCGACAATATTGTCGTTTTGGGAAACGCGATAAATCTCACATTAGTTGTGGAAGATGTCGAACATTTTGTTGGCGCATACCGCGCAGACATAATTTGTAGAAACACAAGCGATGAATCATTAGTTTTAGTTGAAAACCAGCTAACGAAGTCTGATCATAAACACCTCGGTCAAATACTAACATATGCAGCTGGAACAAAAGCTAAAACAGTGATTTGGATTGCCGAGAAATTTACCGATGAACATAGAGAAGCGATAGATTGGTTGAATAACAACACATCTGATGGCGTAGATTTTTTTGGTTTGGAAATCGAGTTATGGAGTATAGACGGTTCAGTGCCAGCACCAAAATTCAATGTTGTGTCAGAACCAAACGAGTGGCTTAGATCTGTAAGCCGCGCCGCAAAAAGAATATCGGAAACCTCCTTAACGGACACCAGAGATTTATACCTTCGCTATTGGACACAATTTCAAGATTTGCTGGAAAGGCGTCAGTCACCACTCAGCCCCGGAAGGAAACCTCGCCCCGACCATTGTTATGCGTTCAAAATTGGTCGCAGTGAATTTGAGTTAAGAGCAATCCTATCCGCGAGAGAAAGTAAAATCGGCGTCGATATTAGAATCCATACCGAAAAGGCAGCCAGGTATTTCAATGTGCTTCTCAATTTTCGAGATGAAATCGAGCAGGAGATTGGCGAAGAATTTGATTGGGAGGAGTTACCGGAGCAAAACGCGAGTCGCATTATGTTGTTTTCTGATCAAGACCCAAAAGATGAGGCTGCGTGGGTTCTACAGCAAAGCTGGCTTATCGAAAAACTCGAAAAAATGAAGGAAGTATTTGAACCCTGGATAAAATCGCCCTCGCTTGATGGCCAGTGATGGCGAGGTAAATGTGCATGCAATAGGTCTACTTCATCGCACTGTGGCCAATCGATCGCCCTTTATGGCGCTGGCGCTAATGACGATCGCCATGCAATTGGCTTTTGCGGCCTGGTACACTTTGGCGAAAAACTTTGCGGTGGATGGTGTCGGCATGACTGGCGCCGAGATTGGTTTGCAGGAAACCATCCGCGAGATCCCGGGGTTTCTCGCCTTTCTGGTTGTCTATGTGTTGCTGGTGATGC
>JAADIH010000018.1 GCA_013151435.1 Alphaproteobacteria bacterium
TCCAATCTTGGCATGTTCGGGATCACGTCTTTCGCCTCGATTGTGAACCAGCCTCAAGGCGCGATTTTGTCGGTGGGCGCGGGCGAACAGCGCGTTGTGGTCAAAGACGGCAAGATGGAAATCGCAACGGTGATGACGGTGACGCTGACTTGCGATCACCGTGTCGTTGATGGCGCTGTTGGCGCGCAGTTCTTGAATGCGTTTAAGACCTTCATCGAAGAACCAGCGGCGATGTTGCTGTAGGCCAAACGTCTGCTTTTACACTGCCGGACACACCAATAGATCATTAAATCGTGATGTTGTGCCGCAATATCGCCTCGATTCCGCCGCGAGAAACGTCCAATTCAGACCTATATTAATTTCGTCCCCGGGAGCTGTGTATTTCCTTCCGGTGGCTGGCGAGGCTGGCAGCTAAATCCCTCTCTCTCCGCCGTGCTGTTTTGGCCTCGCCTTTTTCATTTCCCCCCTCAGTTGTATTCGCATACGCCTTGCATCAAGCAGATGTATGATGTATGTAAGTTTATAACATCACGGAAAGAAGCGAGAGTTTCCAATTTCGTTATGTTTTTCAGATAGTTGTGTTATATTCGTTGCGTATTGTTGTGTTGCCGGGGCAGGCGGATTTGAGTCCCCCATGAGAATCCGCCTGCGCCCGCGTTTTTAGAGCATTTTCCCCATTTAATTTTGCACTTGCACACTTATGGCCCACGGTCTATCAGGCGCGCCTTCGTGGGAGGTTTTCGGCAAAGACCCAGCTGGCAACCCCACCACGACCCTTCAACCGGGCTGTGTCGTTAAATCGGCATCGCCGCCAATGACGAGAAGGTCAGTAAAATGGCGAAGAAAATAGCAGGCTACCTGAAACTTCAGGTGCCGGCGGGTGCGGCGACTCCGTCGCCACCCATCGGCCCAGCGCTCGGCCAGCGCGGACTAAACATAATGGAATTCTGTAAAGGCTTTAACGCCAAAACGCAGGAAATGGAAAAGGGGATGCCAATCCCCACGATCATCACGATCTTTTCCGACAAGTCAACTTTAAAATCAAGACACCGCCAGCATCATTCCTTTTGAGGAAGGCTGCAAAAATAAAAAAAGGCGGCTCAGCGCCTGGCAAGGAAGTAGCCGGTTCGGTCACTAAGAAGCAGTGCTCTGAAATAGCAGAAGCGAAAATGAAGGACCTCAACGCAAACGACCTAGAAGCAGCAACAAAGATCATCATGGGATCTGCGCGCGCGATGGGTCTGGAAGTGAAGGGGTAAAACAATGGCAAAAGCTGGAAAACGTATCGTTGCCGCACGTGAGACGGTTGAACGTAAAAAGACTTACTCCGTTGATGAAGCTGTAAAGATTGTGAAATCTGCAGCAACAGCGAAGTTCGATGAAACGATTGAGGTTGCTATGAACCTTGGCGTTGATCCGCGTCACGCGGATCAAATGGTACGCGGTGTTGTATCGTTGCCAAATGGTACGGGACGCGACGTACGGGTTGCCGTCTTTGCAAAAGACGCCAAAGCCGAAGAAGCCAAAAAAGCCGGCGCGGACATTGTCGGCGCTGAGGATTTGATGGAAAAAATCCAGGGCGGCTTCATGGATTTTGATCGCGTCATTGCAACGCCGGATATGATGCCGATCGTTGGCCGCCTTGGTAAGGTACTCGGCCCGCGCGGCTTGATGCCAAACCCTAAGGTTGGCACGGTGACGCCAGATGTCGCCAAAGCGGTCAAAGATTCAAAAGGCGGCGCAGTTGAGTTCCGCGTTGAAAAGGCTGGGCTCATTCACGCTGGTGTTGGCAAGGCGAGCTTTGAAGAAAAAGCAATTGCTGAAAACATCAAGGTGTTTATCCAGGCTGTTGCTAAAGCCAAACCATCTGGCGCCAAGGGTATTTTCCTGAAGAAGATTGCGATCTCTTCAACTATGGGACCTGGTGTTAAAGTGGATGTAGCGGAAGCAAATACATAATTCACTTCTTCATTATGATGATTAAAACGGCCCTCATTTCGGGGGTCGTTTTTTTACACTGGGTCAGTGTTCGTGTTCGCCGGTTATGTTGTTGCCAGTGCCGGTGCGCGCCCAGGCGGGCAGGAAGGACTGAACGGCCAAGCCGCCTCCCAGCATAGCGGCGCTCTCAAAAGTTGAGGATGCCATTCTTGCCGATCACGCGGCCTCATGTGTTGAAGAAGCAATCGCATCGGGGAACGCCACGGATCAGCGTGAAAAGTTTAATGAATTGGTCGAGTTATTCGCTAAAGTTAAGCGGTAACGCGATAGAAGATGATGGTAATGTTTTACAAGGCCGTATTGTACTCAGACGAGCCTAGATTGATGCTTTTTGAATCTGAGGCGTGGTCAAGATCGTTGGCAATGAAGAGCTGGTGTTCTCACGTCTCATCCTCATGGAACTCTTTTTCTTTTTTGGTTCTGGCTTCGTGATCGTAATCCGATAATCCTTTGAAACCCAAACGCCCTCATAGTAGAAAAATCGGTCGCCATTTTTTGCGTCGATCCAAATTTCGCCCTCTTTAGGGTCATCTGGCACTTGTGGTTGAAAATAGATCTTTCCGGTCGACTCGACATTGAAATCATATTTTACATCACGACGAGGCTCAGAGGCGCTGCCGTCAGTCATAGGCAAATAACAAATGGTTGCGATCGTGACGAGGAATATTTTATTCATAAAGTCAGTCCGTAGGGTTGTGGGCGAGTATAGGAAAAGGCGAAGCCCTTATAGGAAAGAGAAGTTCTTAAAGCTGATCATAAATGGGTCAGATTTTGTTCACCATGTTCATGCTTCGGAAAGGCTCTGTTCCTGTGGGTGAGGGGCAGGGCTTAAGATGGGGAGCTCGCGCCTCAGTTTGAAATCCGATAGGCTGGCTCCGCCAAAACTTGCCCTTTGGTTCATGCCTAGACAGGCGAAAACTCGCCAGAAGGCGACGTAGAGCCCTTCAAAACGAATGTCCTGTTACGGTTGCTTTTCCACAAACCAGTTTCGCGCTTTTACGTGTTCGGTGATGCGGCGGAGGATCATCAGGAAGACCTCTTTTATTTCAGTATCAAAACCAATTTCTCGGTGATGTGCTCTAGCTCATCAAGATATGCGAGGACAGCGGAATTCACTCCATACCTCATCACTAAATGATTATCGAGAACGCGATCTTGTGCCATCAGCATCAGGTCGTTACGGAATTTCGAAGCCGCAAAGTCGCTGTCAATTAGTCCGTAGTTCTCGCCGATAGCGCCAAAGGACAGGTTCCCAAAAATATAAGAGGCAAATGCCGTATTGCGATGGTTCAGTGCATCCCCTTCAAGGCGTTTCAGACCGGCCAGAGCTTGTTCCCACTCAGAAAGCGCGTCCCTAATCTCCTTACTGGAAAGGCGGCGCAGTCCACCGTTGCTCGTGAGATCTTCCATTGCCTTCTGTTCTGGCGCAAATACAGCGATCCTAAAGACATTCATCAGCTTAGCGTCGATAGCGTCGACAGCGCCGGGATCGGCCGCCGTTGGCTCCACAGCTAATACCGCGCGTATATCGTTAATATCATCGAGCTGGCTCTGAAGGTTTTTCTTATAATCGTCAAAGCGTGGCAAATTTTCCTCGAATTCGACGCGCAAGCTCGCCAACTGCTGCCCAAGATGTTCACGCTGAACTCGATTTTCGTTCCACGTTGTAATCTGAAACGCAATGAGGATGCCGATAACCACAATGGCGAAATCTAGAAATACCGCGAACCAGTTCTGGGCTTTGACGTGTTCTGTGATGCGGCGTAGCAGCATGTGATCCCCCCCTTTTCTACTCTTTTGCGCTGTATAGGGGAGTTCGAACGACAAATTAAGAGCTAACTATTGCCGTTCGGTTCCATCCATCGGAAAGGCCGTAAAGGGCCATTTGGTGTAGTTTCAGTTGGTGGCGCTAGTTGACCCCCTTCAGCCTGAAAGCGGACATCGCAAATTCAAACTGAGATACTATCGATGGGGGAATAAGCCCTTGACTTTGGACGTCTTCCAGACGATATGCCCGTCAAGCAAGTCGTCTGGCTGACGCGTGAGCAGCCGCATCTGATCATAATCAATAAGATAAGAATGATGCATAAGGCGATATTGTAAACTTCGGCTCAAATTACAGCCGAAACACAAAAAGTTCCCAAATCACGCGGGGTGCTGACGATCTGACGGCCCATTTGGACAATTCAGTCCTGGGCGAGTTTTTGGTCGCAAACCGCAATGCCTGCGAGCTCTCTTGCGTAATCATGCGCAAATCGAGGCTCGTATTTGTTTATTTATGAAGGGCGCAGCTATGCGCCATGTAGAAAGTATATCTCGTGTCACAATTTGAATCTCTAGGGCTTTCACCCCGCGTTCTGCGATCCGTGAAGTCGCTTGGCTTTGATGAGCCGACTCCAATCCAGCGCGATGCGATCCCGCTCGTTCTTGCCGGCAAAGACGTCATGGGCCTTGCCCAAACCGGCACCGGCAAAACGGCAGCCTTTGGACTGCCGTTGGTCCATCATCTTTTGGAAACTAATGGGAAGCCGCCGGCCAAAACTGTCCGGTCGCTTATTCTGGCGCCAACGCGCGAATTGGTGAGCCAGATCGCAGTACACCTAAAAACATACATACGCGGTACGCCGTTGCGGGTTGAATGCATCATGGGGGGTACCCCCATTAACCGCCAGATCAGAAACCTGT
>JAADIH010000278.1 GCA_013151435.1 Alphaproteobacteria bacterium
CGAAATTCATGAATTACGTCATGGTGCATGGGAAAAAGCCTGCTGCAGAAAAAATTGTGTATGGCGCGCTCAACCGCATCGAAGAAAAGCTACGCCGCCCGCCAGTGGATTTGTTTAAAGAGGCGTTGGAAAATGTAACGCCTTCTCTCGAGGTTCGCTCCCGCCGGGTTGGCGGCGCCACTTATCAGGTTCCAGTCGAGGTTCGTCCGGATCGCAAGCCTGCGCTTGCAATGCGCTGGATTATTGCTGCCGCGAGAGCGCGCAATGAAACGACAATGGTCGATAGGCTATCGAATGAGCTAATGGATGCTGCACAAAACCGCGGCGCCGCTGTTAAAAAACGCGAAGATACGCACCGTATGGCTGAAGCCAACCGCGCATTCTCGCATTATCGCTGGTAATGAAGTCAGAAGAGTAGAGATTCGCAAGTCATGGCTCGCACGCATAAAATTGAAGATTATCGTAACTTCGGCATCATGGCCCACATTGATGCAGGCAAGACGACGACCACTGAGCGTGTCCTTTACTACACAGGTAAAAGCCACAAGATCGGTGAAGTCCATGATGGCGCCGCCACCATGGATTGGATGGAGCAGGAGCAAGAGCGCGGCATTACGATTACGTCTGCTGCGACGACCTGCCATTGGAATGGCAAACGCCTGAACATCATCGATACGCCAGGGCACGTTGATTTCACAATTGAAGTTGAGCGTTCGCTGCGGGTGCTTGATGGCGCGGTTGCATTACTTGATGCGAATGCAGGTGTTGAGCCTCAGACTGAAACGGTTTGGCGCCAAGGCGATAAGTACAATGTGCCTCGGATGTTTTTCATCAACAAGATGGATAAGATCGGCGCGGATTTTTACTTCTCCGTTGACTCAATTCATGAGCGTCTCGCAGCAAAGACTGTTGTCATACAGTTACCGATTGGTTCGGAAAATAACTTCATAGGCGTTGTCGACCTCATCAAAATGAAAGCGATCATTTGGGAAGAAGAATCCCTTGGCGCCAAGTTCCATGAAGCCGACATTCCTGAAGATCTCGCGGATAAAGCTGTCGAGTATCGCGATAAAATGATTGAGACTGTCGTCGAGATGGATGACGATGTCATGGAAGCATATCTTGAAGGCAACGAGCCTGACAATGAGACTATCAAACGTCTCATTCGTGAAGGTACGTGTAAGGTTATCTTTCACCCGGTTTTGTGTGGTTCTGCGTTTAAGAACAAAGGCGTCCAGCCCATGCTTGATGCGGTTGTTGATTATCTGCCGAGCCCGGTTGAAGTTCCTGCGATTAAAGGGGTTCTTCCAGATTCTGACGAAGAAATTACCCGCGAAGCTTCTGATGATGAGCCGCTTGCTATGCTCGCCTTTAAGGTCATGAACGATCCATTTGTTGGTTCGCTGACTTTCTGCCGCATTTATTCCGGCAAGCTTGATGCCGGTACGCATGTTATGAATACCGTCAAAGGCAAAAAAGAACGCGCTGGGCGCATGTTGCAGATGCACTCGAACAGCCGCGAAGAAATTAAAGAAGCATTTGCTGGCGACATCATCGCTATTGTTGGCCTTAAAGACACGACCACTGGTGATACGTTGTGTGAAATCGGCAACCCTGTTATTCTTGAGCGGATGGAATTCCCGGAGCCGGTTATCGAGCTTGCGGTCGAACCAAAGACCAAAGCTGACCAGGAAAAAATGGGCCTGGCGCTACAGCGTCTGGCTGCAGAGGATCCATCGTTCCGTGTTTCTTCCGATGAGGAATCCGGCCAGGTCATCATTAAAGGTATGGGTGAGCTTCACCTCGATATTCTTGTTGATCGCATGCGCCGTGAATTCAAAGTTGAGGCCAACATTGGTCAGCCGCAGGTGGCTTACCGTGAAACCATCACGCGTGAAGCTGATATCGACTACACGCACAAGAAACAGTCTGGTGGTTCTGGGCAGTTTGCGCGGATTAAGATGCGCGTCATTCCGCAAGAGCCAGGCACAGGCTATGTGTTTGAAAGCAAGATTGTCGGCGGTGCTATTCCGAAGGAATATATTCCAGGCGTTGAAAAGGGCATTAAGTTAATTCGCGAAACTGGCCTTCTCGTTGGTTTTCCCATTCTCGATTTTAAAGTCGAGCTTTATGATGGCGCCTTCCACGACGTTGACTCGTCAGTGCTTGCTTTTGAAATTGCTGCACGGGCCGCGCTTCGCGAGAATAAATCTGAACTTGGCTTGGCGCTGCTTGAGCCAATTATGAAAGTCGAAGTTGTCACTCCTGAGTCGTATACGGGTACGGTTATTGGGGACCTTAATTCCCGCCGTGGTCAAATTCAGGATCAGGAAATGCGCGGCAATGCAAACGTCATTAACGCTATGGTGCCGCTTGCTAACATGTTCGGCTATGTGAACAATCTTCGTTCTGCAACCCAGGGCCGCGCCCAGTACTCTATGCAATTCGATCATTATGCACAGGTGCCAAAAGCGGTCGAAGAGGAAGTTAAAGCGAAGTTGGCCGGATAGTCGGTAATTAAGAAATGAGTTGGGCGCCCGCCTAAGAATACGAACGGGCGGAAATGTTAACTACAGTCGTCAAGAGACGGAGAGAACGAGATGTCGAAAGAAAAATTTGAACGCACGAAACCACATGCCAATGTTGGCACAATTGGCCATGTTGATCACGGCAAAACCACGCTGACAGCGGCGATCACTAAATATTTTGGTGATTTCAAGGACTATGATCAGATCGATGCGGCGCCGGAAGAAAAAGCTCGTGGCATCACGATCTCTACTGCGCACGTCGAATATGAAACTGACGCGCGCCACTACGCGCTGTTGATTGCCCGGGTCACGCTGACTACGTAAAGAACATGATCACTGGCGCTGCACAGATGGACGGCGCGATCCTGGTTGTGAACGCAGCGGATGGCCCAATGCCTCAGACGCGTGAGCACATCCTTCTTGCGTATCAGGTCGGTGTTCCTTCAATTGTTGTCTACCTCAACAAGGTTGATCAGGTTGACGACGAAGAGCTTATCGAACTCGTTGAGATGGAAATTCGTGAGCTGCTAACTAAGTATGATTTTCCTGGTGATGACGTTCCAATCATCAAAGGTTCTGCACTTGCGGCTCTGGAAGGTCGTGATCCAGAAATTGGTGAGAACTCCATCCGCGAACTAATGAAGGCGGTTGACGAGTATATCCCAACACCTGAGCGCCCAGTTGATCTGCCATTCCTTTTGCCAATCGAAGATGTTTTCTCAATCTCCGGTCGTGGCACAGTTGTTACGGGGCGTATTGAGCGCGGCGTAGTCAATGTTGGCGACGAGCTGGAAATTGTTGGCGTTAAAGACACCCAGAAATCGACTTGCACGGGCGTTGAGATGTTCCGCAAGTTGCTTGATCGCGGAGAGGCTGGCGACAATGTTGGCGTTCTCTTGCGTGGTATTGATCGTGAAGCTGTGGAGCGTGGGCAGGTCCTTTGTAAGCCTGGTTCTGTTAACCCACACACTAAGTTTGTGGCTGAAGCCTACATTCTGACCAAAGATGAAGGCGGCCGTCATACGCCGTTCTTCACAAACTATCGTCCGCAATTCTATTTCCGCACAACGGATGTGACTGGTGTTGTCACGCTCAAAGAAGGTACGGAAATGGTTATGCCAGGCGACAATGTAGAAGTTAATGTCGAACTGATCGTGCCGATTGCCATGGAAGAAAAACTTCGCTTCGCTATTCGCGAAGGCGGCCGCACAGTTGGCGCGGGTATCGTCGCAAAGATTGTCGAATAACAAAATTATAATTGCGGGCCGTGAAATATCGGCCCGCAATTTTCGTCTAAAATGACTATTTCTGATTTTATAACAATGAAGCGTTAGTCCTATGCAGCAAAATATACGTATCCGATTAAAAGCGTTTGATCATCGCGTGCTCGATGCTTCGACGCTCGAAATTGTCAACACGGCAAAGCGCACTGGCGCCAATGTACGTGGGCCAATTCCACTGCCGACGCGTATTGAGCGTTATACAGTCAACCGTTCGCCGCATATCGATAAGAAAAGCCGAGAACAGTTCGAAATGCGTACGCATAAACGCGTCCTTGATATCGTTGACCCGACACCACAGACGGTTGATGCACTGATGAAACTTGATCTGTCGTCTGGTGTTGACGTCGAAATCAAACTTGGCGCTTAGGAGTAGCTTGGTATGCGCACTGGATTGATCGCAAAAAAAATGGGCATGACCCGTATTTATGCCGAAGACGGCGAGCATATACCTGTGACAGTTGTCCAACTTGAGGGCTGTCAGGTGGTAGGCCAACGCTCTGTTGAAAAAAATGGCTATACGGCCGTTCAGCTTGGGGCTGGTGTCAAGAAAGCCAAACGCGTTACTAAGGCGGAGCGTGGCCAATTTGCCAAGGCGAATGTTGAGCCAAAAGCTAAGCTAGTAGAGTTCCGCGTTTCCGAAGAGAACATGGTTGATATTGGCGCTGAACTTTCTGCTGAACATTTCCTGATTGGGCAAATGGTTGATGTGACCGGTACGTCCATTGGTAAGGGTTTTGCCGGCGCCATGAAACGGCATAATTTTAGCGGTTTGCGCGCAACGCATGGCGTATCGATTTCTCACCGCTCTCTTGGTTCAACTGGCCAGTGTCAGGATCCAGGGAAAGTCTTCAAAGGTAAGAAGATGGCGGGGCAGATGGGATCGACGCGGGTTACGACGCAAAATCTTGAAGTCATTCGTACCGATGTTGAGCGTGGGCTTATCCTCATTAAGGGCGCGGTGCCTGGTTCGAAGGGTGGCTGGGTATTTATCAAAGATGCTGTTAAGCGAGCTTTGCCAGCGGATGCCCCCAAGCCTGCGGGTTTGAAGGCTGCAAATAACGATGTTGCGACGCCGACAGATAATTCAAATGATCAGGTCGCGGAAGAAGCGACAACAAATGAGGACAAGTCATGAAAACCGATGTCCTTAGTTTAGAAAACAAAAAAGCTGGCTCAGTAGATCTCGACGATACGATTTTTGGTTTGGAGCCGCGCGCCGATATTTTGCACCGCTGTGTTGTTTATCAGCTTGCAAAACGTCAACAAGGCACGCGTAAGACTAAAGAGCGCAACGAGGTTAATGCCACAACGAAGAAATTCGGCAATCAAAAAGGCGGCGGTACCGCGCGTCACGGTAACAAGGCTGCACCACAGTTTCGTGGCGGCGGTGTGGCCCATGGTCCACGTGTACGCAGTCATGCGATTAGCCTGCAGAAAAAAGTAAGGCGGCTAGGTTTAAAGCATGCGCTTTCTTCTAAGGTTGCAGATGGCTCTGTCATCGTGATTGATGAGGCCAAGTTGAAAGATGCGAAGACGAAAGCTGCAATCACGGCTTTTGCAAAACTCAATATTGCCAATGCGCTGATTGTGGATACAGAATTTGATGAAGGCTTTGCCCTTGCTGTGCGTAATGTGCCTGGTGTCGATCTAATCCCGGTAATGGGCGCTAATGTCTATGACATCCTGCGCAAGGATAAGCTGGTGCTCACCAAGGCAGCGGTTGAAGGTCTGGAGGCGCGGTTAAAATGAGTAAGAATAAAAGCAGCATCGATAGCAGCGAAAATCACTACAACACACTGCTTGCTCCGGTCATTACGGAGAAGTCGACGATTGCATCTGAGCATAATCAAGTAGTATTCAAAGTACCGCTTGAGGCCACCAAACCGCAAATTAGTGAAGCGGTTGAGGCGCTCTTTAAGGTCAAGGTGAAAGCGGTGAATACGCTTCGCGTGAAGGGTAAGAAAAAGCAATTTCGCGGTCGGCCGTTTACGCGCTCTACAGTGAAGAAAGCAATTGTGACACTTGAAGAAGGTCACTCCATCGACGTGACGACGGGACTTTAAGAAGCATGGCCTTACGGAAATTCAAACCGACTACGCCCAGCCGCCGCCAACTAGTATTGGTGGACCGCAGCGAGCTCTGGAAGGGTAAACCTGTAAAGGGCCTTACCGAGGGACTGAGTAGTAAAGCTGGCCGTAATAATACGGGCCGCATTATGGTTCGCCGCCGTGGTGGTGGAGCTAAAAAGAGCTATCGTATTGTCGATTTCAAGCGTCGCAAGTTTGACATTGAAGCCAAGGTCGAGCGCCTGGAATATGATCCCAATCGCACGGCGTTTATTGCACTGATCAAATATCTTGATGGCGAGCTTTCATACATACTGGCGCCGCAACGGATTAAAGCTGGCGACAAAGTGATTGCTGGTGACAAGGTTGACATTAAACCCGGCAATGCAATGCCGCTACGATCTATCCCGGTTGGTACGATCATTCACAATGTTGAGTTGAAACCAAAAAAAGGCGGTCAGATCGCCCGTTCCGCTGGCGCTTATATTCAGCTTGTTGGCCGCGATGGCGGTATGGCCCAGCTTCGTCTTCAGTCAGGTGAAGTGCGCATCGTCTCTGGTGAATGCATGGCGACGATTGGCGCTGTATCCAATCCTGACCACATGAACCAAAACATTGGCAAGGCAGGTCGCAACCGCCACAAGGGCAAGCGCCCATCGGTGCGTGGTGTTGTCATGAACCCAGTTGATCACCCCCACGGCGGCGGCGAGGGCCGTACCTCAGGTGGGCGTCACCCAGTGACCCCATGGGGCAAGCCAACAAAGGGCGCCAAGACCCGCGATAAGAAAAAGCAATCCAGTAAACTCATTATACGTTCGCGTCATGCGCGTAAGAAAAAGAGATAAGGCCTAAACTATGCCACGTTCAGTCTGGAAAGGCCCGTTTGTTGATCGCTACCTTCTGAAAAAAGCAGAAGAGTCGCAAGAAGGCAAACATAAGGGCGGCATCAAGACCTGGTCACGCCGGTCAACGATATTGCCGCAATTTATTGGGCTTAGCTTTAATGTCTATAATGGCCACAAGTTTATTCCTGTGCGCGTCACTGAGGATATGGTTGGTCACAAGCTCGGTGAATTTTCTCCGACACGGACCTTTTTTGGTCACGGCGCCGATAAAAAGGCGCGGAGGAAATAGTCATGGGACAGAAGAAAAACGAACGTCGGATGTCTGATACCCAAGCTATGGCGAAAGCTCGGATGATTAAAACGTCACCGCAAAAGCTGAACCTGCTGGCTCAAATGATCAGAGGCATGCCGGTTGAGAAAGCGCTGGCGGAGCTGACATTCTCGCGCAAACGGGTTGCGCAGAACGTAAAAAAAGTTTTGGAAAGCGCAATTGCGAATGCTGAAAACAATCACGACCTTGATATTGACTCGTTGGTCGTCGATCAGGCTTTCGTTGGTAAGAACCTGGTGATGAAGCGTTGGCGTCCACGTGCGCGTGGTCGTACGGGAAAAATTCTAAAGCCGTTTGCAGAAATTACCATTGTGGTCAAAGAAGTTGAGGAGGCCGCCTAATGGGTCAGAAAGTAAATCCCATCGGTCTGCGTCTCGGGATTAATCGCACCTGGGACTCACGCTGGTTTGCCGGTAAACGCGCCTATGGCGATCTTCTTCATGAAGATCTTGCTATCCGCAAATATATTGAAAAGCGTTTGGCACAAGCTGGTATCTCAAGCATTATCATTGAGCGTCCGCACAAAAAATGCCGCATAACAATCTATACTGCGCGTCCTGGCGTCGTGATCGGTAAAAAAGGCGCTGACATCGAGAAACTACGCAAGGAGCTCTCGAAGTTGTCATCATCTGAAACGGTGTTGAACATTGTCGAAATTCGCAAGCCTGAGGTCGATGCTCGGCTGGTCGCGGACAATATCGCCCAACAACTTGAGCGCCGGGTTGCTTTTCGCCGGGCCATGAAACGAGCGATGCAAACTGCTCAGCGTATGGGCGCGCTTGGTATTCGCATTAATGTCTCCGGTCGCCTTGGCGGTGCTGAGATTGCGCGCATGGAATGGTATCGCGAAGGGCGCGTGCCGTTGCACACGCTTCGCGCCGATATTGATTACGGCGTGGCCACAGCGCGAACGACCTATGGTGCTATTGGTGTGAAGGTATGGATATTCAAAGGCGAAATCATGGAGCATGATCCTATGGCCCATGAAAAGCGTCTGATTGAAGCGCAAACTGGTGGTGTTGGTCATTCTCGTCCGCAGCATCGCACATAACGATATTGGTTCTGGAGATCTGTTGAAATGCTTCAACCGAAGAAAACGAAGTTTAGAAAGATGCATAAGGGCCGCATCAAAGGCGCCGCCAAAGGTTCGGCGCTTAACTTTGGCTCTTATGGTCTAAAGGCGTTGCAGCCTGAGCGTGTTACTGCGCGTCAGATTGAGGCGACACGTCGTGCAATTACGCGCGCCATGAAACGTCAAGGCCGGGTTTGGATCAGGATATTTCCAGACACGCCGATTACCAAAAAGCCTACGGAAGTCCGGATGGGTAAAGGTAAAGGTTCGGTTGAATTCTGGGCGGCGAAAGTTAAGCCCGGCAGGATTATGTTTGAGGTTGATGGCGTCCCCGAGGATGTTGCACGTTTGGCGCTTGAGCTTGGTGCTGCGAAATTACCAATTAAAACGCGCATCGTTTCGCGCATCGGCGAGTAAGGAGTGCTTGCAATGAATGCGAGTGAAGCCCGTGACATGACGAGGGATGAGTTGAAGGACAAGCTCCTGCTTCTCAAGAAAGAACAGTTTAATTTGCGTTTCCAAAAGGCCTCAGGCCAGCTGGAAAAAACAATGCGAATTCGTGAAGTACGGCGTGATATTGCGCGGATAAAAACAGTGCTGGGTGAAAAACTCCAAGCAAAAGCCAGTTAGGCAAAAGAGGTCAAAGAATGCCCAAACGGATTATGCAAGGCGCTGTCGTTAGTGACCAAGGCGATAAGACAGTTGTCGTTAGTATTGAGCGTGTCTTCACACACCCGCTATTGAAGAAAACTATGCGTCGCTCAAACCGCTTTCACGCGCATGATGAAGCGAACAAGTATAAAGTTGGCGATTGGGTTCAGATACAAGAATGTTCGCCAAAATCGAAACTGAAGCGATGGGAAGTTATCGGCCTCAGTTCTAAAGGCTAAAGGTTTTGCGGCGCTCGCGCCGTGATTTGAGTTGAATATTAACGGGCCATGGGGCCCACCAGGAGGATCATCATGATCCAGATGCAATCAAATTTGGACGTCGCCGATAATTCTGGCGCAAAGCGCGTTCAGTGCATCAAGGTGCTCGGCGGGGCAAAGCGTAGATATGCCGGCGTTGGCGACATAATCGTCGTTTCCGTCAAAGAAGCGATTCCGCGCGGCCGGGTGAAAAAAGGCCAGGTCATGAAAGCCGTGGTCGTGCGCACAGCAAAAGACATCAAGCGTCGCGATGGTTCAGTAATTCGTTTTGACCGTAACGCCGCTGTTTTGATCAACAATAATAAAGAGCCGATCGGCACACGTATCTTTGGTCCGGTAACGCGGGAATTACGCGCCGCCAAACATATGAAAATTGTGTCGCTCGCACCGGAGGTTTTGTAAGTGGCTGCGAAGATTAAAAAAGGTGACACGGTCATCGTGCTTGCAGGCAAGGACCGCGGCGCGGGCGAAGTTGTACGGGTGATGCCTCAGGATGATCGCGTATTTGTGCGCGGTATCAATCTCATCAAGAAACACCAGCGCCAGACTCAAACAGAGCAGGGCGGCATCATTTCTCGTGAGGCGTCAATTCATATCTCAAACGTTGCACTGAAAGATCCATCTTCAGGCAAAGCGTCACGTGTCGGATTTAAAGTTGTAGATGGAAAAAAAGTTCGGGTAGCTAAACTATCCGGTGAGGTTATCGATGGCTGAAGAAAAAGAATATGAGCCGCGTTTCAAGACGCTTTATCGCAGTGAAATTCGGGGCAAGCTGAAAGAAAAATTTAGCTATAAAAACCCAATGATGACCCCTGGCCTCGACAAGGTCGTGATTAACATTGGCGTTGGCGACGCTGTAAATGATCGCAAGGCGGTTGATGCTGCATTTCAAGATTTGATGAGCATTGCAGGTCAAAAGCCATTGATCACTAAAGCTAAGAAATCAATCGCTGGATTTAAGCTTCGTGAAGGCATGCCGATTGGGGTGAAGGTTACGCTGCGTAAAGACCGGATGTATGAATTTTTGGATCGCCTCATCACCATTGCCTTGCCCCGAGTTCGTGACTTTCGTGGGTTAAACGGCAAGAGTTTTGACGGTAGCGGAAATTACGCTTTGGGTTTGAAAGAGCACATTGTCTTCCCAGAGGTTGATTACGACAAAGTCGATAAGATCTTGGGAATGGATATCGTGGTTTGTACGACGGCGTCATCTGATGATGAGGCGAGAGAGCTTTTGCGGGGATTTAATTTCCCGTTTCGTAAATAGATTCAAGAGAAGAGGCCAGATTTGAGCCAGGTCCGAGCGTGTTGGAAACCGGTTTGAGAAGGAGTTAATATGGCGAAAAAATCAATGATCGAGCGTGACCTCAAACGTCGCCGCATGGCGAAAAAGTTTGAATCTAAACGTACTCGGTTACAAGCAATTATCCGTGACAAAGAGCAATCCGATGAAGATCGCTTTACGGCCGTGTTGAAGCTGGCTGAACTGCCGCGCAACTCTTCCAAGACGCGAATTCGTAACCGGTGCCTCGTAACAGGTCGGCCACGCGGATATTATCGTAAGCTGAAAATGTCGCGGATTGCACTGCGTGAATTAGGTTCGGATGGTAAGATTCCGGGCCTCGTGAAATCTAGCTGGTAAGGGGAGCAATCAATCATGTCTATTAATGACCCTATCGGTGATTTGATCACTCGCATCCGCAACGCGCAAATGCGCAAGCATTCATCAATGTCCGTACCTGCTTCCAAGCTACGAGGTTGGGTGCTTGATGTACTTCAGTCTGAGGGCTACATCCGTGGTTATGCGCGCATTGAAAAAGACGGTGAAAAACCGGCATTTGATGTAGAGCTGAAATATTTTGAAGGCACGCCAGTGATCCAAAAGATCAAGCGTATCTCCAAGCCTGGCCGCCGGGTTTACTCCTCCGCGGGCGATCTTCCTTCGGTTCGTAACGGGCTTGGAATTGCAATTGTTTCTACGCCTAAGGGTGTGATGTCTGACGCTGCAGCACGCGACGCCAATGTTGGCGGCGAAGTGCTCTGCCAAGTCTATTAAGAGTTAGGGAGCGAGATCATGTCCCGCATCGGAAAAAAAGCGATTACTGTACCCGGCGGCGTCACTGTGACAATTGACGGGCAGACGGTAAAAGCAAAAGGCCCAAAGGGCGAACTGCAATTCATCGTGCATGACCTTTGCACAGTGACGCTCGCTGATAACCAAGTGTCGGTTAAACCAGTCGAGGACTCCAAAACGGCGCGCTCCATGTGGGGTATGAGCCGCACACAGATTGCCAATATGGTTGAGGGCGTCGCCAATGAGTATACAAAGAACCTTCAACTTGTGGGCGTTGGTTATCGCGCACAAATGAAGGGGAAGTTGCTTAACCTGGCGCTCGGCTTTAGCCATGAGATCAATTATGCGCCGCCAGAGGGAATTAAAATTACGGTGTCAAAGCCGACAGAGATTTCCGTTTCTGGAATTGATAAGCAAAAGGTCGGTCAGACCGCAGCAGAGATCCGTGCGTACCGCAAGCCTGAGCCCTACAAAGGCAAGGGCGTAAGATACGTCGACGAATATATCTTCCGTAAGGAAGGCAAGAAGAAATAACAGACTTTTTTTAGAGGATACCGGGTCATGGCAGACCAGAAAAAAATTAAACATCAAAGTCGTGCGAAACGCACGCGAAGCAAACTTTCGCGCGTTGCAAATGGTCGCCCACGGCTGTCTGTTTTTCGTTCCGCGAAAAATATTGCGGCGCAGATTATTGATGATCGTGCGGGCAAAACGCTTGCTTCGGCGTCCTCACTCGATGAGACGTTGCGCAAAGAATTGTCTAAGGGTTCGGATAAGGATGCAGCGGCTAAGGTCGGAAAAATCCTTGCTGAGCGGGCAATAAAGGCAGGCGTTCAAGATGTCATATTTGATCGCGGCGGATATATGTTTCATGGACGGTTGAAAGCGCTTGCGGATGCCGCGCGCGAAGCCGGTCTTAAATTCTAAGGGAGCTTGAGTTAGATGGCGCGTGATGAAGGTAGAGGCCGAGGCCGAGGTAGAGGACGCGGTCGTGGTGATCGCGAAGAACGCGACGAGTTTGTCGACAAGCTCGTCGCTATTAATCGCGTCGCGAAAGTTGTTAAAGGCGGTAAAAACTTTGGTTTTGCAGCTCTCGTAGTCGTCGGCGATCAAAAAGGTCGGGTCGGGTTCGGTAAAGGCAAGGCACGCGAAGTTCCTGAAGCCATCCGTAAGGCGGCAGAGGAAGCTAAACGCAATCTCGTTCGTATTCCGCTGCGTGAGGGCCGTACTTTGCACCATGATGGCTATGGTCGTCATGGCGCGGGTAAAGTTGTTTTACGCGCGGCGCCTCCTGGGACTGGTATTATTGCTGGTGGTCCAATGCGTGCGATTTTTGAAACACTTGGCATTCAAGATGTGGTTGCGAAATCAATCGGTTCGTCAAATCCGTATAATATGGTTCGCGCTACTGTTGATGCGCTCAAAAGTCAGACGAGCCCACGGATGATCGCATCAAAGCGTGGCAAGAAAGTCTCTGATATTTTAACACGTCGCACAGGCGGCGGTGAATCAGGTGCGGCTGACGCCGCCTAATGGAGCTGATAATGGCCGCGAAGAAAACAGTAAAAATCCGCCAGACCGGTAGCCCGATCCGGCGCCCGCAAGATCAGCGTGCGACGCTTATTGGTCTTGGGCTCAATAAGATTGGCCGTGTGCGTGAATTGGAAGATACACCTTCAGTTCGCGGCATGATCAGAAAAGTCTCGCATATGGTTGAAATTATAGAGTAAACCACCCGCGCATGGAGATGCGCATTCACGAACCGCTCAAGGCTATAGTCAATTGAGCGCAACAGGCGAGGCGGCAGATTCCTTATTTCAAAGGGGCGCCGTCGAAAGTCGAGGAAATTATGAAACTCAACGAACTCTCAGACAATAAAGGCGCTCGCAAAAACCGCATGCGCGTTGGCCGTGGCATTGGTTCCGGCAAGGGCAAGACCTGTGGTCGCGGCGTAAAGGGCCAGAAATCCAGATCTGGCGTATCCGGTATTCGCGCTTATGAAGGTGGCCAGATGCCACTTTATATGCGGTTGCCAAAGCGCGGCTTTAATGTGCCAAACGCCAAGAAATTTGTCGAAGTTAACGTTGGTCGGCTTCAAACTGCGGTTGATGCGGGGAAGCTCGATATTTCCAAAAAAGTTGACGCGGCAGCCCTGGTTGAGGCCGGTGTATTGCGACGCGTGCGTGATGGCGTTCGGCTCTTGGGAGTTGGAAACTTAAAAGCAAAGCTAGAACTTGTGGTGGCGCATGCTTCTGCGGGCGCTAAGGCCGCTGTTGAGAAAGCTGGCGGCTCTGTAACCATTCCGGGCGAGAAATAGCATTTGCCTCTGGGGTCTTGCGCTAACCCGCTACAGTCCTCACATGGCATCCGATGATATATCGCCAAAAAGGTAGTTTGCCGAGATGACATCCGCAGCAGAACAATTTGCCTCAAACCTCAATTTTGGTTCTTTTGCGAAAGCTGAGGAACTGAAAAAGCGCCTTTTATTCACATTGGGCGCTTTGATAGTTTTCCGTCTCGGTACATTCGTACCGATTCCAGGCATTGATCCTGTTGCGTTCGCCCAAGGGTTCCAAAGCCAGAAGAGCGGCCTTCTTGGCACGCTGAATATTTTTGCCGGCGGTGCAGTTGAGCGCATGGCGATCTTTGCATTGAATATCATGCCCTATATCTCGGCATCGATCATCATGCAGTTGATGTCTGCAGTTATTCCTTCTCTGGAAGCGATTAAGAAAGAAGGCGAACAAGGGCGCCGTCAGATCAATCAGTATACGCGTTACCTGACAGTTTTTCTTGCCACAATGCAGGGCTATTTCATCGCGGTAAGTCTACAAGGGCAGGGAGTTGCGACGACTGAGGGGCCATTTTTCCTTCTGACCACAGTGGTCACGCTTGTGGGCGGAGTGATGTTTCTGCTTTGGCTTGGCGAGCAAATCACGGCGCGCGGCGTCGGTAATGGTGTCTCGTTGATCATCTTCGCTGGTATTGTTGCCGAATTACCCCGCGCTATCGCGGGGCTGCTCGACCAGGGGCGTACTGGCGCGGGCGTTGGCGGCGGAACCATTCTTATCATTGGCGCGCTCGCGCTCGGCCTGATTGCATTTGTGGTGTTCATTGAGCGCTCTCAACGACGCATACTGGTTCAATACCCACGGCGCCAGGTTGGGCAACGTATGACCCAGGGTGAGAAATCGCACCTGCCGCTTAAGCTCAATGTTTCTGGTGTGATCCCGCCAATTTTCGCATCATCTTTGCTGTTGCTGCCAGCCACGGCCTTTGGCGCAATAGGTGAGGGTGCGCCGGTTTGGCTTGAAACATTGCAGTTTATGTTTGCCCCCGGAAAACCACTTTATATAGCCTTCTACGCTGCCCTCATCATCGGATTTACATTTGTCTACACTTCCGTTGTGTTCAATGTTCAAGATGTCGCTGACAATCTGAAAAAATATGGCGGCTTCATTCAGGGCTATCGTCCCGGTGAGCGAACGGCTGAATATCTAGATTATGTTTTGACCCGCCTGACGGTTATTGGCGCCATGTATTTGACATTCGTCTGTATTCTCCCGGAAGTCTTGAAGGCAGGATACCAACAATCGATTCCTGTCTATATTGGCGGGACGTCGCTGCTGATCGTTGTTTCGGTCACGCTTGATACAGTCTCTCAGATACAGGGGCACCTGGTTGCGCAGCAATATGAAAGCCTCATTAAAAAGTCGAAACTTCGTGGAGGTCGACGATGATAATTATTCTTCTGGGACCGCCAGGAGCGGGTAAAGGTACGCAAGCAGCTCACATAGTTGAGAAATACGGCATACCGCAGCTCTCCACTGGCGACATCTTACGGGCGGCTGTGGCTGAACAAACGCCAGTTGGTATAAAAGCCAAAGAAGTGATGGATTTAGGCGATCTGGTTTCTGATGATATTGTCGCTGCGATTGTCGAAGAGCGGATCGATGCGGAAGATTGTGCGGGTGGATTTTTGCTCGACGGGTTTCCACGAACCTTAGCGCAGGCCGAGATGCTGGATACCATGCTTCTCGATGACTTGATGGAGAAACAGGAACGCAACCTTGATGCGGTTATTGAGCTGCGGGTTGATGCAGATCTGCTTATCGAACGTCTCAGGACCCGAGTTAAGGAGACTGTGGCGCGTGGTGAAGAACCCCGTAAAGACGATGATGAAGAGACCTTCAAATACCGGCTCAAGGTCTATCAAGATCAGACAGCGCCCTTGATTCCATACTATGAAAAACAGGGAAAATTGAAGGTTGTGGACGGTATGGGGGCAGTAGATGCGGTATCGGCTGAAATCGATGCAAAATTGGACCAATTCAGGCGCTAAAATCGTTTGAAAACGGTTGACGGCGGGACGCGCGCGGCTATACCTACGCGCTCTCCGCCAAAAGGAGGCCAGCTCGCTCGGCCCGCGATTATTTCGCGGATTATTTCGCGCCGTCGCGGGCTTCGTTGCATGAATAATGGCGTGCCCTGCCAATTGAACCAGGGCGGAGAACAAAAGAAGAGGAATACCCGTGGCCCGTATTGCTGGCGTCAACATACCCACGAATAAGCGCGTAACAATCGCACTTCGTTACATTCATGGCATCGGACCTGCGAAAGCCGGCGAGATCTGCGAAAAAGTTGGCATCGCTTCGGAGTGCCGTGTGAACGAGCTATCTGATGCAGAAGTGTTGCGGATCCGTGAAGCCATCGACAGTGATTATATGGTCGAGGGTGATTTACGCCGGGAAGTCGCCGTCAACATCAAGCGCCTTATGGATCAAGGCTGCTACCGAGGAGTTCGCCATCGTCGCGGCTTGCCGGTTCGCGGTCAGCGCACGCACACAAACGCTCGTACACGCAAAGGTCCAGCAAGAGCTATTGCTGGCAAAAAGAAATAAGGACTGCACTTCATGGCTAAAGCACCTGCTGGTCGCGTTAAACGGCGTGAACGCAAGAACATATCTTCTGGCGTTGTTCACGTGAACGCTTCGTTCAACAATACCATGATTACAATCAGTGATGAACAGGGCAATGCAATTTCCTGGTCGAGTGCTGGTAGCATGGGTTTCAAGGGATCTCGCAAATCTACTCCTTATGCGGCGCAGCTTGCAGCTGAAGACGCAGCAAAAAAAGCTATGGACCACGGCATGCAGACAGTGAATGTGCAAGTGCGCGGACCAGGGTCAGGCCGAGAGAGTGCGCTTCGCGCATTACAGTCTGCTGGCCTTACCGTTTCGATGATCAAGGATGTAACCCCCATCCCGCATAATGGTTGCCGCCCTCGCAAGCGTCGCCGCGTATAATTTATTTAACGATCCCACCCCCTAATCAGAGAGCTATCCACCTTATGGATTCTACAGATATTCTCGAAAAGAACTGGCAAGAACTTATCCGCCCAACATCTCTCGATGTGATGCCGGGTACAGATTCTCTGCGCCGGGCGACCATTGTTGCTCAACCGCTTGAGCGTGGCTTTGGCTTGACGCTCGGTAACTCGTTGCGTCGAATTTTAATGTCTTCACTGCAAGGCGCTGCCGTCACATCGATTCAGATTGACGGTATTGTTCACGAGTTTTCGTCTGTTCCTGGCGTTCGCGAAGATGTTACGGACATTGTCCTCAACATTAAACAACTCGCGCTGCGCATGCATGAGGAAGGGCCCAAACGCCTGGTTTTAAAGAAGAACACCCCAGGTCTCGTAACTGCCGCAGACATAGAAGAAACCTCAGCGATTGAGATCCTCAATAAAGATCACGTGATTTGCCATCTGGACGAGGGTGCGGATTTGCGCATCGAGCTGACTGTCAACACGGGCAAGGGCTATGCCCAGGCGGTTCAGAACCGCCCTGAAGATGCGCCTATTGGTCTTATTCCTGTGGACAGTCTTTATAGTCCGGTCACGCGCGTTTCTTACCGTGTTGAGAATACTCGCGAAGGTCAGGTGCTCGATTATGATAAGTTGATGATGGAGATCGAAACTGATGGTTCGATTTCTCCTGAAGATGCTACCGCTTATGCTGCGCGGATCATGCAGGATCAGCTGCAAATCTTCGTCAACTTTGACGAACCACAAAAAGATTTTGGCACTGAAACTCGTGAAGAACTTCCATTCAATCCAGCGCTTCTGCGCAAGGTTGATGAGCTTGAGTTATCTGTGCGTTCAGCTAATTGCCTGAAGAACGACAACATTGTCTATATTGGCGACCTTATTCAAAAGACCGAGGCGGAAATGCTCCGCACACCAAACTTTGGTCGCAAGTCGCTAAACGAAATCAAAGAAGTGTTGGCGGGCCTTGGGCTTCACTTGGGTATGGATGTGCCCGATTGGCCACCTGAAAACATTGAAGAACTCGCAAAGAAATTTGACGAATAAACTGACATAAGCGTCAGTATAAGGAGAATATGTCATGCGACACGGAGTGGCGCAACGCAAACTGAACCGCACCCATGAGCACCGCAAAGCGATGTTCGCGAATATGGCATGCGCGTTGATTAAACACGAGCAGATCACGACGACTCTTCCGAAAGCTAAAGAGCTTCGGCCGATCGTTGAAAAGCTTGTGACCATGGCCAAGCATGCGGAAAAGGATAATGGCAAAGCGCTGCATCTTCGCCGCCTGGCAATTGCGCGCATCCGCGATAAAGACATGGCCAAGAAGCTGTTTGATACACTTGGACCAAGATATGCTGAGCGTGAGGGCGGTTATATTCGTATCATGAAGGCGGGCTATCGTTACGGAGATAATGCGCCGCTTGCCGTGATCGAATTTGTTGATCGTGATGAAGATGCGAAAGGCCTGGATTCAGGCCCTGTTGTCGGCACAGAGGACAATGACGACGAGTTATAGGCTAGATTATATGCGGATGCTTTTCCAAACGGTAAGCGGATGCAGGATTGAATAAGAAGCGCGTAGGATGGATAATCCTGCGCGCTTTTCCTTTGGAGGTATTTGTAATGGTTCGGTTCATTTTAGGTTTTGCGGGAACATTTCTTATGGGTTTTTCAGCGGCATGTGCACAACCGGCGCCGGAGGAGGCCGCGCCTCTAAACGAGATGGAGAGTGAGGTGATCGTGGCGCCGTCGCGTGCCGTGCCACAATCCATGGCGGAAGTGCAACTCTCGTTTGCACCCATTGTAGAACGTGCAGCACCTGCTGTGGTCAATGTCTACTCGCGCCGGGTGGTTCAACAGCGCAGCCCCTTTGCCGGAGATCCATTTTTTCAACGATTTTTTGGTGGCGGATTTGATGCTCCGCGCGAGCGCGTACAAAACTCATTAGGCTCTGGCGTCATTGTCAGTCCAGATGGTGTGATCATTACAAATAACCACGTCATTCAGGGCATGACTGAAATCAAAGTTGTTTTGAGTGACCGTCGCGAATTTAATGCAGAACTGGTTCTAGCGGACGGGCAGACCGATCTTGCTGTACTCCGTATCGATATTGATGAGCCGCTACCATATGTAAGTTTTGCCAATTCTGATTTGATAGCAGTTGGGGATGTGGTTCTGGCGATTGGTAACCCATTTGGCGTCGGTCAGACTGTGACCAGCGGGATCATTTCTGCGCTAGCGCGCACCGCTGTTTCTGTTTCTGATTATCAGTTCTTCATCCAAACGGATGCAGCGATCAATCCTGGAAATTCTGGCGGCGCGTTGATTGATATTGATGGGCGTTTGGTCGGCGTCAACACTGCAATCTACTCGCGGTCCGGTGGATCAAACGGGATTGGCTTTGCAATCCCGGCGCGCCTAGTTCAACAAGTCATAAAATCGGCGATCAGCGGAACGGCTCTGGTGCGGCCATGGATCGGCGCTTCAAGCAGCACTGTTTCCTCTGACATGGCAAAGGCGCTGCAGCTTGACCGGCCCACAGGAGCGATCATCGATGATGTTTGGGGCCATGGCCCGGCGGATCGCGCTGGATTAAAACCGGGGGACGTCATTACCGAAGTGGATGGGCAGCCGGTATATGATGCGCAGACCCTTCAATATCGCATCGGGGTCAACAGTGATGGCGATAACACAGATATCGTCTATGTGCGCGATGGAAAAACCCGCAACGCTACATTGACATTGACTTTGCCGCCGGAAGTTCCGGCCCGGGATCCGCGCGCCTTGACGGGAAACCATCCGCTGAATGGCGTTACCGTAGATAATTTATCACCGCGCTATAGCGAGGAATTGGGCCTTGATCCTTTGACCAAAGGGATAGTCGTATCCGAAGTGAAGCCAAGATCATTTGCCGCGCGCCGTGGTTTACGGCCGGGGTATAAGATCCTTTCCGTAAACGGAAAGCCTGTGCATAATACAGCGGAGTTAGAGCGTGAAATCACTAGGGCAGCGTTACCATGGGTGCTTGAGATTGAGACTGGCGGGCGCATTATTCCCTGGCGGGTGGGCCGTTAGTCTATCATGAACGATCTTTTCAATGCGGCGGGACTGGAAAAAGAAGCGCCCCGCCCGCTTGCGGATCGAATGCGCCCGGCTACGCTTGATGATGTAGTTGGGCAGGATCACCTTTTGGCACGAGGGGCGCCGCTCAGACGCATGCTAGATGCGGGGCGTCTTTCCTCGCTCATATTATGGGGACCGCCTGGGGTAGGAAAGACCACCATTGCCCGGCTTCTGGCCAATGATGCAAATTTGGAATTTGAACAGATTTCGGCAATTTTTTCCGGTGTTGCAGACCTCAGAAAAGTATTTGATCGGGCCAAGGCGCGCCGAGCAACAGGTAAAGGTACGCTGCTATTTGTGGATGAAATTCACCGCTTCAACAAAGCCCAACAGGATGGTTTTTTGCCCCATGTAGAGGCTGGCGTTATCACCCTGATTGGGGCCACGACGGAGAATCCATCCTTTGAATTAAACGCCGCTTTGTTGTCGCGCGCGCAAGTCTTCACGCTAAACCGACTTGATGATGATGCGCTAGAGAGGTTGCTATCCCGCGCGGAGAAAGTGGAAGGTAGGAGTTTACCGCTGACGGAGGATGCCCGTGAAAGGTTGCGGAACATGGCTGATGGAGATGGCCGGTTTGTTTTGAATCTTGCGGAAGAACTTTTTGCAGAGCCCGACGGGCGAAGACTTATAGAGGCGGGCGAGCTCGGTGCTATCGTTCAACGTCGTGCGCCGATTTATGACAAGGGTCAGGAATCTCATTACAATCTGGCGAGTGCTTTACAAAAATCGATCCGCGGATCAGATGTTGATGCTGCGCTTTACTGGGCTGCGCGTATGCTTGTTGGTGGGGAAGATCCACGTTTTATTCTCCGGCGGTTGGTTGTTATTGCATCGGAAGATGTAGGGAATGCAGATCCTCAAGCGTTGCCCTTAGCAATTGCGGCAAGGGACGCCTATGAGTTTTTGGGTCAACCCGAAGGGGAGATAGCAATTGGACAGTTGGTTGCCTATCTCGGCTCCGCCCCAAAATCCAACCGTTCCCATATGGCCTTTAAAATGGCCAAATCGGCGGCCCGCGAAACTGGCTCATTGGCCCCGCCAGCCCATGCCATGAATGCCCCCACAAAGCTGATGAAATCCCTCGGCTACTCTGAGGGCTATCGTTATGACCATGATGAGATTGATGGGTTTGCCGGCCTTAACTATTTTCCGCCGGAGATGGAGCGACAAAAATTTTACCAGCCGTCTCCGTTTGGGTTTGATAAAGAGATATTAAAGCGCCTGGAATATTGGGAGCGAAAGCGCCGTGAAAAACAGTCAGAAAATTGACGACAAGATATATGTGTTTATTGGGCGTATAAAATAATGCTTGCAACGCTACTCGCTGCAAAGGCGGCAATCATTAGCATATGGTTCGCGTTGTTTTTTATCGGTGAGCGATTAGCGCGTGCTGATTCACGACCGACGTCATCTGCACGCTTGTTCAAGAATTTTGGCATGTGGGTTCTTCTCATGGCGCTCTCGGTGAGCGTGGTCGCCCCTTTAACGGCATGGGGTGCAAATCAATTGTTGTGGGTACGGAGCGAATGGATGACTGCGGCAGGTGTGGGCGCCGCGTTGCTGATCATTGATTTGATACTTCTCGATTGCTGGACCTACTGGGTTCATCGCGCCTATCACAAAGTACCGTTGATGTGGCGGGTGCATGAAATCCACCACCGGGATGAATTTCTCGATACGACAAGTGCGGTCAGATTCCACATTGGCGAGGTCGTGTTCTCGGCGTTGTTACGTCTCATTCCTATCTCGCTGCTGGCGATTCCATTACCCACAGTCATCCTGTTTGAGATCATCCTTTTTTGTCTTGCCGTGTTTCATCACTCAAATCTAAAGCTGCCATCCGGGTTTGAGAAAGCACTTTCGTGGGTGATTGTGACGCCGTCGATCCATTGGATTCACCATCACGCGATCCGGGAAGATACAGACTCTAATTATGCGAGTGGGCTCAGCGTCTGGGATAGGGTTTTCGGCTCAAAAAGCCCGCATGAACGCCACCCAAACATGAAAATCGGCATCGAAGGTATTGAAGATAAGGGGTTTTTGGCGCTATTGGTGGCGCCATTTCTAGGACCTGGGCGATGAGCAGTAATTTCATATGGATGGCGGTAGCCGCGGGCGGCGCGATCGGCGCAATGGCGCGTCACGGCGTATCACGGGTGTCGTTACATTTATTAGGGCCAAACTTTCCCTGGGGAACATTGGCCGCGAATATCACGGGTTCCTTCGCCATGGGGCTTGTCATCATCTGGTTGACAGCGCGTGAACCAAATAGTCCCGCCTTGCGCGCTTTTTTGACGGTGGGATTGCTCGGCGCCTTTACGACTTTTTCGGCATTCTCATTGGATGTTCTGACGCTATATCGCGATCGCACGATGATGATTGCCGCCGCCTATTTGGGTGCATCGGTGATCTTATCGGTCTTCGGTCTTGTCGCGGGCTTAGTTATAGGGCGGCAACTGTCATGAGCGGCGTACAAACAAGAATAGTCACGCCCGATGAAACGGGCATGCGCCTTGACCGTTGGTTTAAGTCACACTTTCCAATGGTTAGTCATGGAGCTTTAGAGAAATATTTGCGTAAAGGGCAAGTGCGTGTAGTGGGGGGGCGCGTCAAATCAAACCGACGCCTTGAAGCCGGAGAAGAAATCCGCATACCGCCTTTACCTGATAATGGACATTTCACACTAAAGCCGAAGCCCCGCAACACGCAACACGCGGATGATATACGGCAGATGATCATCTTTGAAGATGAGACCATGCTTGCGCTGAACAAGCCGTTTGGTCTCGCAGTGCAAGGCGGAACGAATACAAAACACCATCTTGACGGCATGCTGGCGGCGCTTGAAAAAAATGGTGAGCGACCACGTCTTGTCCATCGTCTTGATAAAGATACGGGCGGACTTTTGTTGGTGGCAAAAACCAGACAATCCGCCCAAAAGCTTGGCGATGCCTTTAAGGCGCATAAGGTTGATAAGACCTATTGGGCGTTGACAGTGGGCTCACCACACCCGCACGAGGGTACAATATCAATGCCTATCGCAAAACGCATGGTGCGTATCGGTGATGGAGATGAAGAGCGTGTGGTCCCTGCTGAGGGCGAGGACGCCAAGAAAGCGGTTACCGATTATCAAACCCTATATGATGCGGGAGCAAGGGTTGCATTCCTGGCAATGCGTCCGGTGACCGGGCGCACGCATCAGCTGCGGGTTCATGCAGCAGCCATCGGTTGCCCGATCGTCGGTGACGGAAAATATGGCGGTGCATCCTCGCGCATAGAAGGTGTTTCAACGAAAGTACATTTGTTCTGTCGTGAGATGACCTTTCCGCATCCAAAAAGCGGCAAGCGGATGACCATCTCGGCCCCTTTGACTGGGCACATGTTGGAAACCTGGAAATTTTTCGCGTTCGATACGAATGCAACTTGTGAATGGCCGGAGGGGTTGCGGTGAGCGATGGGCCCGTCCGGATTAAACGGTTCTACGAGACTGTAACTGTTGAAGCTGGTGACAATGCATTTGTTATTGCTCTCGATGGTCACCAGGCTAAGACCCAGACAAGCAAACCGCTGGCAGCTTCGACGTTACCTTTGGCGCAAGCTGTTGCCAATGAATGGGGCGCGCAAGGTGAGTTTATAGAACGTAAGTCTATGCCCCTGACGGCTATCTTATCGGCGGCGATTGATTGTGGTGCAGATGATTCTGCACAATGGCGCCAGGATATGCTCGACTATTTGGGATCGGATCTTGTTTCCTATCGGGCCGAAGCGCCGAAAGCTCTCGTAGAGAGTCAAAGCGTTGCGTGGGATCCCTATATCTATTTTTTGCGATCTGAATTTGATGCGGCATTAGTGATGACAACCGGGGTCATGGCTGTTTCCCAGTCAGATGCGACCATTGCTTCGGTTCGGCGGGCTCTGGAAGGGCAATCAGCCGAAACCTTGTTTGCCTTGCGGACCGCCACTGCAATAACAGGGTCTGCAGTGCTTTCTCTCGCTTTGTGGAAAAACTATCGCGAAGCTAGCGATATTTTTGATGCGTCGCGTATCGATGAGCGGTTTCAAGAAGAACGCTGGGGTGAGGATGAAGAAGCACGCGCGCGTGAAGAGAGTATGCGCGATGAATTTCTGACGGTAGGTCAGTTCTTGTCGTTAATTTAAGGGCTGCGTTTCCAAAAATATTTCTGTTGGTTCGCCACTATTCAGCGCGCGAAACCGTTCTAATTCATTACCTTTGAGGATTGTGTCATTATCTTTATCCATAGAGTCGAAATCGAGCAAATATTCGCGAATATAGTCCTTGCGCGATACTTCCTCTACGCCGCCCGTAAGAAATAAGAATTTCTTTCTCGCCTTCGCTTTGAGCTTTTGGTTTGACGTCTCCGGGCTGATTTCGGCAAGGAAGGCATCATATCGACGCTGTCGTTCACTGTCCACATTTGGTGTACCAACCAACCGAAGGCCTGCTTCTTTCCAGCTTATGACAAGATCAGAAAATTCTTCAGCACTCATGCTGCTGTCGCGATTAATATCTGCAATTGTGAAATCGAGCTTTGCTTCCTCAAAGGCCTCATTACGGGTGAGAACTTCATTATCAAAGGCGGACTTCAACTTCTCTAGCGTTGTTTGGCCAGCTTCGGTTTGTCGATAAGGCATGCGAGGGTTGTAAGTGACAGTACGTTGCGTAGTTTCAACAACCTGACCGTCAATCTTGCGGCGTAGCGTGAAGGTCTGTTTTATTTGCTGTCGGGCATTTAGCGAATCTGCACTCTCATCCGGGTTATATTCCGGTGTTACAGCCTGTCCAATTTCGGCGGGGGACATGCTGCTGGCATTTGGTGCGTTCTCAGTTTGAGATGGTTCGAGTTCGAGAAGTAAAGCTTCAATTTCTGACTTCTCAATTAATGCAGTTTGCGCAATCGCGACGTTGCAGAGTGATATATTGCTCACGCTCAAAAAAACTGCTGCAATTTTGAGTGGCCTCATGGAATCATCTCCTGGTCGCAAAAAAACATATTTACCACAAGGAACACTAGAAAGGTTGCGAAATTCCAAGGAAATCTGATTGAGTTAACATTACAGAGCGTTAACTTTCTCCAGCGAACGCGCTGCCGCAACGGTTGCCTCCCGGGCAGTACGAAATTCCAATCCCGTCAGGGCGCTGACATAACTGGTATTGGCTTGAGGCACGGCGCCAAGGTCGGGAATTACCGATGAAAGGTTTCGATCGAAGAGAGCTGCAATTCGAACTATTAAAGCTGACAGTTCTCTTTTTGGAATCTTCTTGGCGCGATTTGGATTAGTTTCAATAAGAATTTCCGCGATCTCTTTCAAAGACAGCGTATCGGATGATGCGATTAAGCGCCGCCCACCAGTTTCAGGTATTTCAAAGGCTCTGATGTGAAGCGCCGCGACATCGCGCACATCCACCACCGGATAACTGACCGGGGGCACAGCTGGATAGGCGCCCTTTAAAAACATGCGGATGACCTCGAGTGATGTCCCAAGATCACTATCGAGCGACGGGCCCAGTACAAAGCCTGGATTGACCGTTGTCAGCCGGTGTTTAAATCCTTCTTCGGTAGCGATATTCCACGCCGCTTTTTCTGCCTCTGTTTTAGAAACGATGTATGCGGTCAATGCACTCCAACTGATATCAGTCCAATCATTTTCGGTGACCGAGAGTACAGGGGGACGATTTGGCCGATACATCATAGCAACCATAGATGATGTCATGATGATACGTTCGGCTTCTCGCGCCGCACGCAAAACACGCAAGGCGCCGTCACGTGCGGCTGGGGTTAAGGCGTCTCGGTCGCGCGGCTGGGAAATAGGGAAGGGCGAGGCCACATGCATGACGCATACGCAGCCTTCTGCGGCTTCGTTCCATCCGTCATCGCTTGTTAGGTCAGCCTCAATAAAACTCAATTCCTCGATAGGGGCGTTGGCGTTGTCGAGGGTCTGGCGCACCTGGTGGGACTTCTTCAGCGACCGGACAGTACCCCGGACTTCATAGCCCTTTTGCAAGAGCTGCAGCGCTATATGCTTGGCGATAAACCCGCTTATGCCGGTTACGAGAATACGCTGAGCCATACTCCGTCTCCTGCCTCATTGATTCGTATATTGACGATATCATCATGTTCAGAGTGTTTCGTCGATTGTTGGGCCAAATATTTTCTCGAATGATTTTTTGAGGGCTACATCCGCGTCGTCCATGGTCACAGGCAAGCCGAGATCCACAAGGCTCGTCACCCCAAGGCCTGGCTCATCAATGCCGCAGGGTGTGATACCGGTAAAATGAGAGAGATCAGGCTCTACATTAAGCGCGATGCCATGGAAGCTCACCCAGCGCCGGACCCGAATGCCGATTGCCGCAATTTTATCCTCCCGTAAGGGGCCGCCTGGCGGGGTGCGATTGATCCAGACGCCAACTCGGCCCTCACGGGTTTCACCAATTTGTCCAAATTCTCCCAGCGTCGTGATCATCCACTTTTCCAACCCTTTGACGAATTGACGGATATCCTTGCCGCGGCGCTCCAGGTCCAGGAGGGCATAGGCCACCCGCTGACCGGGCCCATGATAGGTGTATTGCCCGCCACGACCAGTTTTAAAGACCGGAAACCGGTCTGGAGCGAGGAGATCGTCAGGTTTGGCGCTTGTCCCGCCTGTATAGAGCGGAGGGTGTTCCAGGAGCCATATCAGCTCACTGGCCCGACCTTCCCGGATGGCGACAACCCGCTCCTCCATAAAGGACACAGCCTCTGGATATGGCGTCAGCCCCTTGGATACCGCCCAACAGACCGGTGTGCCAGTTTTTAGCCGGGTTATGGCGGTTTCGGGCATAATTGACGTACTATCCAAAATGGGGCTTTCTGGTGCAGTGGTTTGGCGCTGATCTTAGAGCCTGTTCGACCAGTCTCAAAGCGTCCAGAAATCCTCGCTGCCTATCCCCCGCTGCCAATTCCTTTGCAAATACACACTTCACATGCGGCAAAGCTTTTGCTATCTCCGCCGCTCGCCTAGCCAGTGTGCGGCCGTGGCGGAATTGGTAGACGCGCAGCGTTGAGGTCGCTGTGGGGCAACCCGTGGAAGTTCGAGTCTTCTCGGCCGCACCATTTTCTGGATGATAGCTCCCGTCATCCAGATCTATATCTTACCACCACATTTAGCCTTCAGCCTGGGCGCCGACATTAGGCATAGACGATGCATCGCTGTCTCGAATGGAAACGGGACGCGTAGTTTTGTCTGTATTAGGGTTAACGCTAGCGAGTGCATCAGCGGCGACTGAGACCGTAGTGGTCAGGCCGGGACCGTGTGCTGCAAAGGCGACTTTTCTTTTGGCATCCAATAGTGGGGCGTTGGTCAGAGCAAACTCTGAATTTCCCGCTGGATACGGCGATCATATCATCGTGTTTCGCTATCAGCCTACAGACGGTTGGGCTAGCCAGCGGTTGCTCCGACGGTTCGATTTACAACTCGATGACGGCGGCACGCGGATTTCCAATTCTGGCGCTTTTTGTATTGGAGGACGCTAATATGCGGTTATTTCTGATTGGCCTATCATTGCTTTATGTAATCGGCGTTAGCCTCGCACGTAACGTAGATTTCGGGGCTGGGCCGATTTCTAGTGATTGTGCTGCGGCAACAGATATCGCGTTTCAAACTGGATCTGACAGGACAGTGTCGGATGGGCAGGGTGCAACGCGGATCACCAATGAGCTCATACCCAACCCAGAGCGGACGCTGATCAATCTACTCCAACAGAGTGGCGTAGAGCTGGATGAAGCCATCCCCACCAAAATTGGCGGCTGTTGAGGAGAAAATAAGCCATCATAGATGGGTAAGAGTTCCGCGATCGCAGCCTGTAAGTTGTTTTTACATGTAATTATCTGCAAAACCGGTTCCCACTTTTGCCAATGCGCTCTAGAAGCAGGGCGAAGCAAAATGCCGCGGAATTCCATGCGCCTTAGTCGATTTTACTTACCGCTCTTAAAAGAAACCCCAGCTGACGCCCAGATTGTATCTCACCGTCTGATGTTGCGGGCCGGGATGATCCGCCAGCAGGGCGCCGGAATCTATGCCTGGCTGCCTCTCGGCTTTCGGGTTTTAAAGAAAATTGAGCAGATTGTTCGCGAAGAGCAAGACCGTGCTGGGGCCATTGAAATGCTGATGCCGACCATTCAGCAAGCAGATCTCTGGCGCGAAAGTGGCCGCTATGATGCTTATGGCAAGGAGATGTTGCGGATTACCGATCGCGGTGATCGTGAGATGTTATTTGGCCCCACCAATGAAGAGATGATTACGGAGATATTTCGGGCAGGCGTTCGCTCATACAAAGACCTGCCGAAGATGCTCTATCATATTCAGTGGAAATTTCGTGATGAAATTCGCCCGCGTTTTGGCATTATGCGAGGCCGCGAGTTCCTGATGAAGGATACATATTCCTTTGACATAGATGAGGCCGCCGCAAGACGAAGCTATAACAAAATGTTTGTGGCATATTTGCGTACTTTTGCACGGTTGGGCCTGACATCGATTCCCATGCGCGCTGACACAGGGCCCATCGGCGGTGATCTCAGTCATGAATTTATAGTGCTCGCCGATACGGGTGAGAGCGCTGTCTTTTGTGACAAGCGGTTGATCGCCATGAAGACGCCATCAAAAGGCACTGATTTTGACGGCGATCTGCAGCCGGTCATTGATCAGTTCACATCTCATTACGCTGCAACTGATGAGATGCATGATGCAGATGAATTCGAGAAGGGTGTCGCGCAAAAAGACCAGATCAGTGCGCGAGGTATTGAAGTCGGCCATATCTTTTATTTCGGCACTAAATATTCTGAGCCCATGAAAGCTGTTGTCACGGGCTCGGACGGAAAAGATACGCCAGTTCACATGGGCTCCTATGGCGTCGGGGTTTCTCGTTTGATGGGCGCCATCATTGAAGCCTTCCACGATGATGGCGGCTGCAAATGGCCCATGAGTGTCGCGCCATATCATGTTGGCGTCATCAATCTGAAGGCCGGGGATGAGGCTTGTGATGCCGCCTGCGAAAAGATCTATACCGAACTCTCGGATGCTGGCGTTGATGTTCTTTATGATGACACCAAAGCGCGGGCAAAAATTTGCTCGCATGGATCTGATCGGATTGCCTTATCAAGTGGTCATCGGACCGCGCGGTGTGGGCTCTGGCATGGCGGAATTAAAATCTCGCAATGATGGTGAGCGAGAAGATATTGCCATCGACAGCGTCGTCGCTCATCTGGATAAAGCCGTGAAAGATGCATTGAAATACGACTAACAGAAATGAATAGCCGACAAGGTATGGGGAGAGCCTTTCGCTTTGCCTCTATTTTGCCATTCAATAAAACTAGGGTAGCTACTACAGCAGAATTGTTCCGGCAAATTATGGATATCAAG
>JAADIH010000028.1 GCA_013151435.1 Alphaproteobacteria bacterium
ATAACAACAGCAGCGCGACAATCGCGCCCGTGGAGACAAGTTCCAGGGGAAACCGGTCGATGACATAAAAAACGATGGTGACGCCGATGATGGCCATCGTCGCCCACATCTGCCAGGGAGCTGCTGCTAAAGTTTCCATGATCCGAAGATTGACCTGTCTTGCCGGTTTTGTGAATGCTAAATGAGTGCTGTACAGCGCCTATACCGTATCTGGTGCTTTGTAATTTCCCAATTTGATGTTACCCGCACAAGGGGCTGGCTTTTCAATACGTTAGCGAAACGGTTTTTGGGAAAGAATGAAGGCTTATGACGGATCAACACAGGCCATTGAAAAATGCTTTTGGCCGGTTTGCGACGGGCATAGCCATCGCGGCCTGCAAAAAGGAAGCGGGTGATTTCGCGGCAATTACAATTAACTCATTCACGTCTGTTTCCCTGGATCCGCCCATGGTTCTTTGGTGCGTTGAAAAAAGAGCATCCACATACCCAGATTTTATGGCCGCCGATAGCTATAGCGTTAGTATTTTATGTTCAGAGCAACAAGCATTTTCGGAACGCTTTGCGCGATTTTCCCCTAAGCCTCTTGATCCGCAAGAAGTCGAGATATGGGAAACCGGCGCCCCGCTCTTGAAACAGCGCCTAGCAGGGTTTGATTGCAAGATTGCAAAGCGTCACGAGGCGGGTGATCACGTCATTATGGTCGGAGAAATTATCCGGTTTGACAGTGTCGATCAATCTCCGCTGGTTTATTTTGCAAGCAACTATTTCGCAGGTCTCGACGACACATGAAAAAGATCGCATTTCTAGGGCTCGGCGTGATGGGCGCCCCCATGGCCGGGCATCTCTCGAAAAACGGTTATGACGTTACCGTTTATAACCGCTCTGTCGGTAAGGCGGATGCGTGGGTGAAAGAATATGCCGGCTCTGCGGCGCTCACCCCGGACGCCGCGGTTGCTGGCGCTGAGTTGATTTTTACCTGCCTCGGGGATGATCCAGACGTTTCATCTGTGATTGAAAAAGCGGCCTCTTCGATAGCGCAAGGGGCTGTCATTGTGGATCATACGACGGCGTCCCCGGCATTGGCGCGGCGTCTCCATGATGATTTGTCAGAGCTTGGCATTGGCTTTGTTGATGCGCCGGTGTCGGGCGGCCAGGCCGGGGCTCAAAACGGAACACTTGCTATTATGTGTGGCGGTGATGGCGCGCATGTAGAAATTGCGCGCCCTGCCATGGATGCCTATGGCGCCCGCATCATCCATATCGGTGAGGCGGGTAGTGGGCAGCTCTGTAAGGCGGTTAATCAGATTTGTATCGCCGGGTTGTTGCAAGGTTTATCTGAAGGGGTTCATTTCGCGGCGCGGGCAGGGCTCGATATTGAAAAAGTCCTCGAAGCGATTTCCGGCGGCGCCGCGCAAAGCTGGCAAATGGAAAACCGAGCGCGCACCATGGCCAAAGACGAGTTTGATTTCGGATTTGCGGTTGACTGGATGCGTAAGGATTTACGGATCGCCCTCGCGGAGGCGAGAGAAAATGGCGCGCGCTTGCCGGTAACGGCTCTGGTCGACCAATTCTACGCCGATATTCAGGCGGTGGAGGGCGGACGGTGGGATACGTCAAGCCTGATTCGGCGCTTGACGGATGCGGACTAAAGTTCCTGGTGCAGAGCCTGAGAGAAAATTCGCGTTTCTGGTCCAGTCTTTTTTTTCAGTAATGTACTGTAGAAAAATTTTGCGCCTGCTTAACGAGTGCTATGATAGGCACTCATCCAGATTCGTAAAAAGGCGAATGATGCTCAGAAAATCTCTTGTAATATTGCTGTCTTTTTCAATGCTATCGACACCAGCATGGGCAAGCGGCTTTGCCCTCAATGCACAAAGCGCTGAGACCCTTGGTTCGGCTATGGCGGGCGCCCAGGCCCAGCGAGCGACCCCCAGCGCGGCTGCTTACAACCCGGCGTCCATTGTTGGGATAGATGATGTCGCCGGATCGCTTACGGTCTTTGGGGTCTTTGTCGATAGCGGATATGATACGGCCAGCGGAACTTTACTGGGTGTTGCCCCAGTCCCCGGCGTCAGCAGCGGTCAGTCGGTGATCGACGATGGTGTTTTTCCTGATGCGTCGATTGCGATGCGCCTGAGCGATAGAATTTTTCTGGGCGTTACTTTAAGTGCGCCATTTGGATTTGGCACTGCCTTCGAGGATGATAGTGTGATCCGCTATCACGGCACAAAGTCAAAAGTGGCGTCTGGCGCCCTGACATCGATACTCGGGTTTCAGCTCAACGATCAGTGGGCGGTCGCGGGCGGGTTTCGTGTTCAGTATACCGATATTACGTTGGATGGCGCTATTGACGCGGCCGGCATAGCAGCGGCCTCAATGATCCCAGGGTTTACCCCAGGGACGGATGATGCCTTTTTTGAGTTAGGCGCCAGTGATTTCGGTTTTGGATATGTTGTTGGCGTGCAAGGGCAGCTCACGCCGGAACTTCACGTGGGCGCCAGTTTCACGTCTAAAATTGAACATGATTTCACAGGCGATGCAGATTTCGACATCAGCACATCGATCGCAGGGCAAACGCTAGCGAGCTTTGGGTTATTTCAAGACACCGGCTTTGCTTTGGATATAACCGCACCGGCTCAGTTTCAATTCGGCGCTGCGCTGGATGTGTCGCCAAGGATGACTCTACTAGCATCCACGACGCTGACACGGTGGAGCCGGTTTGAAGAACTCATTGCGGTGTTTGAAAATGCTGCGCAACCGCCCGATGTCCTTACGCAAAACTGGCGTGATAATTGGACGGTCTCTCTCGGGGCGGAATATGAGTTGTCACCCTCTAGTACGGCGCGCCTTGGTGTTATGTATGAGCAAATGCCGTTAGATGATGATTTTGCCAGCCCGCGGCTTCCCGATACAGATCGGGTGTGGCTTGGGGCTGGTTATTCCAAACGAATAGGCGCGGATACGACGCTGCATCTGGGCGCATCCTATATTTTTTTCCAGGAGCGTGTGATCAACCAATCTGCGGCACTCCCTGAAAACCAGCTTCGCGGTTCTTTAGCGACATCATTCGATATCAGTGCGATACTGGTGACGGCGGGTATCGATTTCGGCTTTTAGATCCGTATCAATGGTGCGACTAAACCTGCTCTAACTGACAATTCCTGTTGCCAGATCGCTTTATCATACCCAAATTCAAAGGGAGATAGATCAACAGGAGCGACGCGCCATGTCCGCAATTCAGACCGCCACCCCATCATGGAAGACTGACGAATTAGAATTATTCGAAGGCGAAGTTGGTAAATTCTTTACGCGAGAATTAGCGCCCCATGTAGAAAAGTGGCGCGACCAGGGTTGTGTTGATCGTTCGGCCTGGAACAAGGCCGGTAAGGCAGGCCTTTTGTGTATGTCCATGCCGGAAGAATATGGCGGCGCTGGCGGCAATTTCGCCCATGAACAGATTTTTATGGAGCAGCAAGCCATAGCCGGCATCGAAGGCTTTGGCGCGGCGCTCCATAATTGCATCGTGGCGCCTTATATTTTGCACTACGGGACGGAAGAGCAAAAAAAGCGCTGGCTCCCGCGCATGGCCTCCGGCGAGCTTGTGGGCGCGATTGCCATGTCGGAACCGGGAACCGGCTCCGATCTCCAAGCCGTGCGCTCAACGGCCCTGAAAAAGGGCAACCAATATGTCATCAATGGCCAAAAGACGTTCATCACCAATGGCCAGACCGCCAATATCATCATCGTTGTTTGTAAGACCGACCCGGGGGAAGGCGCAAAAGGCGTTTCCCTGATGGTGGTCGAGACCGATGAGGTTGATGGTTTTGAGCGCGGTCGCAACCTCAAAAAACTCGGCAATAAAGCCCAGGACACGTCAGAGCTTTTTTTCAGTGACGTAAAAATCCCAACGGAAAATCTTTTAGGGACAGAAGAAGGCCAAGGGTTTTTCCAACTGATGGAGCAATTGCCTCAAGAGCGTCATCAGATTGCCGTTCAGGCTATGGCGGTAATCGAACGCGCTCTGGAGATAACCATAGAATATACAAAAGACCGCCAGGCGTTTGGTCGGCCAATTATCAAATTTCAGAACACGCAGTTCAAGCTTGCTCAATGTAAAGCTCAAGCGACTATGGCGCGGGTCTTTGTTGATTATTGCACCGCGCAGCTCATCGACGGAAAGCTTGATGCGGTGACTGCCTCCATGTCCAAGATGCTGCTATCCGATCTTGAAAACGAGATAGTGGATGAGTGTTTACAGCTCTTTGGCGGCTATGGCCTGATGGATGAGTATCCGATTAGCCGGATGTATGCTGACGCCCGCGTTCATCGCATCTATGGCGGCACCAACGAGATTATGAAGCTGTTGATTGCGCGGTCTTTATAGATGGTGAATAATATTTACGCGCAATCCTCGATAGATCCAGCGTTTGCCTCGTCTACGGAAATGCTCTTTGAAAACTCAATCGCGAAACCTTCCGCGATGTGTCGTATCACTACGCCATGGAGGGATCCAATCCGCACGGTTTCGCCGATTTCGGGTGATTGATCTGCCTGGATCTTGCTGCCTGTCTCCGAGATATCCATGATGTGGCATTTGAATTTTTCACCACTGGATTCAACACAGCATTCAGATTCAAGGTTCAGCGTGATGCGTTTGTGTTTGCGGTTTTCGAGTAACCGAAGATAAGGTACGCCGCTAAGAGCCGATTCAATGCGCTTGCGAAGATGCTCACGTTGTGTGTCAGACATCTCGAATTGAACAGCGACGCCACCCTCGAATTTGCGCACGACCTTACCGGTCAATCGGCCGAGCCTATCCGGGTAGGCGATCACCGGGTCGCCAATTTTCGCCTCAGTCTCGGTAAGCATGGAGAGACCGCCCGCAGAAATGTCAATCAACGTGCCGGTCGTTTCCAGATCTTCGCGGGTAATGAATCTGACTGTGAGGCCGAGCTCTGTGCGCTCGTGAATTCGGTTGTTTGCTTCCCGGTTCTTTGCTTCCTCTGGCATGCCTGTTCCCACCCCGCTTGTTCTTGCGTTGCTCATATATTCCGGGCTTCATGCCCCAAGAAAGATGGAGACTATCTGCAAAATGGCGAGATTGTTCGAAGAAAATGGTTCAAATTTGAACCAACAGGTGCGGGCAAGTTGCTGGTGCAGATGGGTTGTGGATCATGGATGATTGCCATCACTGGGATTAGCCGCTAAGAAGCGCCGCTCGATGCGGGTATAGCACAATGGTAGTGCAGCAGCCTTCCAAGCTGAGTATGTCGGTTCGATTCCGTCTACCCGCTCCAATTTTCATCTACATTTTATCGTAATGGATGCCGGTCTGAGGCCGCGGGCTAGTCCTGTCGGGAAAAGCTAAAAGAGCACTTATTGGCGCTTGATGTGCTTTTCAAAACACACCTATAAGTAGCAATAAAATAATATAGCAACTTTATGTAAATGCTTTTCGCGGAAGCTTCACTTGGTTTTAACCTTAACGAGGCCCGCATTATGTCAAAGAGAAGCCGAATTGCATCCTTCCTAGCCATTATTTCATCCATGATGGCGTGCCTTGGCATATCCGATGTTTATGCCAGGCCCGGCGATATTATGAGCCATGCACAGATTTCAGATGCTCTTTTTGAGAATGCGCTGGGTCGTCAATCAATTCTTAAGGTGACAACCAGTGAACTCAATACTGAACAACTGTCTGTTCCGGCACCTGCCGATAATGGATCAAATTCCAGCTTCTTGTTCGCGCTGCTGAATGCGATGTTGCTCGTATTGATGGGGCTATGCGGTTTTTTTGCTTATCTCCATTTGCGCTCGAAGAAGCGGCTTCATGAATTCAATGTTGCGGCTAAAAAGATTCTCTCTGGCGATTATGCGGTCGAGATTGACGGCGCGACGGAGCGAGGGGAGTTCGGTCGGTTCGCGAAGAAGCTTACTATGCTTCGTGATAATCTGGATCTAGCGCAAAAAGATAGTCAGGTTGCCAATTTTCACAACTCAGCCGTTGATGGTTCATCCGTAGCCATAATGATGGTCGATCGTGATTTTATCGTGACCTATATCAATGAGGCGACAAAGAAGCTGCTCGCGGACAATGCCGAAGTATTTCGCGAAACTTGGCCGAGTTTTAATCCTGATGCGATCATTGGAAGCTGCATTGATATGTTCCACAAAAACCCAGCCCATCAACGCCAACTTTTGGCAAACCCAGAATCATTGCCCTTTCGGACCGATATCTCGGTAGGTAATTTTAAGTTCGGGCTGAACGTTAGCGGAGTCTTTGATAGCGCGGGCGATTATGTCGGTAATGTCCTTGAATGGAATGACGTTACCACCATCCGGATTAATCAAGGCAAACTTGATGCGCTTGACCGGTCTCAAGCTGTTATAGAATTTGACCTGGACGGAACGATTGTTGACGCAAACCAGAATTTTCTCGACGTGATGGGCTACGACTTGCAAGAAATCGTTGGACGGCGCCATAGAATATTTGTCGATGATGAGTACGCAAAAACCGCAGAATACGGTCAATTTTGGGAAGATTTAGTATCAGGGCGCAGCACCGGCGGCTTGTTTGAGCGACGCGCAAAGAATGGCGAGCCCAGATTTGTTCGTGCTACCTATAATTCTATACGCGACGGTAATGGCAAGATTTTCAAAATTGTTAAGTTCGCTGTGGATGCCACGGAGACAGAGACGCAACTCGCACAAGACAAAGAAGAACGCGAAAGAAGCACCGCCGAACAAGAGCTCGTCGTCTCTGGTCTCGCAGAAGGGTTGCGTAAGCTATCGCACGGTGACTTCAATACATTGCTGGAGCAGGAATTTCCTGAGGATTATGTACAACTTCGCGATGATTTTAACGCCGCTGTCGCCAAGCTAAAATCTGCTGATATTGAACGAAAGGATCTCGAAAAACGCCAGGAATTGGTAGTGACCAGCCTTGCTACAGGCCTTAACAGGCTGGCTGAAGGTGAACTGACAAAGCCAATCGATACCGTATTTTCAGAAGAGTACGAACAATTACGGCAAGATTTCAACGACGCCCTGAAAACCCTTGAAACCGTCGTTAAAACAATCACTGGCACAGCGGACGGAATGAAAAACCAAGTTGGCAAGCTGAGCGATTCTTCAAAAGAACTATCTCATCGAACAGAAAGCCAAGCCGCTACACTTGAGGAAACGGCTGCGGCTCTGGATGAAATTACCGCAGCGGTTCAGCAAACGGCGGAAGGTGCCAGTCAAACGAGCAGCGCTGTCGAACAAACACGAGGCGAAGCACAGGAAAGCAGTGAAATTGTTCGATTGACCGTAGATGCGATGGGGGAGATCGAAACCTCATCCAGGAAGATTTCGCAGATTATCGGTGTCATTGATGATATAGCCTTTCAAACTAATCTGTTGGCGCTGAATGCGGGGGTCGAGGCTGCGCGTGCTGGTGATGCGGGACGCGGGTTTGCCGTCGTAGCGCAAGAGGTCCGTGCACTCGCGCAACGTTCGTCTGGCGCCGCAAAAGAAATTAAAACGCTAATCTCATCTTCAACTGAACAAGTTGAAAAAGGCGTGGAGCTTGTCGGGCGCACGGGCCAGGCGCTAACGGAAATCGTTGAACGCGTTGAAGACATCAGTAAACTGGTTACCGATATGGCATCGTCAGCCAAGGAACAGTCTGCCAGCCTGTCGGAAGTCAATAGCGCCGTGAATAAAATGGACCAGGCAACCCAACAAAACGCAGCGATGGTTGAGGAAACAACTGCAGCAAGCGAATCATTAAACAATAATGCGGATGAGTTGTTGCACCAGATTTCTCACTTTAATATCACACGCGAGCGCCGTGGGGGTGCACGAAATGACCGTCGTGAACCGATTAAATCACCGGTTTCCTCAAGCTCTAGTGAAAGGGCGTCAACGCAAGCCAGCGTGGCCGAGCAAACCCAACAAGTCCGCGCTTATGCGAGTGCGCGCAATGGCGCCGCAGCAGCTGAGAAAAGCGTCGATATATGGGAAGAGTTCTAAGCTTCTTTCCTATTGCACAGCAGTGATATGCGCGAGACGCTCCATGATCGGGCTGAATTACAATTCAGCCCGATCATGGTGTTCGCATCTGCGGTAATCGCTCATTCTATTCTTTCTATGAATTCTGTATCCCTGCTGTCGTAAGCTTTTATGTCACGGATAGACGCTGGCCGTCGCATTGGCCTATGGTCGTGTAAGAAATAACACGCCCGGCTGGGTTGAATAGGGAGAGGCGGGCGTGAGATCCGTCTGATAACAACAATGACCAAAGACAATTTGCCCGCACCGGGCGCTCCAGACATTGAAATTGCCCGCGCTGCAGTGATGCAAGCCATCTTGCCGCTTGCCAGTGAACGCCTTGGGGTGCCCGCCGAAGCGCTGATCCCCTATGGCCACCATAAGGCAAAAGTCTCTCTCGATTATATTGCGTCGATTAAGGACCGCCCGAAGGGAAAGCTGGTGCTGGTGACCGCTGTGACGCCGACCCCGGCGGGAGAGGGCAAGACCACAACAAGTGTTGGCCTTACCGATGGTCTCAATAAAATAGGCGTAAAAACCATGGTGTGTTTGCGGGAGCCATCACTCGGACCCTGTTTTGGCATGAAGGGCGGGGCTGCAGGCGGCGGCCGTGCGCAAGTCATTCCCATGGAAGATATCAATCTTCATTTCAATGGTGATTTTCACGCCATAACCTCCGCACACAGCCTATTATCGGCATTGCTCGATAATCATCTCCACTGGGGGAATGAACAAAATATCGATCCGCGCAGGGTGGTCTGGCGCCGTGTGGTGGACATGAACGATCGGGCCCTACGCAATATCAATGTAGGTCTTGGCGGGCCAGCCCATGGCGTACCGCGTGAGAGCGGTTTTGATATTACCGTTGCTTCTGAAATCATGGCGATCTTTTGTCTTGCGTCGGATTTGGACGACCTTCAAAAGCGCCTTGGGGATATCATTGTCGCAAAGCGCTATGATAAAACGTCGGTGACCGCGCGCGATATTGGCGCTGACGGCGCTATGGCGGTGCTATTAAAAGACGCGCTGCAACCCAATCTCGTGCAGACGATTGAGCACAATCCGGCATTCATTCATGGCGGGCCATTCGCCAATATCGCCCATGGCTGTAATTCGGTGATGGCGACGCGCACGGCGCTCTCACTATGCGATGTCGTGGTGACTGAGGCTGGCTTTGGCGCTGATCTCGGCGCAGAGAAATTCCTCGACATCAAATGCCGTCAATCGGGCCTGTGGCCGGATGCGGTGGTTCTGGTGTGCACCATTCGCGCGCTTAAAATGCAGGGCGGTGTCGTGAAGGCGGATCTTGCAACGCCGGACCCGGCAGCGGTAAAGCGGGGCGCCGCCAATCTCCAGCGTCATATTGAAAACCTTCAGCAATATGGATTGAAGCCAGTGGTTGCTATCAACCACTTTGTTGCAGATACCGATGAAGAGGTCAGCGTCGTTGAAGGCCTTTGTAAGGAATTTGGCGTGCGCTCGGCGGTCTCAAGGCACTGGGCCGAAGGCGGCGCAGGGGCGACAGAACTTGCAGCCGTAGTGAAAGAGCAACTTGATGCTGGCGAGGGTGGCAAAGACCTTCTCTATCCTGATGATATGTCGCTGGCCGAAAAAATCAACGCCGTCGCCACCAAGATCTATGGGGCGAAGGCCATCTCCCTTTCTTCTGCTGCCGCAAGGTCTTTGCGTGAGTTTGAAGAGCAAGGCTTTGGCAAGCTGCCGGTGTGTATCGCCAAGACGCAATATAGTTTTTCAACTGATCCGAAATCCCTTGGGGCGCCATCTGGCCATATCGTTGAGGTGCGCCAGGCGCGGCTTTCTGCGGGCGCAGGTTTTGTGGTTGCGGTCTGCGGCGACATCATGACCATGCCGGGATTGCCGAGAAAACCGGCAGCACTGGAGATTGGCCTTGATGAGACGGGCGAAATTGTCGGTCTTAGCTAACCCAACCGCCTTCAAACACTGAATAATCAACCAGGAGGATAAAGTGAGCGCGAATTCAGAAGGCTTTGACGCCTGGATCCGGTCTTCTTTCGTCGAGATGAACACGGCGCTGGAAGATATCTATTTTGCGCAAAGTGATCGCTCAAAGACTGATGGCGTGGGCGATGGATTGAAGACGCAACTTCTGGAGGATGGCCGCAATTTTATCGTCAAGCTGGTGGAGGAGGGCAACACGGATGAGGGTTTTGATAATGCCCACGCGCTTTTAGGAAACCTCGGCTTCTATATGGCGGCGCTGCGCCGGCACGAGATGACCAACCCGGCAAGCGAGGATACCTCGCCGTTAAAAGAAGCCTCGGCGCTGGGGTTGCACCTTGGGGCGTCGCTCGGCGTTACGCCGCGTTTTGCCACCAGCCATCTGGCCTCGCATAATTACGCCAAGAACGGAGTCATCAAAAGTTTTACGTCGCTCCACGATGAGTTCCTGTTTTTGAAATACAACACGCTGTCGATGTTTGCTTTCAAGCGCGCCGCCGATGCCCTAAAACGCATTGTGCCCATGGGTATATCCAACCCGGTATCTCTGACGCTTTTTGAAAATGCAGTAGATGCCTTGAATGACGTGTTGAAGGTCAACAAAACCCTGTTTGCCGAGCTGGATGTGGACCGTTTTTTCTGGAATGTGCGTGGCTATTACAAACCTTACCGCGTTGGCCGTCAGGAGTATCGCGGGGCTAATGCGGGAGATTTTTCCGGCATCAACGAGCTTGATCTGTTGCTCGGGCTTTGTCGCGGTAATGATCCTTATTACGCGCAAATGCTGGTGGATAAGATGCTGTACCTGCTGCCGGAGGATCAGGTGAGCCTGCGCGATTGTCTGCGTCAGCGCCCGTTGCTGGATGAGTTCTTGCTGATCTCCGACGCTTCGAAAAACGAGCCGTGGTTTAAAGAGCATGCCGCTGCGTTTTTAAAAGTCTGCAAGCTCCATGGAGCCATCGCCGCCCAGCATCACAATAGTCTGGTGGATAGTTTCATCACCCGACCATCGTCGGATATGGATAAAAAGGACCTCGCCCAAATCACCGCGAGCGGTCCTCCGCTGCCGGTGTTGTTGAGGTCCCTTGAGATATTACGCGATATGCGCCTTGCCGCCGACCGTAGCGATATCCGCACAAGTTTTGTGCAGATCAATCAGTTGAAGAAGGCAATTGGGGAGTAGGGTTCGTTATTACGCTCAGGCCTATTCCTCCCCCATTTATGGGGGAGGTGGTCCGAAGGACCGGAGGGGGTGATAATTCACAGTGACATTTGTAGGACATGATTAGGCCAGCCCCCACCCCCGGCTGCGCCGGTACTTCCCCCGTAAACGGGGGAAGAAAAATTCAGCCGCGACCGCACCCCTAGCGATCATAACTACGCATACGTTTTCTGAATTGTCGCCGTTCCCAGCTTGGGCCAAGTAAACCGGACACCGCAAACAACGCAAATAGTAATATCAGCGCGGCGCCCCAGGCAATGGCGACAAAAATAACCCAGAGATAATCGGGGCTAATATAGATATTCAGCACGTATAAAGCGGGCATGATTAGTGCAAAAAGCAGCAAGTGGATTCGCACTGCTTTTTGTTTTTGAACATGTTCCACGGCGTCGCGTTCATTTTCGTCGCTCTCGGATTGATCGGGTTTTTTTGTGTCATTCATTTTGTGCTCCTGCATTAAGGCGCTGATGGAAGTCTCAAAAACAGCAGCAAGGCATTTTAATGATTCAAGACCGGCTTTTTGTCCACCCTCAATCCTTTGGATTGTGCGTGTGCTAAGGCCGGAATGGCGGGCGAGTTCTTCTTGTGACCAACCCTTTTCCAACCGGCGTTCTTGAATATTCATGGATTACCCTTTGCTTCTGCATGCCCATGAATGGCAGGCTTAGGCTTAGAAAAACACGACACTGTCACGACACGGGACGACTTTGGCGGCGTCAGTGCCCTGAGATCAACAGAAGTTATGAAGAGATCAATCAGTTGAAGAAGGCCGTGGGAGAGTAGGGGTACTTAATTTCCCATCCTTCTTGACATTTTTCTCTTCATTCTGAGAGGCTTTGCGATGGCGTCACGAAGGGCAAAGAGAAAATCCTCAGTACGAAAGCTCACTGCTTACCCTGGCCCTTGATAATTGTTGTTATAAGACCATTTTTTTTCATAAATTCGAAAAGCGGTGTATCGAGCAAGAGTGATTAGCCCCTCCAGTTCGCGTTTCAAATCCATGTACTCGTCGGAAAGAGAGCCCCCTGCTATTTCTGTTTCTCCAAAATAGCTTCTGGAAAAAACGTCAGACCTTATTTCACAAGGGAATAATGACATAGCTTTCTGAAGTGCATCTTGAGTTCCATTCCCATCGCCGCAGATAGAAAAATCTTCAATTTCACCGCGATTTGGTTGGTCTTCATACGCTTTTACTAAATATGCTAAATCCAACAGTTCAAAGCGAATTTCTAACAATCGCTCTAAGGGGTGTGCGTCGAACTCACTAAATATAGTACGAACGTGACTTGCTTTTGCTTCAACCCGTGTCCAAAAAAATCTAGCGTCCAATTCGCTTTCTCTAAAATGTAAAGCACTGCGGAAATGTTGCTTTAGCCAGTATTTTTTGACGGCCTTTCGGTCATTGAAATCTACTTTTTTTGCTTTACCGGATGCAGTAAACCCTTGCGGGCTTAAAGAGTATCGTAATTGAGATACGCCTTCGTGTACTAGTGTTAAAATCTCCATTGCGAGGGAAGCACGTTGTTTTGTTTGCCAAGTATTTAAACCCCAGAATGCGGCTAAAGCAGTTGCGCCTATTGCAATGCCGGATAACGTGTTTCCAAATACACCCCAATCTACAACACACGAGTTCTCATTTTTGGTTGGGATGCATAAATCCCCGGACCAAAAAAAGTATAGAATAATAATCACAAAACATATGGTAGTTCCTAGAAACAATAGTTTTGGATTCATGGGTGGATTATCCTATAGGCACGGTGAATTTTCGACAGACTGTACCTACAAACTAAAACTTGTACCGCACCCACAGCCAGACGTAGCGTTGGGGTTATCAATCTTGAACGCCGCGCCGATCAGCTCAGTGGAAAAGTCGATTACCGAGCCGCTCATATAGTCGACTGAGACGCTGTCGATCAGGACGGAATATCCATCCGCATCAAGAACAAGATCGTCACCTTCGCGCGCCGAGACAATGTCATATTTATATTGAAAGCCGGAGCAGCCGCCGCCCTCGACGGCAACGCGCAGCATCGCGCCTTCAGGTTCTTTGCCGAGGATCTTGGCGATCTGCTTTGCAGCGCGCGGGGAGAGGGTAACGGATGTTGTTGTGGCAGTGGTCATAGGGGCTCTTTTATAATGGAAGACCTAATATAGGCTTTTTGAGAGGGATTTGGAGGGGCTACGAGATTTTCCTCCCCCATTTATG
>JAADIH010000065.1 GCA_013151435.1 Alphaproteobacteria bacterium
TGCGGTTCGAATGCCTTTGAGCGATACTGAACAAAGGAGAGCAGCGCCGCACGATCGACGACGATACTGTCTTCATTCTCTGGTGGTTTAATGGCGCTGAGTACAATAAACAAAATTGCGCCAACGATGAGGAAGTGGGCGAGGGGGTCCTTAAGGGGTGCCGGTAACTGCATGAAAACCCTATCGCCGATTATTGAGGCGTGTACCAGATTGGCGACGTATAGGCGCGCTCTTGTATCACTTCTGCTTCTCCTTCAGGTGGTTCGGCTTGAAGCGCGATAGAGTCGTATAGAGAATTGCGCGGTGTCGGAATTTGCAGCACGCGCACATAATAAAATGCGCGCTCGTGTGGATCAAATTCGGGGTCTTGCCATATGGCGGTCAACTCCGGTGCGCCGATAGAGTTCGTATAGTGACCCGTCTTGTGATTGACGGTGTCGCCGACCGGGGAAAGTTTGCCTTGGCTGTCGGTAGTTCTATCGCCAGACCATGTGACATCAAATACTTTCTCGCGCGTATTTCCACCCTTACCAAGCCACCCTTTGACGATCTGTACACGATCAAGATTGGCGCGCTTTGGGTCTTTGACTGCTTGGACAAGAAACGATGGCGCCACGCCGTCCGCCGCCGCCAAATCACCACCCATAGGGACGCCTTTGGCATATCCGGGGACCGTCAAATCGCGTGCCGCAAGGTCGCTTTCCTCAAAGCCATATCCGCCAAAAAACCGCACAGCCATACGTGGCCCTGTGGTGCCATAGACTTCACGGCGTTTGAACGCGGCGGCGATTTCCGCACGGGTGTTCTCGCGCGCCCATACACCGGCAAGTCCGGAAGCTGACATTTCCCAGCCTGAAACCTGGCCCAGACGGCCCAGACCGCGCTCTTTGTTTTCCGGAATGGAGTCTACTGCCATCTTGCCCATGAAATTGTCTTCTTCCGCCGAAGCGAGACCGGAATGACTGTCCGTGGCGCCGATCATGCCCAACTTATAGGGATTGACGCCGAGTGTTTCTTCAAACTCAAGCCCGGTTTTGAGCGCAGAGCGAACATAGTCAGCCTCGGTGACAGTGGGTTCATGTTGTGCGTCGGGGCGCGCCTCAATGAGACGGTTAAAAAACTCAAATCCCGCAAACTCATCATCAGGTGAGAGTAAGGGATGGGTTTCCGACGTGCCTTTGATTTGTGTGACTTCCGCCACTTGCTCCCATGTTGAGCGTAATCGCGCATAGCCCTCATCAATAGGGTCGCCCTTATATGTGGTGCGTGCAAACATTTTTGCTTTGGAGATGTTAGAATTATGGGGAATAGAAATGAAGTCTGCGCCAGTCGATGCTTTCGTCTCGCCAAGCCATCGCCATAGATCCTCTGGATTAGGGCTCTCGAGGGAAGAGTAAGGCAGAAATTTCTTTGCTGTTTCCCCGCCTTCAGGCGTGAAGACAATGCGATGAAGGTTTGCGCCATCAGGTGTCGGCGTATATTCCCATCCGATCAATGTGGTGAATTTGCCAGGATCATTGTGGCGTTCGGCTGCATCAATAATCGAGTGCCAATGAGTGCTGGATATTTCGTCGTTCTTTAGATCGGCAATGAGAGTTGGATCGGAGGACAGCCAGCGGATCGCCCGCGCTTGCAGGTCAGGCTCAGAAAACAAATCCGCGATGCGCCAGCGCAATGCAGTCCAAATGGTTACTTTTGGCGGCCTGTCCGCATCATCCATATCTACCAGGTTGATCGCCATGATGAAGAGACCAAAAGCATCCTCACTTCGGCCAGCATCGTTCAACTCTATCAGCCGCTTGCCCAAGCGGGTTTTTGCCAGGCGAGGGTCCTTCAGCGTCAATAGACTATAAGGCGTGCCAAGCATCCCCGCATGATCAGTCACAGCCAGGAAATCAAGCGGCGTCGCAAGTCGCACTTTTGCACGGTGATAGGGATGGATCACCGGCTCGCCTTTGGCAAAGCGATATGCCGTGTCGGCGTCGGCGGAATGGTTGCCCAGAAAATACGCATCCGTGGATAAATTGGTATGGAGATGTGTATCACCCCACAGCAGTTTATCTGGGTTGGTTTGCGCCAGTGATTGGCCCATCATGATAGCGGCTATGATGGATACGGAATAAGTAATTTTCTTGTTCATATTCACAGCCTTCATCCCTCGGGTTCACAACGCATTTTATTCAGTATGGCTATCCGGTGGGACGCAGCACGGCTTTTGTTTCAAGATATTCTTCCATGCCAAGAGGACCCCATTCACGACCATTGCCTGATTGTTTGTAACCGCCAAAGGGGGCGTTGAAATTAACCCCCGCGCCATTGATCATCACTTGCCCTGCGCGTAGTCGCTTGGCTATTTTCTTCGCGTGCCCCAAATCCCCACTGCTTACATAAGCTGAAAGTCCATAGGGCGTATCATTGGCGATGGCGACGGCCTGGTCTTCATTGTCATAGGGAAGGATGGTGAGGACAGGCCCGAAAATTTCCTCACGCGCAATGGTCATATCATTTGAAACATTGGCGAAGATCGTCGGCTTCACATAATAACCCACTTCTAATCCGTCTGGCTTTCCCGGGCCGCCAGTGATGAGTTCCGCGCCCTCCGCAATACCTTTTTCAATCAGGCCTTGGATCTTGTTCCACTGCGCCTCACTGATGACCGGGCCCATAGTCGTTCCTTCGGCCTGCGGGTCACCGGGGGTTATGCTTTCTGCGACAGCTTTGGCGATGGCCGCGGCCTCGCTCATCTTTGCTGCCGGAACCAGCATTCGGGTCGGCGCATTACATGATTGGCCAGTGTTGTTCATACAGGTCAGAACGCCGACAGTGACGGCACGTTTCAGGTCAGCATCATCAAGGATGATATTTGCCGATTTACCGCCAAGCTCTTGCGCCACGCGTTTGACAGTGGGGGCGGCGGCCTTCGCAACTTCAATGCCGGCTCGTGTTGAGCCCGTAAACGACACCATATCGATTTGCGGGTGGGCGGAAATCGCCGCACCAACTTCCGGGCCGGTTCCGTTGACCATGTTGAACACGCCTTTGGGAAGGCCCGCAGCGTCTATAACTTCTGCAAGGATGTAAGCGGAGACCGGAGCAATTTCCGACGGCTTTAAAACCATCGTGCAGCCAGCAGCGAGTGCAGGCGCAACCTTGCAGGCTATCTGGTTGACCGGCCAGTTCCACGGCGTGATGAGGCCAACAACGCCTATGGGCTCTTTGACGAGTTCAAAACCATTTTTTTCTTCTTCGAACGGGTAATCTTTGAGGGTTGCTATGGCTGTTTGGAAATGCCCAAGGCCGGCGGCAGCCTGCGCTTCCATGGAGAGTTTCATGGGCGCGCCCATTTCTTCGCTGATGGCTCCGGCGATATCGGCGTATCGCGCCTGATAGCCTTCGCTGATTTTTTGCAAGTACCCAATGCGCTCTTCGCGACTGGTTGCGGCATAATCATCAAAGGCGGCGCGTGCTGCATTCGCGGCGGCGTCAACATCCTGCGCAGTCCCTAGTGAAACCGTTGCGAAAGCTTTTTCCGTTGCGGGATTTATTACAGGCAAGGTTTTTAGGTCTTGCGGCGTGATCCAGGCGCCATTGATGTAGAAATTCGTGAGTTCGCGCATTGAAATCTCCTTTATGGCAAGTGTCTGATTTATAGCTGAAAAGCTTTGCAGAATCGAACCCGATCCGCAGTTGGCGAGCATCTAGGCCGGTGCGAATCAGCTGGCGCCTCAAAATGTTGTCGCGGCGACTGTCATTTTGTCTGGAACCGCGCTTTCTTATGCCTGCATAGTTACTGTGAAAATCATCATTTCGAAAGCCGCCGCTGCTTGGGAGTGCGAAAAATGCCAAATCCAAAAAGAACAAGTGCTGCAATATCGTTAGGCGTATTAATATTTGCACTCACCGCATGCGGTAAAAAAGAGGAAGCCGCAGCACCAGTAGTCGAGAGGGCGCCATTGGTGCAAGCGGGTGGTGTTACCGCCGAAGCGATCATCAACGCTGACGATAATCCTGGTGAATGGCTGTCCCATGGGCGCACCTATTCGGAGCAACGCTATTCGCCGCTGAATGCCCTGAACACGAAGAATGTCGGTGAGCTCGGGCTAGAATGGGCGTTTGATCTTGGCGTCAGTCGCGGCATTGAGGTGACGCCGATCGTCCATGATGGCGTCATGTTTGTGACGGCAAGCTGGAATATTGTTTATGCGCTCAATGCCAAAACTGGCCAAGAAATCTGGCGCTACGACCCACAAGTAGATCGCTCCCGGGCATCGGTTATGTGCTGTGATATCGTCAATCGCGGCGTTGCCATCTGGGGTGATAAAGTCTTTACCGGGACGATTGATGGGCGGTTGATCGCGATCAACGCAAAAACCGGAAAAGAAATCTGGGATGTAAGTACGATCGATTTATCCAAACCCTATTCCATTACCGGGGCGCCGCGTGTTGTAAAAGGCAAGGTCATCATCGGCAATGGTGGCGCGGAACTTGGCGTGCGTGGCTATATCACGGCTTATGACGCCGAAACGGGCAAGCCCGCCTGGCGTTTTTATACAGTGCCTGGCGATCCATCGAAAACCCCCGAAGATGCTGCGATGGCGTTGGCATTGCCTACCTGGGATGGTGAATGGTGGAAGCTTGGGGGTGGAGGGACGGCGTGGGATTCCATGGCCTATGATCCAGAGCTTGATCTTTTCTATATCGGCGTTGGCAATGGCTCACCCTGGAACCAGAATATTCGGAGCCCAGGTGGTGGTGACAACTTATTTCTGTCGTCGATTGTCGCGCTGCGCCCGGACACGGGTGAATATGTTTGGCATTATCAAACAACCCCAGGGGAGACTTGGGACTATACTGCAACCCAGCACATGATTTTGGCGGAACTTGAGATCGACGGTGTTGAGCGCAAGGTGGTCATGCAGGCGCCAAAGAACGGGTTCTTTTATGTGATTGACCGTGAGACCGGAGAATTGCTGTCAGCCAATAATTTTGTACCGGTGAATTGGGCGACCCATATCGATATGGAAACCGGTCGCCCGGTTGAAGTGGCTGAAGCGCGTTGGCCGGGCAAGGAGCCCTTCTTTCAATTTCCTGGAACACTTGGCGCCCATAATTGGCATCCGATGTCCTATAATCCGGATACGGGGCTTGTCTATATTCCAGCTCAGGAAACACCTTTTGGGTATGGCGACGATCCAAATTATGAAGAGCATGCAATGGCCTGGAACACAGGGTCAGATTTCAGGCTAGCCGGCCCTTCCATCGGATGAAGCGACTATCAAAGCCGTAAAAGCGATGATGAAGGGGCGGCTCATTGCGTGGGATCCAGTCAAGCAAGAGGCAGCTTGGGCGTTTGAGCATAAAAGCCCGTGGAATGGCGGCGTTCTTTCTACCGCAGGAGGGCTGGTTTTTCAGGGCACAGCAGACGCACATTTCGCCGCCTATGACGCGGGCACGGGTGATCAGCTTTGGAAATTCTTTACACAGACTGGTATCGTGGCGCCGCCCATCAGTTATGAGATTGATGGCGAACAATATCTGGCCGTGGCATCCGGTTGGGGCGGGTCTTATGTGTTGGCTCTGGGCGGCGTTATGCCCACAGGTAGTGCGGCCAAAGTTGGGCGCATTCTCGTTTTCAAAGTAGGTGGCAGCGACGCTCTACCGGAATTGCCAGACACTATGGTTGATCTGCCGGCGCCCCCAAAGGCGACCGCGTCGGCGGAAACTGTTGCGGTGGGATTTGCTGCTTACGCAACAAATTGTGTCGTATGTCACGGCGATCACGCGATGTCGTCCGGGCTAGTACCAAACCTTCGGTACTCAGCCTTACTCGGTGATGCAAATGGCTGGAACATGGTGGTGCGCGAGGGTGCGTTTGCCGAGCGGGGAATGGGCAGTTTTGGCGAAGTGTTTGACGCTGAAACTGCGGAAGCTATCCGCGCTTATGTGATCTCTGAAGCCAATAGCGGTCGCGATGAAGCGTTCTATGAGAAGGTCATGAACGATACCCAGTAGATTGCCATGAGGGAGCCAGTGCGGCGGCCTCATATCTAATGACAAGCCGCGTACACCCTTAGGCAATTCATCAGCAACGAAGCCTAGTCGAACAAGCTTGAGACCGACTCTTCGTTGGCGATCCGTCGGATGGCTTCAGCGAGGAGTGTCGCAATGGAGACCTGCTCGATTTTTGGACAGGCGGCGACATCGTCGGGCGCTTCGATGGAGTCGGTGATGATCAGTCGTTTCAGCGCGTCAGATTTCATTACTCGTGCTGCGGCGTTATCGGAAAGGACGCCATGTGTAATGCATGCGGAGACGCTGCTGGCGCCTTTATCCAATAATGCCTGCGCTGCATTACAGAGCGTCCCGCCAGAATCGACAATGTCATCGAAGATCAGGCAATCACGATCTTGTACTTCGCCGATGATGTTCATCACTTCAGATTTACCGGGGCCTTCACGGCGTTTATCCACAATTGCAAGCGGTCTGTCGTCAAGGCGTTTGGCAAGCGCGCGTGCGCGCGCCACGCCGCCAACGTCCGGAGAGACAATCATGAGGTTGGAAAGCTGACCATTGTGAATTTCCCGCACGCGTTTTTCAAATTCCTTGACCGCATAAAGGTTGTCAGTCGGGATATCGAAGAAGCCTTGGATCTGACCGGTGTGCAGATCGACGGTGAGCACTCTGTCAGCGCCGGCGGTCGTGATCAGATTGGCGACGAGTTTTGCGGAAATTGGCGTACGAGGCCCAGCTTTTCGATCCTGCCGCGCATATCCGAAATAGGGAATAACCGCTGTGATCCGACTGGCCGATGCGCGTGTCAGCGCGTCGATCGTGATCAACAATTCCATGAGGTGTTCGTTTGCCGGGAATGACGTTGACTGGATGACAAACACATCCTCGCCGCGCACGTTCTCTTGAATCTCAACAGAGACTTCACCATCCTTGAAGTTGCGAATGTCGGCTTTGGCAAGCGGAGTCGATAAATGCTTTGATATAGCATTGCTCAAACGGCGGTTGGAATTTGCGGCGATTAGCTTCATAGAAACCCCGTCCCCCAGTACATTCCTGATAACAATAAAAGCTACATGACGGGTTATAGTCTGCTGCGCAACCCGGTTCGTCAGGAATTTTTCAACGGATCAAGATTGCGGATAGGTTTCGCCCGTAATGGCTCTCGCGTCGGCGGATAGTTGCTCGATAACTGAAATAGCGGTCGGGCTCGGCGAGGGTGCAAATGTCGAGATCGTCGATTTGGGAGACACCCGATTCGCGTAACCGCCAAGCGCCAAAACCGGCGAGATCGAGTTGGCGCTTGTCTGATGACTGGCCAGCGGCAAAAAATATGTTGGCGTTTGGATACTTGTCGAGAAACGGTTCGACAAGATCAAGGCTCACTTCAAAATTGGGCTGGCGCAGGCATGGGCCAACTGCTGCGCGTATATTGTCGCGTTCTGCGCCCAGGCGCTCCATGGCCTCGATGGTGTTTTCCAGAATACCGGCCAGCGCGCCGCGCCAACCGCCATGGGCGGCGGCGATAATGCGCGCCTCCGGGGCCGCGAATAGCCACGGCATACAGTCTGCAGCCAGGACACCGATTGCGAGGCCTGGGGTTGCAGTGACAAGCCCATCGACTTTTGGCGGATCATCCTTCCATGGCGCCTCTATAGCCAAGACATCGGCTGAATGGACCTGATAAGCTGTGAGCAGAGCGGGCGATGCAGCACTGAGGGCTGTTGCACAACGCAAGCGGTTTTCAGCAACATCATCCGTATTATCGCTGGACCCAGGTCCAGCGTTTAAAGATGCAAACTCACCGGAAGAAACGCCGCCTGCGCGACTGAAGAATCCGTGCGAGAGGCCAGGCACGTTCAGCAAAGGCGAGACGAGAAACGGCGGCCCACTCATGAAGGATCAAAGCCTGATGGTGTGGGAAGGGATGGAGAAGAAATACATAAGACTTTAAAAATTTCCCCCCTGATTGGATGCTGCAATGCGGGAAGCTCCGGCTTGTATCTTCGCAACCTCATCGGCGGTTTTGCCTTTGCAAAGCATTTCGATACGCAGGGCGAGACCAAGCCGGTCAAGGAATTGGCCCTGCGTTGCTGGACCATGCACCTTCGCTCCGCTGTCGATTGCCCCGCGCGCGATAGCTTCGAAATCCACATGGACAGTGAGGTCCGCGCGACCGGGAGACGCCAAAGGCGGCCAATATTTATGGTTGCGCACCGCCTGTAAAGTGTCGCCAAAGCCGGATTGCAAATGGCCATAATCGATAATCAGCGCGGCGCCGCCCTGTTCATTTAGTAAGCTGTGAATATCGGTTAGAAATTCCTGCGCGGCGAATGATATTTCAAAAATCTCGCCTTCATCGCATTCGTCTGGATCGGGCAAGCAAAAGTCGGAAGGCGGCGGCGTTTTTCCCAAAACGAATTCAAGAGTTTTTCCGTCTGATGATAATCCCACCAGTCGTTCACGCCAGCTGTTGCTGACATTTTGAAACTGCCGGACCGGCAGGCAATCAAAAAACTCATTGGCGATGATCAAAGATGGGGCTGCGGGAATATCGTCAAATTCATCTGCCCATAATGGTTTCACTTCGCTTGAGCGAAGGCGTTTTTGTTGTTCGTGGCGTAATCTTCCGGATATCTCCAAAAGCCACACCTGAACCGAGCGCGTAAATTCCGGCCGCAGACGCGCCGCGCGCAGCATATCCGACATCAGGACACCGCGCCCTGGCCCCAGCTCGATAAGATTGAAAACTTTGGGGGAGCCCATATTGCGCCATGTTTCGATCAGCCAAAGACCGAGCAGTTCGCCAAAGACCTGACTGATTTCTGGCGCGGTGGTGAAATCGCCATCTGCGCCGATGACCTCTTGCGACATGTAATACCCATCATGGGGATGCCCTAGGGCGTCGGCCATATAGTCGGCAACGGTTATCGGCCCTTTCAGCTTGATAAGCGCGATGAGGCGTTCTTGTAAGGGGGTAGTTTCCGGCGCGTTGGCGCGATCACTCATGAAGTGGATGGCGCTCCTGTCGCTTTTGTCTGTGTACGCCATATGAGCCAAAGGCCGAGCGCCAGCATAGGTGTGGAGAGCATCATGCCCATGGTGATGCCAAAGGGAAAATCTGGCAAATGCGCATCCGGTTCGCGGAAGTTTTCTATGATGATCCGAGAGACCGAGTAGCCAGCGAGGAAAACACCAATGGTGGCGCCGGGTCGCTTCAAAAATGCCAAACCATGGGTCGCTATGCGGATAATGGCAAAGAGTACTAGTCCTTCCAGCGCTGCTTCATAAAGTTGGCTTGGGTGACGCGCCAGGCCCAGTGCGTCTGTTGGAAACACCATCGACCACGGGCCGTCCCATGGGCGGCCATAAAGTTCGGCATTGATGAAATTAGCGAGGCGGCCAAAGAATAGTCCGATTGGCGCAGCGCAGGCAAAAATATCCCCAAGTGCTAATGCGTCCAGTTTGTATTTGCGCGCGAACAAAAATCCCGAGACCGCAACCCCAAGAAGACCGCCGTGAAATGACATCCCCCCATTCCACAGCATCAAAGCTGGCGGGAAGGGGATAAATCCTAGAATCGGCTCCCATGGCTTTATCAACAGCGATGGCTCGTAAAACAACACATAGCCTAGCCGCCCGCCAAGGATGGTCCCGATCGCGACCCAGAAAATCACGTCGTCCAGAAGGGTTTTGGTGATGGGGGCGCCGCTTTTACCCCAGATTTTTTGATTGACGATCAGACGGGTCACATAGAACCAGCCGCCAGCGATCCCGGCAATATAGGCGAGGGAATACCAGCGGATAGGGAGGGGGCCGATCTTGATCAGAATCGGATCGATCGTGGGATAGGGAATACTCATTGACGGGCGCTTTTCTATTTTCGTGCGTCTCAATACCGCGCTTTGGGGCCCCTGTCGCCCCACCCAGATAATGTCCTATATAGGTGCAGAAAGGAATTTGACCATGCAGACCCAGAGCACTTTTTTTGACGCAATCGCCAATATGATGACTGAGGTCGCCGGCGCAGCCGATGGCGCACGGCGTGAGGCGGAGACGGCCTTTCGCAGCCAGGTCCAGCGTCTTGTGGCGGACATGGATTTTGTCAGCCGGGAAGAATTTGAAGTGGTACGCGATATGGCTCGCGCGGCACGTGAAGAGAATGAAAAGTTAATGGCGCGCCTCGAAGCCCTGGAAAACAAATAGGCCAAGGCCCTGAGGAAAATCAGATAAATCGAATCATTTCTCGGCGTTCCGAATCGCTGCGTCATACGGGTTAGTAGTGATCCGGAACTGTCGCGTAAGCCGAGAAAAGGGGCATTGATGTCGATTCAGCTGATCCAGAAACCGAGCAAACCCTGCGATCCGCTTGATGCGCTGGAGGCTGCGGCCGCTGGCCTTGAGTTTGAAATGGAACGCATCGGCGAAAACGAGTTGCATGTGATGCTGCCGGGCGTATGGCGCGATATCGGGCTGTGGTTCACTTGGCGACCGGAATTGGCGACATTACAGATGGGCGGGCGCCCCCATCGACCTCAAGGCGCCCACGGCGCGCCTTACTGAGGCCAGCCATCTCATCACCATGGTCAACGAGCGTCTTTGGGTTGGACATTTTGATTTGTGGGCGGACGATCATTCTATAGTCTATCGAAATGCTGCTATATTACCCGGCGATGGGGCGCTTGATGCGGGTCAGGCCGATGCGATGATCCGCGCTGTTAGCGAAGCGGTGGATCGATTTTATCCAGCGTTCAATTTCCTGGTCTGGGGTGGGAAGTCACCCAAAGACGCCCTTAAAGCTTCGCTGTTCGATACGGCTGGAAACGCGTAGGGGCTTGATATGACTTCGAGTCTAGCGGTTTCTCTTGTCGGCGCTGGCGCCATGGGGGGGGCGTTGCTGAAGGGGTGGCTGCATATCGGCGCGATTGATACCGGGCGGTCTGCTGTGTTTGATCCGGCGGCCAATGGTGCGATGAAGCTGCTTTGCGCTGAGCATGGGCTGGTGTTGAACCCTCCGATTGATACCATAAGCGCTGATGTAATGGTCGTTGCGGTGAAACCCCAAAAAGCTGACGAAGTTCTGCTGCAATATGCGAAGCTCGCTAAGAACGCGATTGTCATCTCAGTCATGGCGGGCAAAAGCATTGCGAATATTTCCAACGCGCTTGGCGGGGCGCCGCGTGTGGCGCGCACCATGCCGAACCTCCCCGCCGCCATTGGGAAAGGCATCACGGGGATTTTTGCCCCTAAGGTTATTGATGACGCCGGGCGCGCGATCATCCAGTCTTTGATGTCGGCAGTGGGAGAGACAGTTTGGGTTGCCGCAGAAAGCCAAATTGATTTCGTTACGGCGATTTCTGGTTCTGGACCTGCTTATTATTTTTTGATGACTGAGGCGCTTGCTGAAGCTGGCGCGGCATTAGGGCTTACAAAAGAGGCAGCCGCTAAACTTGCGCTACTGACTCTAACAGGTGCGGGGGCCTTGATGGATATCGAAACGCGCTCGCCCGTAGAGATGTGTGAGGCGGTGACGTCATCCGGCGGGACAACCGAGGCGGCGCTGAGTGTCCTTGATGGGACGGATCATCAGCTTCGAACTTTACTAAAAAAAGCTGTCGCAGCAGCGGCCAAAAGGGCCAGCGCACTAACGCAATAACCTCTAAAGCTTATGTTATTACACTGGCTTTGGTCCCATAGTCTGTGCAGAGAATAATTCCTTAGAGGTTGATTATGACGTGCCGTCGTTGTTTCACCACATTTTGGACACATGTCTCACGGGCTGTTGACGCAGGTGTTTATTGACGGTGATCGCGGGTTCAGCGATGGTTTTTCCGGGCTCTACAAGGGGGCTTCTCGCTAACAAAGGAGAGCGAAATGCCCAAGGCAAAAATGATTACGAAACTAAAAATGGCGGCAGCCGCGACGGTTGTACTCGGTATGGCGGCTCTGGCGCCCACTGCGTCGGCAAATAACAGCGGCTATTCTACATCGGCAAAAAGTACCTATTCACAGTCTACTAATGCCCGATCGGGCTATAGCGTTGAAATTACCTACAGTAATAACCGCGGGCGTTATCACCGCAACAGCCATCGCAGCCGACGCGGCCATCGCGGTCAGCGCTATAATTCAGGCTACAATAATAGCGGCTATAATTGCCGGAAAGTTGAAAAGGACGGATATTGGCATGGGAAGTCGGCGTTGATCGGCGGCACCATGTGTTATGACAGCTATGGTCAGTCCTATATCGTTTCCGGCAGCCGGTATTTGGTCAGCTATTACGGCTACCATTGAGTTTTATACCAATCAAACCGCCTGCATAACTTGCGGGCGGTAAAAAAACCCAGAGTGGATGAACTGAATCAATATTAGTATGTTAGCTCTGGGGTTTCTGTTGTGAGTCTAATCCTTAGATCGCTCGGGTCGCTGAGTGGAACCAGTCTTTTATTTCGGGCGAAATTACACCGACCAATGTTGAGCGCACGCGAGCATGGTAGTCATTGAGCCATTGGCGCTCGAACGCCGTCAGTAGCTCTGTCACAACCAGATCAAGGTTGATTGGTGCGAGAGTAATCGTTTCAAATTCCATCATCTCACGCTCGCCGCCCGGAACCGGCTTGGCGGGCGTTACCACAATGAGATTTTCGATCCGAATGCCAAACTCTCCGGCTTTGTAGAACCCGGGCTCATTGGAGAGAATCATGCCGGGTTTTAGCGCTTGGGTGTTTGGTGCTTTGGCGATGCGTTGGGGGCCTTCATGAACGCCCAAGAAGGATCCAACCCCGTGGCCAGTTCCGTGATCATAGTCGAGGCCAACATCCCATAACGGTTTGCGCGCAACCATATCGAGCTGATGCCCTGTGGTTCCGGCAGGAAATTTTATCGTTGCGAGGGCAATATGTCCTTTCAGAACGCGGGTAAAGCGGTCGCGCATCTCGCCCGTAGGCTTACCAATAGGAACAGTTCTGGTGATATCTGTAGTGCCGTCCTGATACTGACCGCCGCTATCCACAAGATAGAGCGTATCGCGATCAAGTGTGATGTTGCTTTGCGTTGAAACGCGATAGTGGCAAATGGCGCCGTTTGAACCGGCGCCTGATATTGTATCAAAGCTCAAATCTCGCAATTCGCCGGTTTTTGTCCTAAACGCTTCCAGCTTTTTTGCTGCCGTAATTTCATCAATCTTGCCGTCCTGCGCCACTGTATCAAGCCAATGCAGGAAATTCGTGACAGCAGCGCCGTCGCGGATATGGGCGGCGCGGGCGCCTTCTATTTCTGTATTATTTTTGACGGCGCGTGGTAATGCGCATGGGTCCACAAGCTCGATAATCTTTGCGCCCGCCCTGGATAGGTCATCAACATATTTTGATGGCGCTAATGCAGGATCAATAGCGACGGTAGCACCGCTTGCGCCGAGATTGTCGAGCGCGGTAGCCACATCACTTTCGGCCCGCAAATCTACATCATCACCCAGATATTCCGGCAGCTCATTGCCGGTTTTTTCGGGCGCGAGGAACAAAGTCGCGGTACCGTCTTTGTTGATGAGTGCGCGCCCCAGAGGAAGTGGTGAGCGAGAGACATCTTGGCCGCGGATGTTGAAGAGCCAGGCAAGGGAAGGTGGCGCTGTTATCAGCGCTGTATCCGCCCCGGCATCAGAAACCGCTTTTGCAATCTCTTTGCGCTTTGCATCTGAAGATTTTCCGGCGAAATTTATGTCATGCGGATGGACCCGCGCAGAAGGAAGGCCGGGTTGATCGCGCCATGCAGTGTCGATGGGGTTTGTCGTTACCGCAACAAGCGTGAACTCAGCTTTTTTTGCAGCATCACGGAGTTTTTGAACGCTCTCCAGTGTGTGGAGCATGGGGTCATACCCAATACGGGCGCCCTTTGGTGAATTTTTCGCAAGCCAGGCATCCGGGCCAATTTCGGTAATATCGACATAACTGAAAAAATCCTCATCAGTTTGCTGACGGACCTGCAGCGTATAGCGCCCATCGGTGAGCATCACGGCCTTATCTAACATGATGATGGAAGCGCCCGCAGAACCAGAGAATCCAGTCGCCCACATGAGGCGTTCCGCATAGTCTGGAATATATTCGTTTTGATATTCATCATCATGAGGAATGACAAAGCCATCAAGATTTTGTTTTTTTAATTCAGCGCGTAGGGGCGGCAAGTGCTTGCTGGCGAAATTTTTATCGGATACGGGCTCGAATGTTTGAAACATAATATAATTATTTCCTGACAAGGTTCTGGCTAATATCGCGCGCCTGCCTTCTGGCCACAAGATGCGCCATCAATTTAGATTTTGGCGAATAACAATATCGGCCATGTCGGCTGGTCGAGACGGTTGATCTGGCGAAACCCCACGGCTTCATAGGCGGCCCTAACATCGGCTTCCTGTTCTTCCATCAACCCCGCCAGCATGACACGGCCGCTTTTTATCATATGTTCTGACATTACGGGGGAAAATTCTGCAAGCGGTCCAGCCAGGATATTAGCGAAGATAAAGTCATAGGGCGCCGACATGGTGATGTCCGGATGGTCAAAGCCTTCGGCGCATAAAGTTGTCACTCTATCACTGACTTTGTTGAGCGCGACGTTCTGAGCTGCGATGTCGATGGAATCTTCATCAATATCGGTGGCAAGGATATCCCGGTCCCAGAGTTTTGCCGCAGCGATCGCCAAAACCGCCGACCCACATCCAAGGTCTAATACGGATCGCGGAGCCCAACCGGCGAAACGATCAAGCAGGGTTAAACATCCAGCGGTAGTCGGATGGTGGCCCGTACCAAAGGCGAGATTGGCGTCTATGCGGATTGGGATGTCGTCATCTTCATCAGGCAACTTATCCGCATCATGAATGCCATATAAAACAAAGCGGCCGCATCGCACGATGCCAAGACCCTCCAGCGAGTGCGCGACCCAATCTATATCGGGAAGCTCTTCGAGGGCGCCAGGACCGAGGCCGCCATGTTCGCTGACAAGTGAAGTGACTTCATCCATATCTGGCGCGTCTTCGAAATAGGCATCAAGGCGCCAAGCGCTAGCACCGTCCTCGATGGTTGCGTCATTTTTGGTGAGGCTCACCGCGCCGGCTGCCGGCCATAAGATTTCACTTAATGAAGTGCCAGCAGTTTCAAGCGTTTCGCGGTCACCGGACCAACTAATTTTGTATGAGCACATGTTGCATTCTTTTTTACTGGTGGCCCCAGTCATTTTCGTCATCGTTATTATTGGGCGATAGTCCTAGCGTATCCCCGTCAGTGGAAACGCCAAGCCCGAGAACAGTTCTGTTTGCATAGGCGAAATAGGCTGTGACCTGATTGATTTCTAAAATTTCACCGTCATCCCATCCGGCAGTGCGTAACGCTGCTATATGATTATTTCTAATTGCGCCGGGTGTTTTGGTGAGCATAGCCGCATAATCAAGGGCGGCAATTTCTCGTGTCGACAAAACAGATGATGAAACTTTGCCTGTATTGAGGGCGGAAGTGAGGGCGTTTTTTATGGCGCTGGCTTTATCATCGTCGCCGAGAAGACTCCTCAACCCTTCAAAGTGATGCATCACACAATAAGAACATTCGTTGAGAAGACTTACATAAACGCCGATCATTTCAAGTATCCATTTCGGCGTCTGGTTGGCGCTGTGATGGAGGACATTTTTATAGAGCACCATGTGGCCTTCAAGGCTAGCCGGGCGAAGGCTGTGCGCAGTCATGATGTTATCTACATGCCCATCCGGCCCTTTAACGCGATCATAAAGCGTCTTTAGTTTTCCGGATGCCTTATGAGGGGCGGTGGTTTTTATGAATGTCACAGCAATATTTTCCTGGCCATCATCACGTCGCTTCTACGAAACTATCTATAACTTTTTTTGCGCCGGAATGTTCAAAATCAACAGTGAGCTTTTGGCCATCGATTAAAGTAACTTTTCCATAGCCAAATTTTTGATGAAAAACACGTTGGCCTTTGCTAAATTTAGACTTGCCCACAGGCTTTACGGAAATCGTAGAGCTACGACCCTCTATGAGCGCAGTGTGAGAAGGGCGTGATGATGTTATACGCGTGCGCTGCCTGCCGGGAGTGTGCGAATAAGCCTCTTCGTGCTGGGCTACATGGTCCAATTCTAAATTACGGGTCTGGTGACCTCTGGTGTTGCCGTAAAGGCCAGGTTCGGAGATCACTTCTACATGCTCTTCCGGTAATTCATCAATAAAGCGTGACGGGATTGCATTCTGCCAACGCCCATAGATTTGTCGGTTGGCGGCAAATGAGATACGACAACTTTGTTCCGCACGAGTGATACCCACATAAGCGAGGCGGCGCTCTTCTTCGAGGGCAGCGTTGCCATTTTCATCGAGGGATCGTTTGGAGGGAAAAATTTCCTCCTCCCAACCCGGCAGGAACACAACGGGAAATTCAAGGCCTTTTGCGGCATGCAAAGTCATCAGCCAAATTTGGCCATCACCAGTATTTTCATTTAGCTCTGAGACCAGCGCTACGTGATCGAGATATCCTTCGAGAGTTTCAAATTCTGACACCGCCTGAATAAGTTCTTTTAGGTTATCGAGTTTGCCGGGCGCTTGTGGTGACTTCGAATTCTTCCACATCTCGATATAGCCCGACTCTTCCAATATGAGTTCGGCAAGATCAGCGGGCGCCATATCTTTGGTGTCGCGCGACCAACGGTCAATCATGTCGACGAATTTGAGGAGCGATCGGCGCGCAGTTGCGTGAAGCTCATCACTCTCTAAGGCGATGCGAGATGCGGTCATCAAGGGGACGCTTTGGGCGCGGCCAATCATGTGCAGGACTTGCAGCGCCTTGTCGCCCAAGCCGCGTTTTGGTTTGTTGATAATGCGTTCAAATGCCAGATCATTATCGTGACTGCGGATGAGGCGTAGATAGGAAAGCGCGTCGCGGGATTCCTCGCGTTCATAAAAGCGCGGGCCGCCAACCACGCGATAGGCGAGTCCCAGCGTATTGAAGCGTTCTTCAAAAGCGCGCATTTGAAACGACGCCCGCACCAGAACCGCCATCTCACTAAGTGAGCGGCCTTTGGACTGTTCGCTTTCAATATCATCGCTGATGAGACGGGCTTCTTCATCACCATCCCAAACGCCGCGAACCTTGACCTTTTCCCCCTCGTCAGCATCGGTCCATAGCGTTTTGCCTAGGCGGTCTTTATTGGTGGAAATCAACCCTGATGCTGCGCCGAGGATTGCTGGCGTAGAGCGGTAATTGCGTTCCAGTCGAATTACGGCGGCGCCTGGGAAATCTTTTTCAAAGCGTAGAATGTTTTCGACTTCTGCGCCGCGCCAACCATAGATGGACTGGTCGTCATCGCCGACACAACAGATGTTCTTATGCTTTTGCGCGAGTAGGCGCAGCCACAGATATTGTGCGACATTGGTGTCTTGATATTCGTCCACCAACATATAGCGAAAGCGCCGCTGATATTCTTCCAGAACATCGGGATGGTTTTGAAAGATCGTCAGATTGTGAACGAGAAGATCGCCAAAGTCTGCGGCGTTGAGCGTTGTCATACGCGCCTGGTAGGCCTTGTAGAGAATAATCCCTTTACCATCAGCAAAATGATAGGCTTCGTTGGCTGGAACTTTGTCAGGTGTCAGGCCGCGATTTTTCCAGCCATCAATGACAGTCGCGAGCCAGCGTCCTGACCAGCGCTTTTCATCGATATTGGCTGCCGTGATCACTTGTTTGCAGAGGCGGACTTGGTCATCGGCATCGAGGATGGTGAAACTGGATTTTAACCCGGCAAGTTCTGCGTGGCGGCGCAAAATTTGCGCGGCGATCGCGTGGAACGTACCAAGCCATTTCATTCCCTCGACGCGGTCACCGACCAATGATTCGATGCGATGCTTCATCTCCCGCGCCGCCTTATTAGTAAAGGTGACGGCGAGAATCTGCCAAGGTTGCGCCAGGCCGGTATGAAGGAGATGGGCAAGGCGGGTGGTCAGCGCCCGGGTTTTTCCCGTACCGGCGCCGGCCAGCATCAGCACCGGCCCGTCGGTCGTGAGCACTGCGGCGCGCTGTTCTTCGTTTAAACCTTCGAGATAAGGCTTTGTTTCCGCAGAGTTTTCAGAATTACCAGTCGGGCGGATCGCGGCCATGGCGCGCTCTGAGATCGACGGTATGCGGGTGGGGCTGGAACTCATCGGCGCAGTCTACAAAAAAGAGAACGATTCTGGAACATCTGTGATGCCTTGGCTTTGCCAAGATTGCAATGCAATAGAACCAGTGATCACGAGAATCACTCCAAGCGATATAATTAACTCAAGAAGGAGTGCGCACAGCTGGCAAGTTTGAACTTTATAAAGATAAGGCAGGCGAATTCAGGTTCCGTCTAAAAGCCGGAAATGGCGAGAATATCCTCGCCAGCGAGGGCTACAAGGATAAGGGCGGCGCTGAAAACGGGATTGCTTCGGTCAGGAAGAATGCGGACGAAAAGGACAATTTTGAGGTCAAGGATTCAACCAACGGCAAACATTATTTCGTGCTGAAGGCGGCAAACCATCAGGTGGTTGGCCAGTCGCAAATGTATGACGCGAAAAGCAGTGCTGAAAGCGGTATCGAGTCGGTGATGAACAACGCGCCAGACGCGAGCCTTGATGATCAGACCGGCTGATTTGCGCGCCTAAATAAATGACCACGCCGCCCAGATTTCTAGATGGAAGAGGGCGGTGTTTCTTTAGGATCAGCTATATCTGTATGCAGTTGTTGAGTTGGCAGGTGTGATGAAATAGTCTGGGCGCGTCATGACTGAACATATCCAGCTTACCCACAGGATCGCTACGCGAGACGATATGCCATCAATCATTGAGCTGATGCAGCTGGCGATAGCTGAGAACATGAAAGATTTTCTGTCGTCAGAGGAAATCACTGCGGCGCAAGCGACCATGGGTCTCGATACCACGCTGATTGATGATAAAACCTACTTCGCAATTGAAACCGTAGATAGAGGTGAAACTGTGCTGGTCGGTTGCGGTGGCTGGGGGAAGCGAAAAACGCTATATGGAGGCAATCATACGAAAGGCCGTGATGACAGCTTAGCGGATCCGACAAAGGACGCCGCTCGCATCCGCGCCATGTACACGCACCCTGACTGGACGCGAAAAGGTATTGGAACGTTACTGATTGATCTTGGTGAAGCTGCTGCGCGCGAAGCTGGTTTTAAAACCATTGAATTAGGGTCAACCCTACCGGGAGAACCGCTTTATCATGCGCGCGGCTACCGTGAGATTAGCCGCGAAGAGCAATTCAATGAAGGCGGCTCCAAAAATGTCATCATTTTAATGCGAAAAACACTCTAGCAAAAAAGAATCAAATGGCTGACAAAACTGAAAAGCCCCCCGAACAGAGAACTGTCGGAGGGCTTAGCGTATGGGCTATTCAAATATTAGCTGTAATCGCGATACTGGACGCGAGCGCTACGTGAGCAATCACGATTTGCAATGCGCTGTAATCTCCGGTTTGGAATGTGGTGGGCATCGCGCCCTTTTGCAATCACTGTGCAGACAAGTTGTTCTCTGCCACTGCGGGTCCAATAAATCTCCTCGACCAGAACAATCCGTGCGTTCCAATTTGTGGAATATGTCTCGCGAAAGACAACCCGACTGCGTGCACGCCGACGATCACGACGATCATACCGTCCGTGATTGCGACCGCGATCATATCCACGTCGACCATGGCCATTACGATCATAGCGCCCACGACGGCCGTCACGATCATAGCGCCCACGGCGGTCGTAGGAATCATATGAACTACGTCTGTCGCTATATGATCCTGCACGGTAGTATTTATCCTTCGGGTAGTAGTTGTAATAAGAAGAGCTGTGTGACCGGTGGTCGTGATCGATTGTGCATTGGTCTGGCCTGTAGTCACGGTATTCGGCTGATGCTTGCGCGGATATAAAAATTCCCACACCCAACAACAACGCGATGGTGGTTTTAATGATAGGTTTCATCGATATCTCCTAGGCTTGCCCCAGCCAGGGTTCGATACATAAAGGGGTGACAGGCAATTGAGGCGAAATTGGCGCAGAATTTGCCCAATTGGCGACACATTTATCAAAGCTGCGTGAGCTGGAGGTCTATCCGAGGAAAATTACACAGGTGGCGGTTGATATATTATTCGGACAAAGAATGTATAGTGTTATATTTTACAGGCCCCGCCGCCATTCTTCTCAAAATATTGCTGGTGATACTCTTCCGCCTTCCACCAGGCTTCTACAGGAGATATCTTGGTAGTGATGGCGCGCGCATGCCGACCAGATTTGTCCTCAGTGGTGAGTGAAGTCTTAGCAGCATCCAATTGCGCATGGTTATGGGTAAAGATCGCTGTGCGATATTGGTCGCCCACATCCGGGCCCTGCCGGTTTTCTTGTGTCGGGTCGTGTATTGTCCAGAACTGATTTAATAGATCTTCATAAGTCACGACCGACGGATCAAATGTGACACGCACGGCTTCGGCATGGCCAGTGCCTTTGCGACAAATTTCCTCATAGGTTGGATTGTCTGTGTTCCCGCCAGTATAACCAACCTCGGTTTCAACAACGCCCTTCATATCCCGAAAGGCTTGTTCAACGCCCCAAAAACATCCGGCAGCGAAAGTCGCGGTTTCATGTGTCATCTTAGTCATCTCCGGTCTGGCGCGCTTATCATAAGGGGATGGCGGCCCGAGAATACAAGCATGCTCACGCGTTTGTGGCAGAAGCAATCCAATCGAGAAATGCCTGGCTAGAGCCTGCCTGCTGGATGGGCATAGCGGCGATGCAGGGCGTCTCGTGAGGGTGCAACTCATGGATCCGATCACGCGCTTTATCGGCTGCAGCAACGGTGGTTTTCACGAATATAGGAGTTTCCAGCTTTAGCTCGATTTTGCCGTCCCACTCATAGATTGAACGCATTTCCCCATGAATATTGACGCAAGCCGCCAATTTTTCCTCAACCAGCGCGCGGGCTAGGCGGGCAGCGATTTCCGCATTGGGCGCCGTCACATAAAGAAAGACAATATCGCTCTTTTCAGGGGGCATATTGCAGGCTCCGTTCCTCATAGGTTATGGGACAGTTTCACAGTTATAGGCGCATGAATTTTGCGCGGAGAATGGGTAATGCGCAAGCTAGATAATACTAAGGCGTTGGTGCTGTTTTCTGGCGGTCAAGATTCGTCGGTAACTCTGGCTTGGGCGCTTGACCGGTACAAGGCGGTTGAAACGATCGGCTTCGACTATGGTCAACGCCATAGGATTGAGCTGACGGCGCGAGACAATGTCATTAATGCGCTGCGTCGTGAGTTTCCGGAATGGGCTAAGAGGCTAGGTGAAGATACGCTTGTGGATGCGAAAGCGATACGTGATCTTGGCGAGACTGCGATGACCCATGACACAGAAATCATCATTGCGGAAAATGGCCTGCCGACGACATTTGTGCCAGGTCGCAATTTGATGTTCCTCGTGCTGGCGGGAGCGCTCGCTTATCGACGTGATGCGGGTGTCCTTGTCGCCGGCATGTGCGAGGTAGATTATTCAGGATATCCAGATTGCCGAGAAAATACGCTTAGTACACAGATCGAAGCGTTGCGGCTGGGAATGGACGCCGACATGCAACTGAAAACTCCATTGATGCATATTACCAAAGCGGAAAGCTGGCGACTTACGGAAAACCTCGGTGGAGATAATCTTGTCTCATTGATCAATGAGCATAGCCACTCATGTTATTTGGGGGTTAGGGCGGCGCGTCACGACTGGGGCTATGGTTGCGGTGGGTGTCCAGCTTGTGAGCTGCGAGCTAAGGGCTGGCGTGAATACAGCGAGGGTTCCTGATCTGGTGACTTATTCCGTAAAAGAACTTTTCTATACTCTTCAAGGTGAGGGCGCGCAGAGCGGTCGCCCGGCAGTATTTTTACGTTTTGCTGGATGCAACCTATGGACGGGGCTGGAGCGCGACCGGGAAACCGCGATCTGTAACTTTTGCGATACGGATTTTGTCGGCGTTGACGGGCCGGGCGGCGGCAAGTTTGCCCGCGCTGATGAGCTTGCTGATGCCGTCGGTAATGCCTGGCCGTGTGATACCGGGGAAAAGCCATATGTGGTTTGCACCGGCGGTGAACCGTTATTGCAGATTGATGCGCCATTGATAGAAGCGCTTCACGCCAAAGGATTTGAGATCGCTGTGGAGACCAACGGAACGATCGCCGCGCCCGCTGGAATTGACTGGGTATGCGTTTCTCCAAAGGCTGATAGC
>JAADIH010000211.1 GCA_013151435.1 Alphaproteobacteria bacterium
ATTCATTCGTTCACAATCTTGCTAGATATGTGCGCGAAGATGGGGCTGAAACGCTTGTCGTGCGCAACGACACGATGAGTGTTGAGGAATGTCTTGGGTTGCACCCTTCTGGCGTTATTATTTCGCCCGGTCCAAAACGCCCAAGAAATGCAGGCATTTCTATGTCTCTACTGGAGGCGCTGCCTGCTACGACGCCTCTATTGGGGGTCTGCCTTGGTCATCAATGTCTTGTGGAATCCCTTGGTGGAAAAACCGTGCGTGCACGCTATCCAGTACATGGTGAGGCCCGTGCGATCCATCATGAAGGTGACCGCCTCTTTAGAGATATTCCCTCGCCCTCGCTAGTCGGACGATATCATTCTCTGGTTTCGGTGTTAGCAGAAGATGCGCCCCTATCTGCAACGGCCTGGAGCGATGAGAGAGAGCTGATGGCTGTGGCGCATAAGGAAAGACCATGGTTTGGCGTTCAGTTTCATCCGGAGTCCCTACTAACCCCTGATGGGCGAACACTAATCCGCAACTTTCTCATCCTGTGTGAAGATTGAAAAAATGATTTACTGGCTTAATGGCGATTATCGAGCAGACGTTGAGGCAATCAATATTAGTGATCGCGGGCTTCTGCTTGGGGACGGTGTATTTGAGACTTTGCTTATTCGAGATGGCGTTGCGGCGTTTCAAGACGAGCATCTTGCACGCCTGCGCGGTGGTCTGGAAGCGTTACAGATTATTGCGGATCTACCCGATGATGTTGGCGCCGTTTTCCAAGCATTGATAAAAAAATCTGGCCTAGAAAATTCCCTCGCCTCGTTACGCATTTCGGTAACGCGTGGGCCTGCAGGGCGCGGATTAAAATTTTCTAAAAAAATGGGCTATCCAACAACCCTCATTACCGTGCAGGAGATGCCGCGCATGAGTGCTCGCGGAAATACACGTGTTGCGCTCAAAGTCAGTCAGTTTGCCCGGTCAGAGAATAGCATTACTGCCCGCCACAAAACATTGAATTATCTCGATAATATATTGGCGCATAATGATGCGCTCGATTCTGGCGCCGATGACGCCGTCATGTTGAACGGCGCCGGGCGGGTCGCTTGCGCACCCACATCAAATATTTATATCATCGACGATACGGGCGTGATTAGAACGCCGCCAATAGAGGAGGGGGCTCTGTCAGGTATTGTGCGGGCCTTGTTGTTACAATCCGTCGTGGAAACGGGTGTAGAAATATGTGAAGTTCCAGTGGAGCTAGTGATGTTGCAAGAGGGACATGTGTTTTTATCGAATAGCCTATCTGGATTGCGTCCTGCAGTGCTTTTCGGAGATAACAATTCTTGGCCGCCGCCCGCGATCAAAGTTTTACGGCGCCTGCAATCATGGTATGATGACTGTCTTTCCAAAGACCTCGCAGCAAGAGCCCTGAAATAGTGAAATCCTTTACGATTACTGAAGATCAGATTTCCCGGATCATCGGCGCCGTTTCGGCGGATGAGCTGTCGCGCCGCTTCAATCAACATTTTGATTTCCTGACCATCTCTGGCTGGACGCCGCAAACCCCACTCGATCGGGGTGGGATTGGCATGTCGGAAGAAGAGATGATTGCCTGCGCGCAGCGGGTGGCGGCTTTCTTTGGGTTAGATGCACAGTTTTTGAAGCGTCTGCCTGCAACGACTATCGCCGATTGGGCGAGGGCGATCCATGGTGCAGTCCTCGGGGCATCTGGTGCTAAGCTTCAGAAATTCGCGTTTAAGGCGGCCACGCGGAAAAATGACAATTTGGATTGCACTCATTCCGCGGGCGAAATTTATCAATATGCCGCGGCGGCGGCAAATTTATTCTATGGCCGCCGTCGACTGTTGTCATTTGTCGCCCCTCACAGTCTTGTTGGGTTTGTATTATCGGTTCTAACGCCAAACTTGCAGCACATCGACGCTGTAGATGCGCGGGGCATGACTCCAGAGTTGCTTTCTGAAACGCTTCGCTTTGGTGATGTGCTGATTGCGACGCCAACTTTGTGGCGTTACATGATGCGAGAAAAGGTCACCGCGCCAGACAATACGATGGCTGTCTCATTTGGTGAGGCCATGACTTTTGAGCTGGCCGCTGAAATGCGTAAAGCTGGCTTTGGTGTCATGCGCGAACTTTATGGGACAACTGAGACTGGCCTTATTGGGTGGCGGGATTCTGTTGCAGAGCCATTTATTCTTTTCGATCATTGGGTGCGCAATGGTGACCGGTTTGTACGAATCAAACCCTGTGGCCAGGAATTTTATATTGACGCGATGGATTTGATCGAATGGGTGAGTGATCGCAGCTTTAAACTGGGTGCGCGCCGTGACGGGGCCGTGCAAATCGGCGCCGTGAATGTTTTTCCCGAGCAGGTTACCGAGGTATTAAGCGAGCATCCAAGAATAAAAGAATGCATTGTTCGCGCTGGGCGGCGCGGTGATGGCGTTAATCGATTAATAGCTCATATAGTCTTGAAGCCTGAATTTCAGCCAAACGACGTAACAGCGAGAGAAATAGACGCCTGGTGCCGGATGAAATTGCGCCAACAGGAACGTCCACGGATATATAATTTTGAGGCTGTGCTTCGTGCCGTATAAAAAACCCCGCAATTTGCGGGGTTTTAGAAATTCCTGGGTGGACTTTTAATTATCCACGCCAGCAGCAGTTTTGGCCTGTTTTAATTTTATTTTCACTTGCTCCGACACGCTGGAGAAAGACGCCCGGTCGTCGCCCACCGTGATGGTGACTTCGCAATTGGTTGTGCAGTTGTAGGTTGTGCGCGCAGTGCCGCGATAATAGGTCAGCATGTCTGTATTGGATGAGCGGACGCGAATGATCAAATTACTGATCGTTTCGCCGTTTTCATCGAATATATATATATTCGTCAAGCCTGGCGCTTTTCCAAATAGCATTATATTTTGATTATCCTGAACGGTCACATCCGCAATAGATGGATTTCCGACGACAATATTTTGCGCTGGTTTTTCCAACTTGTATGGACGCACTTGATCCATAGTTAGCCATACTTGTGCGGCCTGGGCGCTACTCACCAGCATGAATGCAAATGCAATAGTAGAGAAAATCATACGCATAGGACATTCCTTGTTATTTTCATTGGCCAAGTTGTTATTCTCGTGCAATTTAAGGGTGAGGAGTCAATGATTAATTAAAAACCTCACGCAGTTTATGCGATTCTGAAGGTATTTAATGTTCTCAGTTTACTTCACTTTAAAATGATTTTGGTATTTTTGCTTACGCAGGTGGAGAGATCAGTGTCAGCTACATCTACAATTCCCGCAGCGCAAAGCAGCAACTTCGTTGGCGAATTGTCTGCTATTTCAATATTCAGCGACCTACCAGCCGCTGTCATGGATGCAATCTGTGCAAATTGTGATCGTCGCCAATATGACGCCGGAGATACAGTGTTTGCTGCGGGGAATTTTGACTCCAGCGAATTTTTCATTGTTATTTCTGGGTGTGCCCGCATATCGCGTGTTGCGCCTAAAACTGGCGCCGTTGTGATTGAAGATATTGAGGCGGGATCAGTATTTGGGCTTGAACTGGCATTGCTCGAATTCGAGAGTGAGGCAGTTCAGACTGTGTCAGTTACTGCAGAAGAAGAGCTAAATTTGGTTGCATTTGATGCTGAGGCATTTCGTGTGTTGGCTTCTCAACGTCCTTCTTTGATGCGTAATGTCGCAATGTTTTTTGCGCAGGAGCTATCAGATACACGGTTGAAGATGACATTATCTGAGCCGGCGCCGCATCAGCGAGTATATGCGGCCCTTTTGAATTTTGTTGTACGGGATACCGCAACTGGACAATGGCGCATTCAGCAGATGCCAAAACATCGTCAGCTGGCAGATCAGGCTGGGGTGGAGGAGGCCGTGACAGCCGATGCTGTGGCTACCTTGATTCAGGATGGTGTAGCGAAGCGAGATTATCCCGGCATGGTAATCAACGATATTAGCCGGTTGAATGAGCTTGCGGGTTAGAGTTAATAAAATTAACCATAACATAAGTATACGGAATAAATGTTACAGAAGATTTATTCTTTGTTTACTCATTGACAGCATAATCATTGCGTCTAAGAGGAAAACCTTTTTGGGCGGTGCAAGTAATGAGTAAGTAGGAGTCGACAAATGAAAGCTCTAATTAATCGATTTAAAGCCGACGAAGACGGTGCTACGGCCATTGAATATGGTCTTATCGCTGCTCTTATTGCTGTTGCCATTATCGCAGCAGTTAAATCACTCGGTGGTACGTTGAACAACACGTTCACGCAAATCAACACTGAAATGACCTCATAATTTATTTGGTCAATGGGCGGTTCATCCGTCTAAATTCTAATAAAGGGAGGCAGATAAGCCTCCCTTTTTTTATTTATATCTAACTGAACATTAAGAACACTCAGCGTAGGGTTGTTCTTCCATTCAAATGGAGAACTCCTCGTGGTTCCATATTTATTATTGTCGATCTTTCCCGCTGCATTAATTGTTGCTGCGGCAAATGACATCTACGAATTCAAGATACCGAATTGGATATCGATCACACTGATCATTGCTTATCCAGCGGCTGGCGCCGCTGTTGGCGCGTCGCTGGAAACCCTTCTGGAGGGGTTTTTGATTGGCGCCGGGGCTTTAACGCTAGGTTTTGGACTATATGTAGGCCGCGTCATTGGTGGTGGCGATGCGAAGCTAATTGCCGCGACCGCACCATGGCTTGGGGCCGGCGCATTGGGGTCATTCTTGTTTTTGGCCGCACTCTCAGGCCTTGGGTTGGCCATTATAATTATGATGTTTCGCAAAATGCCCATCTTGCCGATTTACTCTCATGCGCCTTGGTTATTAGAGCTGCATGATCGCAAGAAGGATATTCCGTACGGAGTTGCTATCGCAAGCGGGGGAATCCTTAGCTTTTCACAAACACCTTTCTTCCAATTGGTCTTTGGCGGTTAACAAGGTCGGTTAACGTAGTTTTGAGGAGTTTATTCGACACTGATTGCGGTTGACGCCAACTGCATCTGCGTCGCTAGTTGAGGTGAATGAAGATGAATGTAAGAATTGTTGCAGGTCTGGGTATAGCGTTGCTTGCAGGTGCTGGTGCGTTTTTTCTGGTTTTAACAATGTCGCCGAGCGAATCGCCCGTGCAAATTGTTCAGCCGTCGAAGGAAAAAACGGTGCGTGTTCTTGTTTCGACGCGGGATATATTGCGTGGTGAGCGTTTGATTTTGGACGATACCCGCTGGGTAGCCTGGCCAAAGAAAGCAGTTCAGCCAACTTTCATTACAGATGAAATGCCTGAAGCACGTGAAGGTCTGACGACTGCGGTTGCTCGATCACTGATCGTTACGGGGGAACCCCTGGTGGAAGCCAAAGTTGTTAAACCCGGAAGTTCCGGCCTTATGGCTGCGATTATTGCTCCTGGCATGCGCGCTGTAACCACGCGGGTTTCTCCTGAAACAGCATCGGGTGGGTTTATTCTGCCAGGTGATCGCGTTGATGTTCTGCTCACCGGCAATCGTGGGGGGCGTACAAGAGTGTTATTTGAAGATGTCCGGGTTTTGGCCGTAAATACAATATACTCAGAAAGCCTTGAGGGTGCTCATATTGATGGTTCCAATGTAACGATGCAATTGACTCCGGACGATGCAGAAGCTTTCCTTACCGCACGCGGGCAGGGCTCGATGAGCCTTGTGTTGCGTAGTATTTTTACACCGGAGGGCGATGTTGTTGCGACAGGAAGACGATCTTCTGATGTGACTGTTGTTCGCTATGGCCGCTCATGAGTAGGATTGATCAGGTGTTACAGATGATATTTCCCTTAAATGGTTTTGAAAAATTCGCTAAATGCGCAAGTCGCATCGGCTTCGTAGTATTTGCGATGGTCGCTTTAGGAATGGTCGCGCCTTCACAAGCGGCGGCGCAGCGCGGCATCCAGCAAGTCCGGATAGATACCGGGGGTACAAGTTCTGTTTCAAAAAGCATCATCCTGCCGCTTGATAAAGCAGCGATTGTAGAATTGCCCTATGCAGCAGCTGATGTTTTAATTTCACAGCCTTCTGTAGTTGATGCCGTTGTTCGAACGCCACGCCGGGTATATCTTCTCGGCCTCGCAGTAGGTCAGACCAATGCATTTTTCTTTGATGCGCAAGGGCGTCAGATCCTCAATCTCGAGATCCGTGTGGAGCGCGATATGGATGCGCTAGGTGACATTATGCGTCGCATATTGCCTGACAGTCGGATTGAAATTGATGCCGTAAATGACAATATAGTTTTGCGCGGTACTGTGCAAACACCGGCTGAAGCAGCAAACGCGAGTGCTCTGGCGGGGCGCTTTATTGATGATCCGGACAAGGTCGTCAATATGCTGAAAATTCGAGACCCGCAACAAGTGATGTTGAAGGTTCGAATTGTTGAAATGCAGCGTCAATTGATGAAGCAGCTAGGTGTATCGACGAGTGGTCAAGTACAACTTTCGGACATGGCGTTTACCTTTGCAGCAGCAAATGCGGTCGCCACGACTGGCGGCTTAACTACTACGGCCTCTCGTCCCAATCCCACAGGGACATTGCAAAACCTGAACGCTAGTTTTCAAGCCTTTGAATCAAACGGGTTGATCCGAATTTTGGCCGAGCCAAATTTGACCACTCTGTCGGGCGAATCTGCGAACTTTCTCGCAGGTGGTGAGTTTCCAGTGCCGGTTGGCCAGGATGATGGTGTTATCACCATAGAGTTCAAGGAATTTGGTGTTGGTCTAGGTTTTACACCGCTGGTTATGAGTAAAGGGCGGATCAACCTAAAGATATCCACTGAGGTCAGTGAAGTTACGACTGAGAATTCATTTTTTGTACCCGGCGTCACGACCGTCGACGGCACTGGTAATTTAACAACGACCGCGGGTCTCTCAATCCCAGGGCTTTCCGTCCGGCGCGCAAATACTACAGTGGAACTGCCAAGCGGCGGTAGCCTCGTAATGGCGGGCCTTCTCCAGGAAGACATGCGATCATCGGTGCAAGGCGTGCCCGGCGTGAAAGACATACCAGTTCTTGGCCAATTATTCCGTAGTCGGAATTATCAAAATAGCGAATCTGAACTGGTGATCATTGTGACGCCTTACCTGGTCGATCCAACGCATGTGTCTGATCTTGTCGATCCGACTGAAGGCTTTGTGCCTGCCAGCGATTTGGAAACGATTTTGATGGGCAAGTTAATTACCACCTATGGACTGGCTGGCGCTGGCGTAAAAGAAGCGACCTTGCAAGGCCCTATGGGTTTCATTTTAGACTAAGAGGAACTGAAGAATGTTCGATACTATAACAAAACGCACGCTCCTCTCTATCGCTTCCTTGATGGTGGCGTCTTGTGCAGGTGGTCCATTTAATGGGCCGGAGCACGCGATGACAGTGGCTGAAACGCACCCTATCTCGGTAGATAGTCAGGTGGTCACCTTGACGATTGACGTAGATGTAACGGCGACAGACCTTTCCGATACTGACCATGCACGCCTTCGTGCTTTTGCTGACGCTTATATGCGCGATGGACATGGCCTACTATCGATCACGGCGCCGTCTGGAACGGCGGCGGATTTTGAGGGCCATGAAGCGGCTGCCGATATTCGCGCTGCACTGAATGGTGCAGGGGTTCCTTGGTCAGCATTGGCCGGCGCAACCTATCGTACAGGGGGCGCTGCTGGTGGAGACCAGTTGATTCTATCCTATACGCACTACGTCGCTACGGCGAGCAAGTGCGGTGTCTGGTCTGGCGTAAAGGGACGTGATTATCGGAATTTACGCACACCGAATTTTGGATGTGCAACTCAGAACAATATAGCCGCCATGCTTGCAGATCCGCATGACCTAATCGGGCCGGCTCCATTCGCCCCGGGTGATGCCGAGACGACTGTTCGCGCTTTCGAGGCTTTCCGAAAGGGTGATGTCACTGCTGCGGACATCGATACCACGATCAACGCCCAGGCTTCGGGTAACTAGAGAATAGCGAAATACTAAGGAATCGCAGGGAGAATCAGATGAATAACGCTGCTGAAAAAGCGCCTCAGCCAGATGATGAAGAAGGTGTCGCTGACAGTGCAGCTAGTCTTGGTGCTGATGGCGGTCCTATGGTCTCCACCCAGCTAGAGGTTGGGAACAATGACAGTGAGCTTGACGAAATCGCTGACGATGATGCGTGGCTTGATGAAGAGTTATCCGATGAAGAGCTTGCGGCTCTAGGCGAAGAAGATTTCGAGGGTGTTGAGTTTACTGAAGCTGAACTCGCCGCCGCTGAAGCCATCGTCGCTGAGTCTGCTGACGCCGATACCGCAGAACAAGACCTAGTGGATGAGACTGATATTGATGGAGATTATGAAGAAGAGATCAATGCATCATTCGACGCCAGTATAGAAGATAGTGAAGAATATAATATAGACACAGAAGCTGATGACCCGACTGTTGAAGAAGCTGGGGCTGAAACGGCTGTGACGAATCAAGAAGAAGTAAAACCGTTACAAGAAAACAATGTGAACTCTCTTGAAGGTGACGCCGAAAACAACGCCACTGTCAATTCTGATGAGATTGTGGGGGCGTTAGTCGCCGCCACTTCAGAATCGCTCGACGTGACTACTTATGGCGGTGAGATAACTGACCTTGGTGAAGAGGAGACCGATCATCGTCAAGTCCCGCGGATTTCAATTCACGCATTTTGTGAGACGCCAGCAACAACAGCATTGCTTGAAAAGGCTGCTGTAGACCGCCGTTTAACGAAAGCACATTTGACAATTCACTTGGGCGGTATCGTCAAAGCGGTTGATCAGTTTCAAGTGTCGTCGACACCGAATTTGATTATTTTAGAAACCATGGCGCGCGGCGCAGAAATCTTCGCGCAGCTCGCTGAGCTTGCCGAGGTTTGCGATCCATCGACCAAGGTTGTGATTATCGGCCAGGTCAATGATATCATCCTCTATCGTGAGTTAATAAAGCAAGGCGTTAGCGAATATATAGTGCGACCGAATTCGCCTCTACAAATCATAAAGACCATTGCTGAGCTATATGTGGATCCGTCTGCGCCGCCAATTGGCCGAACGATCGCTTTTGTTGGTGCGCGCGGTGGTGTTGGTTCATCAACGCTTGCACATAATGTGGGCTGGTGTGCGGCGGAAGAATTTAAAAGCGATACAGTCATCCTTGATCTTGACCTGCCATTTGGTACGGCGAGCCTTGATTTCGATGAAGACGCCTCCGCCGGGCTTCTTGAAGCACTCAGTTCTCCTGAGCGTTTGGATGATGTTCTTCTCGACCGATTGTTGCAAAAGCACACGGAACATTTGAGTTTATTTACTGCGCCGAGTGTTCTTGACCGTGACTATGAACTTGACGATCAGGCATTTGAGACAGTGTTGGATGTGGTTCGCGGGACCGCACCGACGATCATTGTGGATGTACCTCATGTCTGGACGAGCTGGTCAAAGCGTATGCTGACCACGGCTGATGAAATTGTTATCACAGCGACACCAGATCTTGCGGCCTTCCGGAACACCAAAAATTTGATCGACATTCTTAGTGCGGCGCGTCCGAATGACGCTGCGCCAAAGCTCGTCATCAATCAATTTGACCCTAAAGCATCCGCCGTTCAGCCTGAGCAATATGCCGAGCATGTGGGCATTGATCCTGTGCAGGTTTTCAATTGGGAGCCGCAACTATTTGGCACTGCAGCAACAAACGCGGCGCCAATCGTCGAGGTCGGACCAAAAACAAAAACTGCTCAGGGGTTTCTTGATCTAACTGCAGATCTGATTGGCAGAAATGAAACGAATATAGCGAAGCCGAAATTCAGTCTTTCTGGATTGTTTAAGAAGAAACGGTAACTGAACGATGTTTGGACGCAGAACAGCTCCGGCAGAAGCGCCTCCAATAGCGGCGCAACCAGCAAAGGCGCAGAAATCCGTATCGACGCCAAAGAAAGCGTCGCCAAACCCTGCGCCAAAAGCTGCGAAGCCCGCACAAAAAGCAAACGTAGCACCGCCTCGTGTTGTCACGTCAGCGCCAAACTCTCCAGAACCGCAAGCCGTTGAAATTGGCGGACGGAGCGACGAGTATTTTCAGACCAAGTCCACAATTTTCAACGCACTGATTGATACTATTGATCTATCACAGCTTGCGCAGCTTGATTCAGAGTCGGCGGCTGAAGAGATTCGCGATATAGTCAATGAGATAATCTCAATCAAAAATGTACAGATGTCGATTGTTGAACAAGAATCGCTCTTGCAGGACATTTGCAATGACGTTTTAGGGTATGGCCCGCTTGAGCCATTATTGGCGCGCGACGATATTTCCGACATCATGGTCAATGGCGCCAGCCGCGTTTTCATCGAAGTCGGCGGTAAAATTCAGCTTACCAATGTGCGTTTTCGCGACAATGCGCAGCTGATGAATATTTGTCAACGGATTGTGAGCCAGGTTGGTCGTCGTGTTGATGAAGCAAGCCCTATTTGTGATGCGCGCTTACCTGATGGCTCCCGCGTCAACGTTATTGCGCCACCATTATCGATTGATGGCGCCGCGCTGACAATTCGTAAGTTTAAAAAAGACAAGCTGCGCATTGATGATCTTGTTAATTTTGGCTCGATTTCACCTGAGGGTGCACGGGTTCTTGAGATCGTTGGTCATTGCCGCATCAATACATTGATCTCTGGCGGTACAGGCTCGGGGAAAACTACGCTCCTAAACTGTATGACCGGATTCATTGAGCATGATGAGCGGATCATCACTTGTGAAGATGCTGCGGAACTTCAACTTCAGCAACCGCATACGGTTCGCCTGGAAACCCGCCCGCCAAATCTTGAGGGCCAGGGTGAAGTGACTATGCGTGACCTCGTGAAGAACTGCCTGCGGATGCGCCCTGAACGCATTATCGTTGGTGAGGTTCGTGGACCAGAGGCGTTCGACCTTCTTCAGGCTATGAATACCGGTCACGATGGGTCAATGGGGACGCTTCACGCCAACAGTCCCCGTGAGGCGCTGCAACGAATTGAATCGATGATTACGATGGGTGGTTACAGCCTGCCATCCAAAACCATCCGTGATATGATTGCGGGTTCAATTGATGTTGTTATTCAGGCGGCACGCCTGCGTGATGGTTCCCGTCGTATTACACATATTACTGAAGTTCTTGGTACTGAAGGTGATACGATCATAACTCAGGATCTCTTCGTTTACGATATGAGCGGAGAAGATGATGATGGCAATATCATTGGTGTACACAAATCCACAGGAATCGCGCGGCCAGCATTTTGGGATCGTGCGAGGTATTATGGGAAAGAAGCAGAACTTGCTTCCGCCCTGGACGCAGCATCGGAGTAATCCCTAATGGACCAACGGATCCTTATCGTCGTGGTGCTTGGGGTTGTCGCGCTTGTCGCGTTGGCGCTTGTCGTCTTAGCACCGACGCAAAAAGACAAGGCAAATAAACGCGTTGCATCTTTGAAGATGACCAAGGCCGGTCGTCGAAGTGCATCGACTGGATCGACCGATGCGCAGAACAAAGAACGCCGCCGAAAACTTCAGGATTCACTTGAGGCTCTCGATGACAAAACAAAAGATCTCAAGAAGAAAAAACAAATTTCTCTAGAGCAGTCACTGGAGCAGGCTGGTTTACCGTTAGGGCGCAAAGAATTCTATATTGCCTCGGCCATAGTCGCGCTTGGCTTCACAGTGATGGGATTAATATCGGGGCAGGAATACTGGATTACCGGTCTCCTCACAGTTATTGGCGGTTTAGGGTTACCACGTTGGATCGTGGGCTTTTTGACGTCAGAAAAAATTCGTGTTTGAATTTTCCAACGCCATCGACATTATCGTTCGCGGTGTGAAATCTGGACTGCCGGTCAACGAGTGCCTGAAAATTATTGCGCGAGATGCTCCGCGACCCGTCTGTGATGAATTTCATATGATGACGGAAGGGCTGCGAATAGGGATGACACTCGAGCAAGCGTTGAATCGAATGTATGAGCGCATGCCACTCCAAGAAGTAAATTTCTTCACCATTGTACTTGTTATTCAGCAAAAGACCGGTGGTAATTTGGCGGAAGCTTTGGGTAATCTCGCAAATGTTTTGCGGTCCCGCAAGCTGATGGAAGCCAAAATTAAAGCCTTGTCCTCTGAGGCTAAGGCGTCAGCTTATATCATCGGTTCATTGCCATTTCTGGTTATGGGTTCGGTAAAGCTGTCTTCACCGGAATATCTCGACCCACTCTTCAATACACGTATGGGAAATTTCATTCTTATTGGCGCTGGAATATGGATGCTGGCGGGTATTCTGGTGATGAAGAAAATGACGATGATTAAGGTCTAGGAAACGCATTATGGATGCCCTTATTAACGCCGTTACGGACCGAACTTTTCAGATTGCCCTCTTGGTGTCGTTGGCTGCGATTGCGACTGTTTTTACAGTCGTTGCGCCGTTCTTAGAGAAGGATAAGCTCTCCGAGCGAATGAAATCTGTCAGCTCGCATCGTGACGCTTTGCGTGATCAACAGCGTGAAATGCTGGCGAAAAAATCTAATAAGAGCCTGCGTATCAATACGCCGGAAGGCATGATCAAGGAGGTTGTTGAAAGTCTTAAACTCCTTGAAATATTTGATGCTGAAGCCGCACGGAAAAAGCTTATGATGGCTGGTTTTCGTGGCCAAAGACCAGTCTTTGTGTTTATGGCAGCCCGCCTTAGCATGCCTTTTGTGATGGCGATTATTGTTGGGGTTTATGTCTATTTTCTTGATGGCTTTGAACTTGAGAGCTTTGGTCGGCTGCTTGCGACAATAGGCGGATTTATTGGTGGGTTTTATTTGCCAAACGTTTATGTTGCTAACACGATCACAAAACGCCAGCAGGTTATTCAAGCATCCTGGCCGGATGCGCTCGATCTTATGCTGATTTGCGTTGAAGCCGGGATGTCGATCGAGGCTGCCTTTCAAAAGGTTGGTCATGAAATTGGCAGTGGATGCTCTGAGCTAGCGGAAGAGCTTGGTCTGACCACGGCAGAACTTTCTTATCTTCAGGAACGCAAACAGGCATATGTCAATCTTGCCGAACGTACAGGCCTAGACAGTGTGAAGGGCGTCGTTACTGCGCTCGTTCAGTCAGAAAAATATGGAACGCCCTTAGGACAGAGTCTGCGCGTGATGGCGAATGAAAGCCGGGAAATGCGCATGCAGGAAGCTGAAAAACAGGCCGCCGCTTTGCCGCCTAAGCTTACTGTGCCAATGATTGTGTTCTTTCTGCCGGTTCTATTTGCTGTCATTCTCGGGCCGGCAATTATGCAGGCCATGAGCTTGTAAGCTAAGTTTGCGGGAAAAGTCTGGTTCACGCTTTCTTCTTGCCCCATAGAGATAGCTTCTACTCCGATGGGAGGCAGGGTATGGTTCTCAGTGTACTTTTATGCGTGCCGCTGTAATTCATATTTTTAGCTCGTCTAGGTTGGCTAACTATCAATCGCCATTAAAAAATTAGCCCCAGAGCAGCGTAGAAATTACTTAACTCACATAACTATTCACCAGCGATTTGGTCGAGAGCCTCGTAGAGGGGAAGCTCTCCCGCCGCAACTTTCTCTCGTGATGGCGCCGTTTGGCCGAGCCGTGCACGATAGATCCAGAAGTTCGTCAGTACATGTTCAACAAAATCGCGGCTTTCCCGGTTCGGAATGCTTTCAATGAATAGCAACGGGTCATCGATTTCCAACTTACGCTTCCAGCGCCGTAAATTTCCGGGCCCGCCATTATATGCTGCTGCCAAGTGAAAAAGATCGCCGGCGACAGCGGTGTCGATCAATTGTCCCACATAGGTTTGACCCAGCGCCATATTGAAAGATGGATCATAGAGTCGATCACGTCCGCTGCGCCGACGCAATGATCGATCTTTTGCAATATAGCTAGCTGTGCGCGGCATTAGTTGCATGAGACCGCGAGCGCCAACCCGGCTTGTGGCGTTGGTTTTAAATTTAGATTCCTGACGCATCAACGCGTAAAGCAGCGCACGGTCTATTTTAAATCCGCCCTTTGGAGTGAAGCCAGGTACTGGAAAAAGACCAACCTCAAGATGTTTTCCCTTACCGGAAAGGGCAATGTCGATTTGGGAGGCAGGCAATTTAAGGGCATGGGCGATCGCGAGCAGATCACCATCGAGATCTTCTGCTATGGCGCCATTCGCCCAACGCATTTCCACATCGGCTTCAATTGTTTTCCCGGTCTGCGCAAGAGCGATAGCGCGTTTGATACGGGGCTGGTCCGCAGTGAGCCTTTCAAAACCATCTTTCGTGATCGAGGGGACCTGCCAGTCATAATCATAGTCTTGACCCAGTTGGGCGAGTGCAAGCTGTCCATAGAAAGTGAATGGCAGCGATGCGGCAATTGCTAAATTGGGAGCGACATCATCGAGGTGGCCATCGGATAGGGCCGTGCGCGCCGCCCAAAACCCTGCTGCTGCCCGAAGGCTATCTTCCATATAGGGGACCGCGGCCATCTTGGTGAAATTCTTGTGAGCTGCACGCACCTCACCGTCGCGAAAGGCAATGATGCCAGAAATCCAATAGGCAAGTACGGCGGTGTCGCCATTTCGGATCGCAACTTGGTTCGCCATCTTTCGCGCTACGTCTACATAGCCTTGATAATAAAGGCTTGCAGCGATCCAGGAGCGCATCCGGTCATATTGGCGCTCGGTTATGACACGGCGTTTCAGGTGGTGGTCAATTTCTTTTAAAGCAACAAGGGCGCGCTCTTTGTTCGATAAAAAACGAACGCGGCCCTCAATTTGGCGCAAGCGCGGACCGCTGGTTTTGGCGTAGTCGGCCTGAAGGTCGGGGTGAAGTTCCCGTTTAGACGTCGAGCGCCATTTGCGTGGAATGGGACGCAATGGAGAGCTCGCATTTCTTGGGCGTCTCTTCCGTGCCAGAGAATAAATCTTCCCCGCTTCAGGGTGGTCGGCGTAATATGCCATCCAACGTTTTAGCTCACTATATTTTGATTTGTATGCGGTTGGATGCATGAAGCGTTGATACTGGACATAGCCAAGTAAAATATCGTTTTCGAGCTTTGATATCTCGGCATCAGCTGCGCGCCATTTTCCATTTTCTTGAAGACTGAAAATCTCACGATACAACGTTGCATCATTCTCGCTGAGGACCTGGAGTTTAAAAGCGGGAGTTTGAGTAGTCTGTTGTTCAATACCTTCAGGAACGATGACTGTATCGCTCTTTGCTGCGGCAAGGCCGGCAAAACTAATCAACACTATATACGCAACTACGCGAAAAACCTGCATTCTCATATCCTGATTTTAGCGCCCCATCACACCGCAGGAATGCAGTGATTTCAAGTTAATTCCACGAATTTGGCGTTCGTCGTGTCTTATCCCAACAGTCTATCCTACAGATCGTAAAGATTACAGAAATGTCGGTTAATCTTCTGTTAATCTAGCGTTGAGGGTGAGTAGATCATTCCAGGCGAGGCGCTTATTTGTTGGTTGGCGAAGCAGGAAAGCCGGATGGAACATCGGCAGGACTGGATATCGCTTACCACCTTGCGTTTCTATTTCACGCCAGATGCCGCGTGCGCGCATAATACCGGAAATACCCAGCAACGCATTGAGGGGTGCGCCCCCTGCCAGCATGATGACTTTAGGGTCGGTGAGCTCAATCAGGCGGTCTACAAAGGGCCGGCAAATCGCTGTTTCAATTTGGGTCGGCGTACGATTGCCAGGAGGGCGCCAATAGACCACGTTGGTAATGAGCGTGTCTTGGTCGCGCGAGCGGTCAATGGCAGCGAGCATGCGGTCCAATAGCTGGCCGGCGCGTCCGACAAAGGGTTTTCCGATTTGGTCTTCATCACGGCCCGGCGCTTCTCCGATCACCAAAAGTTTTGCGCTGGCGACACCATCAGCGAAAACTGTGTTTTTTGCACCTGCCTTTAAGGAGCATCCTTCAAATGCGTGGACCGCAGCACGAAGTTCTTCAAAACTGGTGCAGGCAGCGGCGATCTTTGTCGCCGATGCGATCGCTTCATCAGCAGAGGGGGGAGTAGACTCTGATCGAAAAAT
>JAADIH010000228.1 GCA_013151435.1 Alphaproteobacteria bacterium
GAGGCAAAGCTGCGATTTGGTTATTTTGTGTTTTCTCCAGAGGAAGCTTCCGTCGGCTTATCTCGCGTCTGCCAGGCATCCAGAATGAGGAAAGCCACCCCCACATTGATCGCCATATCAGCGACATTGAAAACCCATGGAAACATCAGCCCGGAGAAATCAAGGAAATCCACCACATAGCCATAAGCAACGCGATCATAGAGGTTGCCCAATGCGCCGCCAATGATGAAGCTAACCCCGGTCACCGCAACCGGACGGCGCAACTGGCCGAGCCAGATGATAAGCCCAACAGCCACCCCCGTTGAAACCAGAGACAAAAGGATGCGTGACAGCATTCCCCCCGCAAGCATGCCAAAGCTTGCGCCGTAGTTTTCAACATAGGAAAAATCAAAAATGCCGGAAATCTCGATTTTTCCCAGCGCCGGTAAACGAGCCACCTGCACAATCCAATATTTAAACAGTTGATCGGTGATCAACACGACGACCGCACCAAAGAGCCCAAGCCGGAAAAGGCGGTTTGATTTGGCCTTGCCCCACCACGCCGCAACGCGGTTTTTCAGATCAATGTTGCTAAGCTTGCTCACGCGGCGCCCTTTTGATTTACCACAGCATCTACAGCGCTGGCGCAACGCCCGCAAATATCGGAATGCGTATTATCGGCGCCAACCTCTGGTAGGATGCGCCAGCAGCGCTGGCATTTCTCGCCATCCGCCAATACAGGTACAACAGCAATATCGCTGACATCCCCCTCAAGGCGGAAGGCGCTGTCTGGCGCTGTATCACCGGAAAGAACTGCGCCTGAGGTGATAAATAACTCAGCTGCATCGAGACCATCATAAGCCGCGCGCAATGCCGCATCGGCGACATGCACAACGGGCGCGGCCTCCAGGCTGGCGCCAATTCGTTTTTCACGGCGCTCAACCTCGAGCGCACCGGTCACAACCCGGCGCACTTCACGCAAGTTTTTCCATCTTTCCGCAAGCACGTCATCGCGCCAATCGCCGGGGGTTTCTGGAAACTGCATCAAATGAATAGATCCGTCCTCGGATGGATGGCGTTCTTGCCATACTTCTTCCGTTGTAAAGACACAGATCGGCGCTAACCATATGGTCAAACGGTCCAAGACAATATCCATCACCGTGCGTGCAGCACGACGACGCATATCATCGGGCCGATCACAATAAAGACTGTCTTTGCGGATATCGAGATAGAACGCTGAGAGATCAAGCGAGGCGAAATCAAAACATTTCCGCCAGACACCTTTAAAATCAAACACCTCATAAGCTGCACGCACCTCTTCATCGAGCACGCTCAAATGGTGAAGAATATAACGCTCAAGCTCTGGCATTTCGCTGACCGGCAAACGTTCGGTTTCGCTAAACCCCTCAAGCGCGCCGAGAAGGTAGCGCAACGTGTTGCGGAGCTTGCGGTAGGCATCCACCGCAGATCCGATGATCTCTTTGCCGAGGCGCATATCATCAGTGTAGTCCGAGCTTGCCACCCAGATGCGAATGATCTCCGCGCCATATTGGCTGATGATTTTTTCTGGTGCGTCAACATTACCTAGCGATTTGGACATTTTGCGCCCTTCACCATCGACCACAAAACCGTTTGTGATGATATGTTTATAGGGTGCTCGCCCGCGCGTACCGCAAGCCTCTAACAGAGAGGATTGAAACCAGCCGCGATGCTGATCCGATCCTTCGCAATAGACATCGGCCGGCCCCAGGTCAGATCCTCGCGACCCTCCAAAACAAACGCGTGCGTCGTGCCGGAGTCAAACCAGACGTCAAGAATATCCTCTACTTTTTCATAATCATCCGCGTTATACGCGTCGCCGAGAAAAGCCGTGGCTGCCATATTAAACCAGGCATCCGCGCCGTTTTCTTTTATCGCCGCAACGATCCTATTGTTGACGTCATCATCGACCAGCACATCGCCGCTTTTTTTGTTTACAAAAAGAGTGATCGGCGCACCCCAGGCGCGTTGACGCGAGATCAGCCAATCCGGGCGTCCTTCCACCATTGCACGAATACGGTTCTTGCCTTGCGGCGGCGTGAAACCGGTCTCGTCGATGGCGGCGAGCGCCTTTTCACGCAAGCTTACACCATCGGCCATTTTCTTATCGGTGGCGATGAACCATTGCGGCGTATTACGGAAAATCACCGGCGCTTTGGAGCGCCATGAATGGGGGTATGAGTGGACAAGTCGACCGCGTGCAAGCAGCGTTCCATGCTCGATCAACGCATCCAGCACCCGTTTGTTAGCGTCTCCGTCTTTGCCTTTTTTCTTGCCTTCGATAACGAGAACCTTGGCGCCCTCAAAACCCGGCGCTTCATCAGTGTAGGCGCCAAACTCATCGACCATATGCGGAATTTCGGCTTGCGTGCCAAAGGCGTTGATCCACGCGACATAGTCCTCTTGCCCATGACCAGGCGCGGTGTGAACAAAGCCCGTTCCGGCCTCGTCAGTCACGTGATCGCCCGCCAGGAGCGGTACGTTGAACTCATAGCCACCGCCAAAACCCTTCAGCGGATGGTCGCATTGAATATTTTGCAAATCATCGGCCGTAACGTCAGCCACGCGTTTCCATTGCACAATCAACCCGGCGTCACGCACGCTATCTGAAAGGGCATCAGCAACGATCAACTTGTCACCCGGCTTTGACCATGGCTCAAAGTCGAGATCGCCTTTCATAGCGACAACTTCGTAAAGGCCATAGGACATTTTAGGCCCATAACAGATCGCGCGGTTACCGGGGATGGTCCATGGGGTCGTTGTCCAGATGACGATTGAGGCGCCTTCTAGCTTATGTACTGGGGGCGTCACTCCCGGCTTATTGTCCACCACCCCGCTGGCAAACGGAAATTTCACCCAGACCGTCGTCGATTGGTGGTCGTGATATTCAATTTCCGCTTCGGCGAGCGCGGTTTGTTCAACGGGGCTCCACATCACCGGTTTAGAGCCGCGATAGACAAGGTCCTTCGCAACGAATTTTAAAAACTCAGCGACAATCACCGCCTCGGAGGAAAATGCCATGGTCGTATACGGATTGTCCCAGTCACCCTCGCCGCCGAGACGACGAAACTCATCGCACTGGATATCCAGCCACCCTTGGGCGTAGCTACGACAGCGGGCGCGAAATTCGCTCGCCGGCACGTCACGCTTAGGGCGACCCTTGGCGCGGAATTCCTCTTCAACTTTCCATTCGATGGGCAGACCATGGCAATCCCAGCCGGGCACGTAATTGGCGTCAAAGCCCGCCATCTGGTGCGAGCGCACGATCATATCCTTAAGGACCTTGGTCAGCGCTGTGCCCATATGAATATGGCCATTGGCGTAGGGAGGCCCATCATGAAGAATATAGGGTTGGCGGCCCTTCGCATCTTCGCGCAGGCGCTTATACATCCCCATCTTCGCCCAGCGGGCCAGCCATTCCGGCTCGCGTTTTGGAAGGCCTGCGCGCATGGGAAAGTCCGTCTTCGGTAGAAACAGCGTGTCTTTATAATCGCGGCGGTTACTGTCATCGCCCGTCGATGCATTTGGCATCATATTTCTCTTTGTTCAGGTTATCTTTTAAGGGTGCAGTCAGGCCCGGTCCCGGGCGCCTTTGTCAAGCCTAGATAAGGCTTACGACTCCGCGGGCCGGGCTGATAATTCGCCCGGTTGCAATAATGCCGCTGATAATGCTGCCCAGCACAGTTAGCGGTGCTGGGGATATGAAAAAACCGTTGTTCATGACAACGGTCTTATCAGGATGGATGAGTTTCGTCACCCGAAAAAATTTGGTCCTCTTATAGCAATTCGAGGAGATAAACCCGCGCTTCATCCGCCTCGCAATACATCGCCCGGGTCCAGCTTTCACCATCGCGATTCTGCGTCGTCACATTCGCGGTCATTTTCCAGGCGCCGCCAATATCATCCGCCGTATCCGGGTTAGCAGGCGCAGCGAGGGTGAAGTCACGGTCAGCGAGCGCTGCACGGGCATGGGTGAGGCAAGTTTCATAGGCGCCGCTAAAGGAAATACGGATTGGCGCAGGACCGCCATCAAGGCGCGTGTCGATTGCATCGCCACCAGTCTCAGTGCTCTCTCCGGCGCCGCCATAACTTTCCTGGGGCAATCGCGCACGCCCGGCGTAACCCGTATCGAGCGGTGTCGCCCGAGCGGAGTAACGATCATAGCGGCTGTAAGAACGATCTTCATAGCGCCGCCGCGCTCGATCCTCAGATAGTTCGTTAAGGATGATGGCCCCGCCAATAACGCCCAAGGCAATCGCCGCTGCTTTACCGCCTCCGCCATGTCCGTGATGACGGCGACGTTGGTGGCCGTAATAATGGTTGTTATAGCCGCCATAATATCCAGCGCCGTAATATCCCTGATTATAATAACCAGAATTGTAGCCCACCGAGACATATCCGGACGCCATTGCAGCCGCGCCCAATCCGAGCGCCATGATGGATGCCGTACCAGCAAGCACCAACTTTCGAATACCATGTGATGTTCGACGAGCCTTAATAGCCATTACGCAACCTCCAGCCACAACCTTAAGGCATGGCGCATTTCACTGCCTGTCATTTTCTCCGAAAATATGTCGAGAATGTGGCGTATCGGCCTTAACCGGCATTATGCTCGATCACTTCTGCTTGCACCCCGTTAACCTTATTGGAATTACTGCGATAGGGTGATCACTCGGCGTTCTCGCACCAACACTTTATCACCGCGGCTCAAGGAGTAATCTGCATAATAATCGCCTAACGGCCAACCGCCATCAGGGCGTTTTGAGCCCGCGAATACAAACCAACTGATATTGTTTTCATCAAGCAAGCGGTCGATCTCTGCCAAGGCGCTCCCGTTCGGCGCTGTAATCACCAGCTTTTCGCGATCCCCTTTCAAAGTCCCGGATAAATCCGCCCAAAAAACCAGAGCCGGCGCCGCCCGGTCGAACAAGAAACTTGCATATTTACCTTTGCGCGCTGCATCAGCATTTGCACGATCATTGTGAAATCCACTGCTCAACAAAACCACAGGACGATAGGGAAGTTTTTCCATTGCACTACCCGACCAAAGCGGCATTCTTGCATCGCCGCAATGTTCAAACTTCCCAAACCCAACAAACGGATCCACTGCATCACCATCACGCCGCACAGTAAATTCCATATGCGGAAATTCCGTATTCCCGGAAAGGCCGATCTCACCCAGAACATCACCAGCCTTCACATAATCACCCGGCTTTACTCGAATGCTTGATTTTTTTAAATGGCTGTACTGGGTCTCCCAGCCCCCACCATGGACAAGTACAACGGCGTTACCAGCCTCACGCCCTTTGATCGCTGAAGCGCCAATCTCGCGCACTGAAACATCATCCATGCCGTCACGCGAAGCACGCACCATACCATCAGCCGCCGCGATCACAGCCACACCTTGCTCCATAGCCGGATAATTCCGGAGGCGAAAATCCGTACCCGTATCGCCATCTTTACTAAGACGCCCGCAAGCATAATCCATTCGGCTCGGACCCGGATCAAGGTCCACATATTTCTGAATGCTGCATTCGCGCGATGGATCACACGCAACCGGTAGTTCAAAACTCGGCGCAAAATGGTCTTGCGCAACTGCATACCCCAACAGCAGCGCAGCGACAACGAATATGGAAAGGGCGTGTTTCACAGCCCCAGTCTCGCCGAAGCAGTCCATAGGCGTCAATATTTATCGGAGGATTTCTTTTGCCGTCACGCTGTCTTTTTGGATTTGCGCTTTAAGGGCGTCAAGGCCATCGAATTTTTCCTCATCACGGATAAAGTCGATAAAAGCGACCTCGATCTTCTTGCCATAAAGATCACCATCAAAATCAAAGAGGTGCACTTCCAATAGCGGTGCGGGAGCGCCCACCGTCGGGCGGCGACCAAAATTGGCGACGCCTTTATAGTTGCTACCGTCTACTTTTACGGTCACCGCATAGACCCCTCGGCGCGGCTCGATCGTATCGCCAAGCAGCATATTCGCCGTCGGAAAACCCAATGTCCGGCCAAGCTTTTGGCCTTCAATAATGACGCCCTCAACCGCCCAGGGGCGGCCAAGCATGGCTTGAACGGCTTTAACATCGCCAGCGCGGATGGCTTTGCGCGCAGCGCTCGACCCGAACTTATCTGTAGAGGGCGCACCGCTCAGCACATCAACCAACTTTATCTTGAGGCCCACCGCAGCGCCTAATGATTGCAGCGCGGCGCCATCCCCCGCGCGCCCGGCGCCAAATCTGAAATCCACACCTGTGACAGCACCAGCAAGGCCCAGCCGTTCTATCAAGACGCCTTGCACGAACTCTTCCGGCGACATTGACGCCAGCGCCTTATTAAAAGGTAAGTTGATGACTTCATCCACGCCACAGCCGCACAACAACGCCTCGCGCTGCGCTGGATCAGTCAGCAAAAAAGGCGGCGCATCAGGATTGAAGTATCGATATGGGTGTGGATTAAATACGACCACACCCGCCCGTGCGTCATGAGCCTTTGCAAATTCAATTGTTTCGCGCAGCAAATGCTGATGCCCCAAATGCACGCCATCAAAATTTCCTATTGCTGCAATCAATGGGCTTGCCTCTACCATCGCAGCGCCTCCGTGACGCCGATCACGTTCACGCCCGCCTCATGAATACGCTCGCCAATCGACTGCACACCGTCACCCACATGAATGCCGCCGGACCCGGAAACAAACAGCGCATCGACGCCAGCCGCATTAGCGCCGCCAATATCGGTTTTTAATCCGTCACCAATGGCAAGGATGCGGCGCTTCTCAACCGGGCTCCCGCGCGCCGCAGTGATTGCGGCCATTGCTAAACGATAGATCGGCGCATGAGGTTTACCACCATATATGACTTTGCCGCCAATCTTCTCATAAATTTCTGCGATGGCGCCAGCGCACCAGATCATCCGTCCACCCCAATTCACGACAATATCGGGATTGGCGCAAATCATCGGCAAGCGGCGCGCTAATGCCGAGACCAAGAGATCGCGATAATCTTCGGGCTCTTCGCGATGGTCATTCTCTAACCCGGTACATATTATAAATTTCGCGCTCTCAAGCGGCGCAAACTCAATTGCGAGCTCTTCGAATAACGGATCATCTTTTGCTGGGCCAATCCTGAATGCTGGCGCTGGCAACATCTGCTCAATTTCTGCGCGCGTTGAATCCCCCGACGTAACGACGTCATCATAGGCTGTGGTCGGTAATCCCAGTCGGCTCAACTGCGCCGGTATGATGGATGAGGGGCGCGGCGCATTGGTGAGAATGACGATGGTTCCACCGCCCGCACGAAACCGCTCCATAGCGTCGCGGGCGCCGGGAAATAACTCCACACCATTATGGATAACGCCCCACGCATCGCACAAAAGTGCATCATATCGCCCGGCGAGCGCGCCTATGCCATTTATGATTGTTGTGTCTGTCACTAAGGGGCGGATAAAACCGCTGCCGGTCGCGGTCAAGCTGCAAATGCTGTCCACACCATCATTTTTGCAAACTGATGAGCAGGGCACTTAGAGCCCAATCCAATAAACCCTCAACCGCATCCGGTATCGACGATAAGACGTTCGTCAGACCGGAATTCATTTGCCTCCGGCTCTAAAACCAAAAAAGAATAAGCGTCTGATACGCACGTTGCCCGGCCAATGAGCGTCTGCCCCCAGCCGCTTTTCATCTTTTGCAAACAGATGAGCAGGACACTTACGAAACCTTGGCCAGTTTAAGCTTTGGCTGCATGTAATACACCGCCGGTCTGGGGGGCCCAAAGAGCTCACCCTGACCAAAGTCAATGCCGAATGACAAAAGTTCCGGCATGTGGTTTTCGAGCTCGACCTTTTCGACAATCAAATCAATATCATTTTCGCGCAGCTTTTCTTTGAAAGACCTGACACGCTCCTGTGCTTCTGCATCTCCACGATTTTCACCAAGCAGCATGGAACTCGGCGCCTTCACAAAGCGAAAATTTTTCTCGCGCAGCGATTTCCAATTGTGATCAAAGCGTCGGATGTGGTCCACCGAAAAAGCATAGCCACGCCGCGCAATTGCCTCGAGATTTTTTTCAACGCGCGGATGTAAAATTTCCACCGCCGGATAAGTGAATTCAAACACCAGCCGCGGCGCCAAATCCACGTTAGCGTCAAGATAGTCCGTAAACTTTGCAAAGAATTCCTGATCATAGATCGTCGCCGGAGATATGTTACAGAAAATCCTGTGATTATGACTTTCAGGCCCCAAATCACGAAGCGCCTGCACAGACCGCAACAAAATCATATTATCGATAACGCCAATACGGTTTGCACGCTCAGCGGCCTCCAAATAGTGGATTGGTCGTAAAATGCTGCCGTCTTTCTTTCTCAACCTCGAAAAGGCTTCAAAGTAACGGTGCTTGCGCTGGGGCAGGCTGACAATTGGTTGGAGATAAAGATCAACGCGATCATTCTCAATCGCATCTTTGACATCATCAAGGATTAGTGCGTCTTCCGGAGGTAGATCTTTCGTTTTGTCGAATTTTATTTCAGGCGCTTTAACTTCAGTTTTCTTTCTTAGCGAAATCTTGCGCATGAGGCCGCGCAGCATTTCCAGTTCCTGCTGTGCGCGGCTCAACGCAAAACCTGTACGGGCATGTAAAATCAGCGAAACCACGAGAGCGCAGGCAAGTCCAATCTCGAAATCTGGTTTAAAACCGGCGCTGATTGACGCCACCAGCAACATGACCCCCGTAATACCTGCCGTGAATTCCACTGCAGAACAGTATCGTGAGCTCTTTTGCCTCAAATTCATGTCTTCGCACCAATTCAGTCGATGCGGCGGATCCGCATTACCGCACTCACGCGGTCGGGAGCAATCTTAAGAACACACTGTTAAAATCGATTAAGTTAATAGCGTGCTGTTTGCTCTGCTGAATTTATTCGGCATTAATATTTGCCCCAAAAACAAGAAAACCCGCCCGGAAGAACCGGGCGGGCATTCAGTTTATCGTCAATATCATAAAATTTAGAATTGACTGTCGACCGGATCGATAACAATTTCCACCCGGCGATTTGCTCTGCGGCCGCTCTCCGTGGAATTATCCGCAATCGGAATGCTCTCGCCATAGCCAATCGCCTGCAGCCGTCCCGCCGAGACGCCTTGGGCTGCCAGATAGTTCGAAACCGACAAAGCCCGGCGCTGAGAGAGTTGCATGTTGTAGTCTTCGCTGCCGGTTGAATCCGCATGACCATAAACGCTGATTGTGGTTTTCTTGAACTCGACGAGAACAAGCGCAACTGAGTTCAGGGTTTCATAAAATCCAGGCATGACATCTGACTGAGCTACATCAAAGGTAATGTCAGACGGCATGTTAAGAATGATATTGTCGCCATCACGGGTGACGGAAACACCGCTTGCGGCAAGGCGGTCACGCAATTTCGCCTGCTGGCGGTCCTGGTAAACGCCGATGCCAACACCGGCCGCAGCGCCAATTGCAGCGCCAATCGCAGCGCCTTTACCTGGTTTGCCGGCGATGGCCCCGGCGATAGCGCCTGCCGCAGCGCCAGCCGCAGCGCCGCCAGCCCCGGATGTCACTGTCCGGCTCGCCCGTCGCTCGCCCGTATAGGGATTGGTTGAACAGCCAACCATAAAGATTGCCGCCGCTCCTAAAATCAACATCTTCCGCATTGCTATGCTCCTTATTTTGCGATGCAATTTCCAACGATACCCCCAAACAATATCCATTACTTGATGCTGGGGCCCTCCGCCGGAATGAAACCTCACGCCCAACTAGCCAGAGCGGGCGATTAATCCGTTAATATGCGGGTGCAATATGACGATATTGCGCATCCCATAGAATTAAAAACACGTAATGAGGATATATGTAAGTAACAGCACCGGTCAAATTAGTGCGATTGACGGTTTTCTACGAACTCTGCCTGACCTCACCTCGTTAAGAAAATAGAAAATCGTCCGTGTGAAGGCTTGCAGCTGACACCCCTTCAAGCGTCAACGAATTGCCGCCGCCCAAATCTATAATGGTGTTACCGAATCCATCATTGCTGGCCGCAGCTTGTACATCGGCAAAGCTGGCAAACCCTGGATGGGAAGAAAATTCAATGACATCAGGTGAACCGGCGCCTGCAGAAAAATCAGTGATGACATCATCGCCGTCATGGTTGTTAAAAACAAATAAGTCGTCACCAGTGCCGCCGGTCATCAAATCCGATCCACTACCGCTGAGAAGTGTATCGTCACCAGCCGCACCGCGGAGGGTATCATTACCCGTTTGACTTGCTAAGCGATCATTACCGCCGCCGCCATTAAGGCTGTCATTTTCTGACCCACCGAGGAGATAATCATTTCCTGCGCCGCCAGCTAACGTATCATTCCCCTGCTCGCCAAAGAGGCGATCATTACCATCGCCACCAATCATCAGGTCATCAGCCGCGCCTCCTGATAGGGTGTCATTTCCTGCTCCACCTGCAAGCGTATCACTCCCGTTTTCTCCAAAGAGACGGTCGTTATCTGCACCGCCTTTCAGGATATCGAGCCCTGCTCCTCCAAGCAACGAATCGGCCCCAACACCGCCATACAGTGAATCAGCGCCGCCGCCGCCGAGGATTGTGTCATTTCCTGCTCCACCCCGAAGATGATCGCCCGGCAAGCCGCCAAAAACAGCATCAGCGCCAGCGCCTGCTGAAACAAAGCCTGGATTACCACCAGTTGTGATTGAATCGGCTCCGCCGCCGCCAAACACTGTGGTGCCTAAAATCGTGTCGTTACCAGCGCCGCCGGATACCAGTTGGCCGACTAAGGAATCATCACCCAAACCGCCGAGTACAGTGCTGCCCCCGGTTATCGTGTCATCCCCCGGACCACCATCAATTAAAACTGTGAAGCTTGCACCGAACCCTCCGGCGGTGATTCGGTCGTTTCCTGAACCCCCTATAACAATTTCGATTGAACGCAATATGTCCACTTCGTCTTCAGATAATATTGCCCGACCTGACTTAAGGTTAACGACAATACCCGAACTCCTTTGAGAATAATCTGCGGTGTCAATACCATCCCCGCCAGCGAGATAATCATTTCCGGCGCCCCCGACCAGCGTGTCGTCATCGCTCCCGCCGTCGAGAATATCTTCGCCAGCGCCCCCCAAAAGAATATCGAATCCGCTTTTACCAAAAATTGCGTCATCGCCCCCCAACCCCGACAAACTGTCATCCAGATTGGTACCCATTAGTGTATCGTCCCCTGCCGTACCGATCATGCTGTTCCACCTTCTTAATTAGTGCTTCGCCATTGCGTTAGCTTGCATTCTCACATGATGGCAGCATTTTGTCATGACCTGCGAGACCTCCATAACAACCTAAATATGAGGAAAAACATCACACTCTTCAATATCTTATGATTATTCTCCATTGTCGGCCCAAATAACTGGCTCCGGCGCCCAATAATTCCATCCTCCCTGCTTGACGCTGGCCTCCCTCACGCCTATCTGCCCATCAGCACTCTCGAGAAGAGAGTGCCAACAGACCGCCTGAGCGCTCTGTTTTTCTTTAACTGGTTGTTTTAATTGCATTATCAACCCAGGGAGACGCATCCTATGGCATTTCGCCCTCTCCATGACCGCGTGCTGGTTCGTCGTATCGAAGAAGACGACAAAACTGCAGGCGGCATCATCATTCCCGACACAGCAAAAGAAAAGCCCCAGCAGGGCGAAGTTGTTGCGGTCGGTTCCGGCGCACGCGGCGACGACAATGAAATCATCCCGCTCGATGTTAAAGCTGGCGACACCATCCTGTTCGGCAAATGGTCCGGCTCAGAAGTTAAAATCGACGGTGAGGAGCTCCTGATTATGAAGGAGTCAGACATCCTCGGCATCACTGACTAACCCCTCAATTCAACCCAGGAGTACGTGAAATGGCTGCTAAGGAAGTCAAATTTAACGTCGAAGCGCGCGATAAAATGCTGCGCGGCATCGATATCCTCACCAATGCGGTGAAAGTTACCCTCGGCCCGAAGGGCCGCAATGTTCTTATCGACAAGTCGTTTGGCGCGCCGCGCGTGACCAAAGACGGCGTCAGCGTCGCTAAGGAAATCGAACTTGAAGATAAGTTCGAAAACATGGGCGCACAGATGGTGCGTGAAGTTGCCTCCAAAACCAATGATGAAGCTGGTGACGGAACAACCACAGCAACAATTCTGGCCCAGGCGATTGTCCGTGAAGGCGTCAAATATGTCGCTGCGGGCATGAACCCAATGGATCTAAAACGCGGCGTTGATCTTGCGGTCAGCAAAGTTGTCGAAGACATAAAATCCCACGCAACCAAAATTGCATCCTCTGATGAGATTGCTCAAGTGGGCACGATTTCCTCCAATGGCGAGACTGAAATCGGCGAAATGATTGCTAAAGCCATGGACAAAGTTGGCAATGAAGGCGTCATCACGGTTGAAGAAGCCAAGTCGCTCGATACTGAGCTCGACATTGTTGAGGGTATGCAGTTCGATCGCGGATATCTCTCCCCTTACTTCATTACCAATGCAGAGAAAATGATTGCAGAACTTGAAGATCCGTACATCTTGCTGCACGAAAAGAAGCTTTCAAACCTTCAATCCATGCTGCCGCTGCTTGAATCTGTTGTGCAGTCCAGCCGTCCACTGCTGATTATTGCAGAAGACATCGAAGGCGAAGCTCTCGCGACCCTCGTGGTCAACAAACTACGCGGCGGCTTGAAAATTGCTGCCGTCAAAGCCCCCGGTTTCGGCGATCGCCGCAAAGCCATGCTTGAAGACATCGCTGTCCTCACCGGTGGCCAGGTCATCTCCGAAGATCTCGGCATCAAGCTTGAAAATGTCACCCTCGACATGCTCGGCACATCAAAGAAAGTGTCCATCAACAAAGACGACACAACGATCATTGATGGCGCTGGCGAAAAGTCTGACATCGAAGCCCGCACCGGGCAACTTCGCAATCAAATCGAAGACTCTACTTCCGATTACGATCGCGAAAAACTCCAGGAACGTCTGGCTAAACTTGCAGGCGGCGTTGCCGTTATCAAAGTTGGCGGCGCAACGGAAATCGAAGTGAAGGAGCGCAAAGATCGCGTTGATGACGCTTTGAACGCAACCCGTGCTGCGGTTGAAGAAGGCATCGTCCCAGGCGGCGGCGCTGCGTTGCTTTTTGCGACAAGAGCCCTTGATGGTGTCAAAGGCGCCAACCCAGACCAGGAAGCCGGCATCAACATCATTCGCCGTGCGCTGCAGGCGCCAATTCGTCAGATCGTTGAAAACGCAGGCGGCGAAGGATCTATTGTCGTTGGTAAAATCATGGAGCAGAGCGACAACAAGTTCGGCTTTAATGCGCAAACAGACGAATATGGCGATCTCATCGCGACCGGTATCGTTGACCCAGCGAAGGTTGTTCGCATTGCTCTGGAATCTGGCGCATCCGGCCTCTTGATCACCACCGAAGCCATGGTCGCGGAAGCGCCAAAGAAAGACGGCGCTGGCGGCGGCATGCCTGATATGGGCGGCATGGGCGGTATGGGTGGTATGGGCGGCATGATGTAGTCGCCGACGACACCACGCTAATTATTGTTGCGTATCAATTTAGTTGCGTAATTAGGGCGGCCCTGATTTTCGAATTGGGGCCGCCTTTTTTCTTGCTCTGGGTGCGTTGTGATTAAAAATTCCCCTATGACGTGAATATTGATTTTTTTTCATCACAAAATTTGCACGCCGCCATTTTTTTGCTAGCTTATCCAACAGGGGATTTGTTGGGGCGTATTCATAATGGTTACAAGAGCTAGGTTTCTGGCTGCAGCATTTTGCGCTGCGGGAATTTTCTTTTCACTGACAAATGCGCAAGCTCAAGTCGATATTGCTGCATCCGATCAAAATATCTTCGATAAGGATAATTTCTCAACACGCGCTGTCATCTGCCCGTTTAAAGGTCTGGTGGATTATAAGCCCGGGGAAATTTCCTGTGGCATGCTTGAAGTCCCAGAGAACCGGGAAAAGGCGCGCCCACGCAGAATTGAACTCCACTATGTAAAGATTGCTGCGAAAAAACCAGATGATTGGAATGCAGAAGAAAATGGCGAATGGGGGAAACGCGACGACCCAATCATTTACCTGACGGGCGGACCGGGCGCACAAGTGCAAGGCTATGTGGAGCGCCTCAAAGACCATGGCGTGCGCGAGGCGCGCGATCTTTATATTCTGGAACAGCGAGGCATTGGTTGGTCTGGAGATTTTTGTCCGCTTTACCCATTTTTTGACCCCGCCGCCGCCAACACACCAGATTGGGATCAATATCAACGTGCAGGCCTCGAAGCGATGGATGCGTGTTTTGCCGCAGCCAAAGCCGCACGCGTCGACCTGTCGAGCTACTCAACAATTGAAAACGCCCGTGATGTGGAAGCCTTGCGTCGCGCATTAGGATTTGAGGCATGGAATGTATGGGGCATTTCTTACGGCTCCGTTTTGGGACAAGCCTATCTAAAACAGGACCCGGATGGAATTCGCGCCGCCGTAATTGATGCGATTGTTCCCCTGGACCAGAACATCAGCTTCCACAATATTGCCCGCTATTATGATCGAACACTGAGCATTCTCACCGATACATGCAGCAAAGACAGCACCTGTGCTAAAAACTTTCCTGATTTCAAATCAAGACTTGAAGCGGCTATCATGAAAGTCTCCATGACCCCGATCGAAGTTGATGCGCTTGATGAGGAATTGTTCCCTTCCGGTAAGGGGTATTTCCATCAGGATATCATTGGTGGTGCTCCGTTCGTGTTGTTTTATGAACAAGACAACTACGCCACGCTTCCCGCCTTTATCGATTCTTATATTCGCCTGGTTGAAGAAGATAACTACGAGGCTTTCCGCCTGTTGACCAGCAACGGAGGCCCCGTTGCCTTTGGCATCAGCCAGGGCATGTATAACGCTATTTCCTGTCGCGACGGCTGGACCGGCCCCATGCAAAAGGCCTTGGAAGAGGGCTTTAGGAACTACCCCGCACTGGCGATGGTGTTTGGCGATCCGGCAATCGCTGCAGAACAGGCAAAAATCTGCAAGAAATATGGTCTCGATCCTCGGCCCGCAGAAGACTATGCACCAGTAGAAACTGATATCCGCACCTTGATCGTAGAGGGCGCAATGGATCCGATCACTCCACCACCATTGGCTAAAGCCATCTTGCCGGGGTTTTCCAACGGAACCTATGTCGAGTTTGCTCATGCCGGACACGGACCAACACGATCGGTTGAGTGCGCCGGTGAATTTTTAACCAGCTTTTTTGATGATCCCGATGGCGAGCTCGACATGTCCTGCCCCGACAGTATGGAGCCACCAGAATTTGCAGGGCGCTTGTTTGAAACCAATATCCTCACAACATTCGCAGTTCTGGCGGCAGAAGATGAAAAGCACCTCGCGAAACCAGTTCTTTGGCTGGTTATCCCGGTCATCATCATGACCATAGGATCGCTGATTTATACGCTTGCCCCTATGGCGCGTCTCATCAACGGCATCGGCGGCCACCCAACGGGCGGCGCTCGGCTCCTTGCCTGGCTCACCTCCCTGGTGGGCGTTACATCTGCGGGCGGCCTAGCCTATGCGGGCTATGCAAG
>JAADIH010000126.1 GCA_013151435.1 Alphaproteobacteria bacterium
ACAGCGCCATGGAAAGCTTATGGTTGATGCCGTATTTTTCAAAGTTTTCTGAAACTTGCGCGGCGAGCTCTCGCGTCGGCGCCAGGACAAGACTGCGCGGCATACGTGCTTTTGCGCGGCCTTTGGCAAGGCGCTGGATCATCGGCAGGGTGAATGAAGCGGTTTTCCCCGTTCCTGTCTGGGCGATGCCCAACACGTCTTCGCCTTTCAGCGCTGGGGGGATGGCTTCTTTTTGAATTGGGGTAGGGGTCTCGTAGCCAGATTTTGCAATGGCATCGAGGAGTTTCGGCTCAAGGCCGAGATCGGCAAAAGACATTCAGTCTCCGTTATGGTTATTTGCTGGGGCTCAATTGTTGAGGCTCCAGCTTAGTTGCATCGGCGGGGTGTTTGTTCCAACGCCCCGCCCTTCCGCCTTTGGAAGCGATGCGTCATCGGGGCAATGTCTGTTGGCGATGCCCCATCATCTGGATGGAAGCGCTGGCGTCTTATCGTGGGGCCGTCAGGAATTCAGGCCGATTGCGCGCGCTGCATTGCAACATTGCGATGCGGGAAGTAGGGGGCTTTTTGTGTGATGTCAATAATTCACTCTGGAAATGCCCATATTTGGAGGCCCCAGAGGCTGGTCTGTTCCCTCGATGTGACCTAAAATCATCACATGGCAGATCGAAAACCTCTCACAGCTCTAATTATGGTTGTTTTGCTAATGCTCACCGCCACGGCGCAGGCCGATGATGATTTAGATAAAACAGCCTGCACGTATAAAGGCTTTCCTCTTTTTGGTGATATCCAGGTGGTGACGAGCTTCCCGGATATCAAAGTCCAGATCGTCGACAGCTTTCCTGATTTGAACGTAAAAGTTGTGACAAGTTTTCCCGATGATTGCGGGGAATGGAAATTCGTTGAGAGCTTTCCCGATGTAAAAATTCAGTATGTGGAGAGCTTCCCAGATATCAAGATCAAAATGGTCACGAGTTTTCCGGGTTGGGATTAGGATAGGTTGGTTATGGGCGAATACGCCACCAGTAATGTGAGGCCGATTGATGCTAGACAAATTTCTCAATCATGAGGTGCTGCACGCTGCCCATATTGTCGAAAGTATGCTACTACTCACCTGCTTGACCACAAAGCAATTATCAATAACCCTCGTTGGAAAGAACAAGCTGAAATTGCCCACCAGGCTTTATTCGACCTCTATAATATGATTGGCGCCGATACTTTAATCGACGATGACACTAAGGACATTCACATGAAACTCCCACTCCTCGCTGCAGCTTTATTACTAACCGCATGCGCAAATGAAAACGTCGACCAAAGCGCACCCACCAATACTGCCGATACTTTTATGGCGGCCCTCAACGCCCATTGCGGCAAAGCCTATGAGGGGCGGGTGGTGTCGACCGATGAGGCTGATAGGGGATTCGCGGCGGAGCGGCTGGTGATGCATGTGCGGACATGTTCTGAGGATATAGTGCGCATTCCGTTTCATGTTGGCGATGATCATTCGCGCACATGGGTGGTGACGCGCACGGAGAATGGTTTGCGCCTCAAGCATGACCATCGCCATGAAGACGGTACGGAAGATGCGGTGACGCAATATGGCGGTGATGGCGCGATGGTCTCCACAACCCGAGCCGAATTTCCAGTGGATCAATTCTCCATTGATATGTTTGAGCGCGAGGGGCTAACCGCATCGGTGACCAATGTTTGGGCCATGGAAATCACAGATGATACGTTCGCCTATGAACTATCCCGGGAAAATCGGTTTTTCCGCGTGGAATTTGATCTTAAGAATCCGGTCACAGAGCCCCTAGCCCCCTGGGGCGTGAGCGATTAAGGCAACTTGATCTGGTTGAAAACCGGTTCGTCCATGCCCATATCTCCTTCAAATATCGGGAGAATTACGTGGAAACCAAACGCAAAATGAAGCTTGCGATGATGGCGGCAACGGCACTGGTGGCGGCCTCGGTAGCGCTCGTTCCAGCCCATGCCGGGCAAATGGATGCGGCTGCTTTCCCCGCAACCACTGAAGCGCCAGTAATTCCAAATATTGCACATGCGAGTGATCAGACGGATCAAAAAGCCTCACCCTTATCCAAGCGCCTGGGGCTGATTGCCGTGACGGGGGGACTTCTGGCAATCCTGATCAAGCTGATTGGACCTCGAAAAGTGATGCGCGCCGTCAAGAAATCGGCCGGGCAGGCTGCTAAAGTCGCAACCGCCGCAGTCGTCGGAACTGCAAAGGTTGCGGGCCGTGTGTTTCGTTCACCGATCAGGTTTCTGGCGCTTACTGCGGGGCTCGTCTTATTCGCGTTAACCGGCATCGGTTTTTATGATATTGAGTGGATTGTCGGCCTCATGGTGGGCGCAGGGCTCGCCGGGGTCACGGCCTTCGGCATGTGGAAAACGCGCATAGCGTTACGACCAATCCGCATAAAACCTGACACTCGCCCAACACGGTAAACTGAAATTAACCAATAAAAACAATAGATTGAGGCGGGAAATCGAAATTGGGCCATATTTCTGCCAGATTCATCCGCTAGGTTTTTTCGAACGCAGCGCATGACCGATTGGACGACCGACAGAGCTAGACAAGCAGCGCTGCATTCAAGGATTTAAGACCACCCAAGTCCCCTCCCTGAAAACCTTGCATCGACCAACTTTTGCCCCGCCAGAATGGCGGGGCATTTTTTTGCGCATGTCGATGATAAAAAAGTCAGCTGTGTGAAAATTCATTCAGAATTTCTCTTCTCCTGATTGCCTTTCGCAGGCGCATCACGATACCTCTCACAAATGCATTCCGTTGCAATTGCCCCATCAATCCTTGCTGCAGATTTTACTCGCCTCGGCGAGGAAATCGCTGCTGTCAGCGATGCCGGGGCTGACTATATCCACATAGACGTTATGGACGGGCATTTTGTTCCCAATCTGACCTTTGGGCCGCCGGTGATCAGCGCAATCCGGAAAGTAACGACGTTGCCTTTTGATGTGCATTTGATGATTATGCCAGTGGACCCGTTTATCGAGAATTTCAAGAATGCCGGCGCTGACATTTTGACAGTTCATCCCGAAGCTGGACCGCATTTGCATCGAACGATCCAACATATAAAATCTTTGGGCATGAAGGCAGGGGTGGCGCTTAATCCGGCAACGCCTGCAAGCATCATTGAGCCGATTATTGACGATCTGGATCTGGTGCTGGTTATGTCTGTGAATCCCGGTTTTGGCGGGCAAAAATTCATTGTGTCGCAATTGAAAAAGATCGAAGCCTTACGCGCCATGATCGATCGCACTGGTAAGGATATCCTGCTTGAAGTCGATGGCGGGGTTAATCCAGATACATCGCAAAAGGTGATTAGTGCTGGCGCTAATATGCTGGTGGCGGGCTCTGCGGTCTTCAAGGGTGGTGCAAAATCCTATGCGGCCAATATCAACGCTTTGCGCGGGCGGGGCTGAGCGGGCATGGCGAGTGCGTCGAAACGACGGGAGTCTGGATCGCGCAAGGGAGCGACCTATATACTTCGTCGTGTTCAACGCGCTTGGGGGGAAAGCCCCTTTTATCAAGCCCAGCTGAGGGGGCCGGCGCCAGATCGACTGCTCTCACAACCAAATGATCCGTTCACGCCAGATAAAGACCTGGCGCTTTCAATTGCCCGAGGACGACTTGTGCTCGGTAGTGAAGCTATTGACTGCGAAGACGATATTGCGCGCATCTGGGATATGGTCGAAAAAGACGGGCCGCTTCACGCATTTCTTCAAGAATTCTCCTGGTTGCGTCATCTCTCGGTTATGGGTGACGAGGGGCGCACGGTCGCACGGCAACTAACATTATCCTGGCTTGATCATTATGAAAAATGGTCGCCGGAAGCTTGGAATCCTTATTGTGTATCAGAACGTCTGGTGCATCTTTGTGCTTATCACCCAATGTTACTCTCTAATGTCGATGCACTTTGGCGCAGCCGACTACTGACATCCATGGCGCGTCAAACACGTCATCTTGCCCGCACTGCACATCGCGCCGATACTGGTTTCGACCGATTGATGACTGCACTTGGCCTAAGTATTGCCGGATATTGCCTGCCAGGCTGTGAAGGCGCCGCGGAGCGAGGGTTAGAGATCGTGCGGCGAGAATTGCGGTTGCAAATTCGCCCTGATGGGGGGCATATGAGCCGGAATCCTTCGCGGCAGTTGAAGCTTTCCATCCGACTACAGATGATTTCGAAAGCGATTGAGGCGCGCGGCTTCTCCCCGCCAGGGTTTTTGCGGCATGCGGCAGCGCGTACGACAGCAATGGCTTCATTTTTTCGTTGCGCCGATGGACGTCTTGCGGTTTTTAATGGTGGATATGAAGACGACGGGCGCGCGGTTCTCAGCGTCCAAAAAGCGCTCGACCCTGAATCTGTATCAACTGATTTTGCGCGCCATTCAGGCTATCATAAATTGACGGCGGGCCGTGCGCTGGTGCTGGTTGATACGGGCGATGATGCTGCCAGCAGCGCTTTTAAAAGTACCGGGTCGTTGCATTTCTCTTCTGGGCGCAGCCGAATTGTCGTCAATTGCGGCAATGGCGGCCACCGTGCATCTGAATGGCACAATGCTTTGGAACAGCGGGCAGCGCATTCTGCCTTGTCGTTTTTAAGCGCGGGTGTCACGTTTGGCCAAATCTCTCACCGTCGTGCGGAAGATAACAAAGGCCAATTGTTGGAATTTGAGCGTCAGCTTTTGAGCCCGCAATTGATTGAGGCGCGCTATGTTCGCCGGTTATTTTTGGCCGCAGGGGGAAGCAATCTACGTGGCGAGGAAATTCTGACGGGTCTGCCCTACGAAGTAGCGGCGGCGGCGTCTTGGCGTTTTCACCTCCATCCTTGCATTCGCGCCTCTCTGGCCCGCGACCGGCGGTCCATACTCTTACTGCTGCCAAACAAAGAAGGCTGGCGATTTAAATCAAGTTGCCCAGTGCTTGGGCTCGAAAAAACTGTATATTGCGGCGAGGGAAATTCCCCCGTTGCATCAGAACAAATCGTATTGGCGGCATCGGCTTTTGATCAAAAAGCAGATGGCCCCCCTGCAGTAAAATGGGCTTTCCAGCGTCTTGATGCAGTCTGATAGAATATTTGTTTTTCTGAAACTGTTCATGCTAGGCTCCCTTGTTGGCGGGGCGTACAAGGTGGGCGTAGGGCGATGATTGGGCAGCTATTCAATAACGTGTTCAACCGGAAAAAATCTCACCCTCAGGTCCTCAAACGCCGACGCATTGAGGATTGGTCGTTTTTGTTGCCGCGGGCGCCTCGAAAAATCGACCAACGTGCGGCGCGCAAGCTAATTAGTGGTCGACGTATCCTCCTTACTGGCGCAGGGGGAACCATTGGCTCTGAGCTTGCCCGGCAGATAGCGGCCTTCGCGCCAGCACATCTGGAATTAGTAGATAATGCGGAATTCGCGCTTTACCTGATTGATCTGGAGCTGAAAGAAGCTGGCTATGGAGACATTATCTCTTCGTCTTTAACGGATGTGTGCCGCTTGGAGCATCTGCAGGTTGTATTTAAAAATGCAAGACCCGAGATTGTTGTTCATGCGGCGGCGTTCAAGCATGTACCCATTGTGGAAGAGAATCGTTGCGCTGGCGCGCTAACCAACGTCTACGGCGCAAAAAATGTATTCGATTTGGCGATGGAAAATGGCGCTGAAACAGTTGTTTTTATTTCCACGGATAAAGCCGTCAATCCTACAAGTTTCATGGGCGCCACGAAACGCATCGCTGAGCTCTACGCGCAGGCTTTGGACGTCGCGCAAACAGGAACTAGGTTCATCACTGTTCGTTTTGGCAATGTGCTTGGCTCCACCGGGTCGGTGGTGCCGTTATTTACGCGTCAGATTGAACGCGGCGGACCAATCACCGTCACTGATCCAGACATATTACGATTTTTCATGACCACACCGGAAGCTGTGCAGCTTGTGCTTCAGGCGTCGAGTCTCGATAGCGCTGAGCAAAGCATCGTTACTCATGATGGGCGGGTTTTTGTGTTGGATATGGGGGATCCGGTAAAAATTCTCGATCTCGCCAAATCGATGATTGAGGCTTATGGGCTGAAACCTGGTGAGGACATTCAGATCAAATTCACTGGTCTTCGACCTGGTGAAAAACTGTTCGAGGAAATTTTCCTTGATACCGACAAGCTGGTGAAAACTGGCGCCGACGGGGTTCTGCTGGCTTCACCCGCGCTGATTGACCTGCCCTTATTAAACCCGCGCCTATGTGATGTCATCGAGTTTGCAAGGGACGCCGATCTTGAAGGCCTTGACGAGGCTGTGCATCATTTGGTGCCTGAATTTTCTGCGGCTAAAGTCGAATCGATGCATGCACGCAATCAGTCTAATCAGTGATATCTAATTAGCGCATTTTTGCCTTGAGTTGAGTGAGCCAAGGCGCTCTAAGCTTTGGCTTTCAGATGTTTTCGGTATATGACATCTGGAATCGGTTTCGCTGAAAACGTTCTAGTTTCTCTTCCATCGGCACTAAGTGCCAGGTGGCGTAATTTATCATGAGGTAGTTATGGCCGACATTAACCCAGTGCGTCGGGCGCTGATTTCAGTTTCTGACAAGGAAGGGATTGAACCTTTTGCACGGCGTCTGGCGGGCGCGAATGTCGAGCTCATTTCTACTGGCGGCACGGCGCAGGTCTTGCGCGAGGCTGGGTTAGATGTGCGTGATGTGGCGGATATCACGGCCTTTCCGGAAATGATGAATGGCCGGATCAAAACCCTGCACCCGCGTGTGCATGGTGGCCTCCTCGCGATCAGAGATGACGCGGCCCATCGCGAGGCCATGAAGACCCATGATATTCCGGAAATCGATCTACTGGTCGTCAACCTTTACCCGTTTGAGGAAACCGTTAAGCGCGGCGCTGGATATGATGACTGCGTGGAGAATATTGATATAGGCGGCCCGGCGATGATCCGGGCTGCGGCGAAAAACCATCGCTATGTTGGGGTCATTACGGACCCGGCCGATTATGCGCTTGTCGTCGAAGAAATTGAGAAGGCGAAGGGGCTTTCGGTTGAAACCAAACAAAGACTGGCATTGAAAGCATTCGGAATGACGGCGGCCTATGACAGCGCAATCGCTGCATGGTTCAACGCCCAGAGTGGATTGAACTTTCAGCGGCATTTTTCTATGGCTGGAAGCATTGGTGAAGAACTGCGCTACGGTGAAAACCCTCACCAGTCTGCTGTATTTTACAGAGGCGGCGATATGCGCCCCGGCGTTTCAACAGCGCGACAGGTGCAAGGAAAAGCTCTTTCTTATAATAATTTGAATGATACAGATGCTGCTTATGAGCTTATTGGTGAGTTGGGCGAGGGGCGGCCCGCTGTCGCCATCATCAAGCACGCAAATCCTTGCGGTGTTGCGGTTGATGATGATCTGATCGCTGCATATGAAAATGCGTTGCGATGTGATCCGGTCTCGGCCTTTGGCGGCATTGTGGCGCTCAACCGGAAGCTGACAGCGAAAGTTGCGGAGAAAATCATTCAGACATTCACTGAAGTTGTTATAGCTCCCGACGCAGATGAAGATGCCATCGCGCTTTTTGCGAAAAAGAAAAACCTTCGCCTCCTATTGGCAGGGGGACTGCCAGACCCGAGCACAGCGGCGCATGTCGTAAAACCGCTTGCCAGTGGGTTTTTGGTTCAAACCCGGGACAATAAATCTGTTGGGGAATCAGACTTGAAGGTGGTGACGAAACGCCAACCCTCTGCGCGTGAATTAAACGATATGCTTTTCGCTTTTAAAATTTCCAAGCATGTTAAATCAAATGCGATTGTGTATGCAAAAGACGGCGCCACGGTTGGCATTGGCGCTGGTCAGATGAGCCGTCTCGATTCCTCCCGGATCGCCGCGAGAAAAGCTGTGGATGCGACAGAGGCTTGTGGCGCATCAACTCTCTTGACCGAAGGGTCCGTGGTCGCCTCAGATGCATTTTTCCCATTCGCTGATGGTCTTCTTGCCGCTGTAGAGGCTGGTGCTAAAGCCGTCATCCAGCCGGGCGGCTCCATTCGTGATGACGAGGTGATCGCCGCCGCGGATGAGGCCGGGTTGGCGATGGTATTCACCGGGGTTCGCCATTTTCGACACTGATCGGTGGTGCATTAAGAACTTGCAGATTCAATTAGTTCATCTATTTTGCGGATAAATAGCGTGTACTTGCCGACACTGATCGCTCCGGCGAGATCTAGCTCACCAGCGACAGTCTCGAAGCGTTTGAGCGCCGTGTCATTGACTTCAGCCCAGCGCGCCACCAGTTTTTCAACCCATTCGGCGGGAGGCCCTTTGGGTTCTGCGCCTGCAAATAATATTATCTCTCGGGTTAATCGGCGCTGGCGTGCAGCCAGATCCTCATTCATCTGCCGAATAGCAATATTATCATAATGCTCGACAAGGGGTTCAGCTTGCGCTTTTTCGCGTAATGTATCGATATTCAGTAGGCGGCCGGTTGCGAAATAGACACTGCCCGCGCCAGGATTTGACCATCCGGTTGTTGCGGCAAGATCGACAATATCAAACGAATATTCCAGAGCGGGCAATCCGGCGGCTTCAAACGCCAAGGCTTCGGGGGCGCCTTCGGATAGCCAATGTGCGCGTCGGGCCTCCAGTGCCTTTGCGGCCCGTGAAGGTAGTATATGTGTAGGTAGTATATCTGGCAGCGCCTTTTTGAACTCCGTCACCGGGGCCTGATAGCGCGCAATCACTGACTTCAGTCCATTTTGCAATATTGCGTCTTTGGACCGTTGGTCGCTGAGCATATGAAAAACCTGTTCGCGCAGGAGGTTCGATGCTTGTGACAAAAGTGCGGTTTGCAGGGCCGCTGGGATTTTGTTGTCCAGCTGGTCAATTTCACGAGCATAACTCTCAAGGTCGTAGATTCGCCGCACCGCCTCATAAGCGAGCGCTACTGTTGCAAAATCGACCCCTGTGGTTTCCACAACGCGCTGCGCGAAACTGATGCCGCAAGTATCAACAATCTCATTGGAAAGGCGCGTCGCAATTATTTCGCGGCGAAGTTGGTGTGTTGTTATGGGCTTAGTAAATTTATGTAATGCTTTAGGGAAATAGGCGAATAACTCGCGCTCAAATATTGGATCGTCAGGGGCGTCCGAGGCGACCAATTCGTCAAATAACCACAATTTTGCATATGCAAAGAGAACAGATAGCTCTGGTCTAGAGAGTCCAATATTTTGCTGGCGCATCGCCATGAACTGCTCAGTATCCGGTAAATATTCAATGGCGCGGTCAAGGCGTCCACTGTGTTCAAGTGTGGTTGTGAAGCGAGAATGTATATCGAGATTTGCGGGGGCTGATCGTTCCATATCAGAAAGAGCGCGTGTCTGCTGGTAATTGTGGCGAAGCACATGCGTCGCCACATCATCAGTCATCGACGCCAAAAGCTCATTTCTTTCATCTGCCTTCAGTTCAGATTGTTCGATTGCAGCAGACAGCAAAATCTTGATGTTGACTTCGTGGTCGGAAGAATCAACACCGGCGGAATTATCAATAGCATCCGTATTAATGCGCCCGCCGCTGCGTGCAAATTCAATGCGGGCTAACTGCGTCAGGCCAAGATTGGCGCCCTCGCCAATGACTTTAATGCGCATTTCACTTGCGTTGATGCGAACCGCATCATTTGCGCGGTCGCCAACACGCCAATTTTCTTCGCTCTCAGCTTTGAAATAGGTGCCAATACCGCCAAGCCAGAACAACTCTACAGGGGCGTTCAAAATTGCCTTTATGAGTTGGTTGGGCGGCAAGGTTTTATTGGTGATGTCTAGAACTTTACGAATTTCAGCAGATAGGCGAATAGATTTGGCGGATCTTGAGAAAACCCCTCCGCCTTTTGAGATCAGCTCAGGATCATAATCCTTCCAGGAGCTGCGCGGCAGATCAAACAGGCGTTTGCGTTCTTTGTAGGATTTTGTCGGATCAGGATCGGGGTCGATGAAGATATCTCTATGGTCGAATGCCGCGATGAGACGGGTCTTTTTCGAAAGCAGCATGCCATTACCAAAAACATCACCGGACATGTCACCAACGCCGGCAGCAGTAAAAGATTCAGTTTGGATATCTTTACCCATTTCACGGAAATGTCGCTTCACGGCTTCCCATGCGCCGCGCGCAGTTATGCCCATGACCTTGTGATCGTAGCCCACCGAACCGCCTGATGCGAAAGCATCGCCAAGCCAAAATCCGTACTCTTCAGATATCGCATTTGCGGTATCCGAAAACTGAGCTGTCCCCTTATCTGCCGCAACGACGAGGTAAGGGTCTGGCTCATCCCAAGAAATGACATTTTCCGGGGGTTGAATTTTCCCGTTTAAAATATTGTCTGTTAGGTCGAGAAGTCCACGAATAAATATCTTATAGGCCTCGCGGCCTTCTTCAAAAATAGCATCGCGGAATTTGGTCTGTGGTAGTTGTTTTGGATAAAAGCCGCCTTTTGAGCCGTTGGGTACGATTACAGCATTTTTTACGCGCTGTGCTTTAACGAGGCCGAGAACTTCCGTGCGAAAATCTTCACGTCGATCAGACCAACGAATGCCGCCGCGTGCGATAGGTCCAAATCGTAAATGTACGCCATCGACACGGGGGCCTGACACGAAAATTTCTCGGTAAGGGCGTGGCTTGGGCAATTCATCGAGCTTGTTGCTCTCAATTTTGAACGAAATATAGGGTTTGACGTCCCCTTCTGCTGTTCTCTGATAAAAATTAGTGCGGGTTATGGCGGAGAATAAATTAAGAAACCTGCGGATAATTCTGTCTTCATCGAGGCTGTCGACATCATCCAATTTCTTGAAGATCTTTTCCTCCGCTTCGCGGGCAAATGTTTTTCGGTCATCCAATTTTCGTGGGCCGGCCGGATTGAATCTTGCGTGAAACGCGGCGACGAGATCGCGTGCAATGGAAGGGTGGTTACAGAGCGCTTCAACCACATAAGCAGGAGAATAAGCAAAGCCTGCCTGTTGATGGTGTTTAGCCGCAGCGCGCAGCAACCATGCTTCACGCCAGCTAATTCCGGCCGTCAACACCAGCGCATTGAAGCCGTCATCTTCGGCGGCGTCAGTCAGAACGGCGAGAATTGCATCCTCAAAGGTTTGTTGAACTTCATCCAAATTGATTGGTGTGGTTTTGTTATGCGCGGTGTGGAAGTCATGGATCCACATTGCATCTTGGTCGGCAGGCTGGACCAGATGTCCGGCTTCCCGAATGACATCGAGCCCTAAATTTTCGATCGTGGGGATAAGTTTTGAGAGGGCGAAAGGTCCGCCACACCGGTAAATCTTCACCCGAACGACATCTTCTCCATCACCCTCAGAGCGATAGGCGCGCACCACTATGTTCTGCTTCTTGAGCAATTCAAGGCATGCGATATCAAGCAGCGCGTCATCGTATTTTGTGAATTCTTTATAGCTGGTGCTGAACGCTTTTTCATACCTGGAAAATAATTCAACCGGGGTGACGCCGCCATGTGCAGTTTGCATAGAGCTAAGAAGGCCGTCACTCCAATTGCGGCACAGCGCACGCATCTGGCGTGTAAGGTAAGTAAGGCCAGGTCCGTCCGGCGCCCCAGGTTCGATGGCGATAATGAAATGCGCCCGAACGAGTGCGGCATCACCAAACGACGGTGAAAATGCTGCGACGCGGCCGTTATAGGTTTTAGCCAGAAGGTCGCCAACTTGTTCGCGCGTATCTGAATTAAACCGATCGCGAGGAA
>JAADIH010000166.1 GCA_013151435.1 Alphaproteobacteria bacterium
GGCGTTTTTACCTGACACCCCTGGTGGATGGATCGTGTGCGGCGGCGGGCGTCATAATCCGGCTATGATGGATGCGCTGAAAGACGCGCTCTCCTCAGAAGTTGTAACCGCAGAAGAAGCCGGTTGGCGCGGCGATGATCTCGAGGCAGAGTGTTTTGCATATCTTGCTGTTCGGAGCTTAAAGAAGTTACCGCTCAGCTACCCGAAGACGACACGGGTTCCGTCCCCCATGCAGGGCGGCGTCTATCATCGCGCGCCGGTTTGATCTGAAAAATGTATCGAATGAATAAAAGTGCAACCAATGTTGCATTTTAGTGCAAAGACAGAGCAATGATTATGAAATTACTACGTATCCTCTCCATTGGCCTGTTCGCCCTCGTATTTCTGCTGGTATTGGCGTTTTATTATAGAACGCCTTTGTTTCTGTTGGCCGCGTCACTTCAAGGGGCGCCAGAATTTATAGAAAAATCTGATATTGAATTGGGCGAAAATGAAGCCTGGGTGGATGACTATTTCACTGTTGAACAAATAGACAGCCAAACATACGCGATCAGTGAAGCCCGGTATGCTCTCGACACATATTTCTACCTGTTAATTGGAACAGAACGTGCGTTGTTAATCGACAGCGGTTCTCCGCATCGTGACCTGACGCCTATTGTAAGAAGTCTGACGAATATACCCGTTACCGTGATCGCTACGCACTTACATTTTGATCATGTAGGAAATCACAACCGGTTTGATGGTGTGCTCATGCCTGATATTGTAGATTTTCGAGCGCGTGCTGCGCAAAATAAATTTTCGCCAACGCGTCATGAATATATGGGGTTCATTGAAGGCTTTGAGCGTCCACAGTGGGATGTCGTGCAATGGTGGACGCCGGGTGAAATGCTCGACCTTGGGGGGCGGAAAGTGAAGTTCATTCATACGCCCGGCCATACGCCAGATTCGATTTTTGTTTGGGATGAGGAAAGTAAGCGCGCCTATATGGGAGACCATGGGGGCGATGGGAAAATTTATGCATTTCTACCGAATTCAAGCCTGAACGATTATTTGGAATCGACTGCACGTATTGTAGAGACCCTACCGTCAGAGAGTTTGTTTTATGCTGGTCATGGCGGTGAGCATACGCGTGGGACGCCAGTGACAGATATGCAAAAATTAATCGAGTTGCGTGATGGGTTTTCTGACCTTCGCGATGACAAGCTGACTAGCGATGGATTTTGGCCGCGTAGCTATCCGATTAGCGAAGACACAATGATCCTGACCGATTGGCGTGGCCCCGGGGGAAAGTCGTGGGATTTCCCTTAGTTGGACCAACACCATAGAACAAAACCCACTCATAATTTTATGAATGGGTTTTATTTGGTTGGTTCGCTTTTCTAAATTGTCGCCAATCAACAAGCTGAAGGAATAACTCAGCTGCCATCGGTGAGGTCCTTAGAGGTCAATACTTATCCCGCCGAAAATCTCACGGGATTTTCCTGGGCGCGCGCCGTAAGGGCGGCGTGAGGCGAGATAGTCTTCGTCAAAGAGATTTTCAACTTTCAGGCGCAAGCGAACGCCTTCCGCTATTTCATAATAGGCGGCGAGATCAACAATCGTCCTAGCATCGATTGATTGCAGTGTGGGGATGATTCCTTGCCCTGGAACAGCACGTGTCTCCGCCACATAGCTGAGATCTGCGGTCACGCCCCATCTCTCGCCATTGACACCGGCAGAAAGGTAGATTTGGTGGTCTGCAACATAAGGAAGCTCATCGCCAGTGGTGATGTCGCCAAAGATGCCACTGGCGACGGTGCTCTTAAATTCCGAATCCGTATACGTATAGGCGAGCGAGATCGGGAAGGAGAGCCCGGTATTTGCATTTAATGCCGTGGTGAGATCAGTAGAGGCAACAACTTCAATGCCGTAAACATCAACCGCGCCGGCATTATCGGTATCGCCAATGTCGCATTCGCTGCCGCCTGAAGAATTGGTGCATTCCGCCACCAGGTTCGAATAGTCGTTGAAAAAGCCAATCACCTCAAATGTCAGCAGATCACTGGTGAAGCGTCCGCCAGCCTCATAGGCAATCGATTCTTCGGGACGCTGCGTTTGTGACGAAACAGATGCTGGTGCAAAGCCGCGATGGGCACCTGCGAGTACCGAGAAATTATCGGTGACATCAACCAGTACGCTCAAGGCGGGAAGGAAGACATCATAGGAATTCTCGCGGATGCTGTCGGGCGTCAGCGTGCGGTCTGGCGTATTCCAGCGGCGCTCACGCGAGTCGACGGATTCAAAACGAATGCCGCCTGTGATCGCGAGTGGACCAGCATAAAACGTATTTTCAAGATACAGTGACAACGCCTCCGATTTAGAAAGGCGGTTTGATTGTGTTCCCGGTGCATTATCAGTAGTGCGTACAATCACGCCATTGTCGATCCGATACTGGTCTTGTTCCTGGAAGCGATCAACTTGGTCTTCGTGATAACGAATTGATGCAACCATATTATGGTCAACGCCTAAAGCGTAGAATTTCACATTCAAGGCTGTCTGGACGCCATTAGTGTAATAGGAGCGATTATTCTGGCGAATGCCAAGAACATCGTCGGGGCTGGTAAAACCATCGGCGCCGCGCAAGACTTCGAATTCACGCGGGCAATTGATGGAGTCTACGAGGATTTTATTGAGACTGTTACAAGATCCTGTTCCAGATAAGAGTGAGTTGGCGCCGCTGGTGAAGAACGGATCTGAATTCTCGAATCGGTCCAGTTTTTCCCAGTTCCGCGCAAACTCAGTGTTGTAGGCAATGGTAGTCATCTGCAAATTGTCATTGAACTCAATATTGTGGGTGAGCTGGTAGGTGTAGTGCTCCGTATTGATTTGGTCATTCTGGCTGGCTCTATACTGAACAAATGGCCGGGATCGAATATCGCTCTCGGTAAGGCCAAGATAGGTTTGATTGGAGCGCTCATCGCTATATTGAAATTTAAAAACCAGGCTTTGTGGTGTGCTGGCGCCAGCTTTTGAATTGATGCCAAGTTTTGCAACATAGTCCTGCAGAGAAAATCCAGTGTCTGCGTTAGAAATACCCTCGATTTCTTTGAATCCATCAGCTTTGTCTTGATAGGTCTCAAGCAAAATCCCAACATCAAATGGCATTTGGCCGACGTCGAATTTACCACCAGCCCATGCGTGCACATTTGAACGGTTCTGGCTGCTGGTGAGGAAGGTTACATGGGCGGCCGCTTGATCAGGGATGGGCGTAGAAAAGAATTGGATCGCTCCAGCCGTTGTGAATGGGCCATATTTTACCGTAGACGGACCTTTTGTGATTTCAACGGCGTTCATGCGTGCAGAAAAAGGAAAATAATATGCGGATGGGGCCGAGTAGGGGGCAGGCGCCTGGAGAACGCCATCTTCCATGATGAGAACTTTTGATGACCGGTCGAGACCTGAACCGCGAATGCCAATATTGGGTCGCAGGCCGAAGCCGTCTTCCTCTTGAATATTGATGCCAGGCACCTGACGAAGGATGCGATTAATGTCTGTGTACGACTGAAGGGCGAGCTTTTCGGGTGAGATGTAAGTGACTGATCCCGGAACATCGTGCACGTCCCGCGCAATACCAATGACCGTCATGATATCTAGATTGTTGAGGGCGGGGATTTTGCCCTCTGCATCTTCGGCATGGGCCGTCCCAAAGGCGCTCATGATGGCGGCAAGGCTGGCAGCTGCTAGAGCGGAGCCAGAGTAAACTGAATCAGGGAACCGCTCTTGAGTTTTGTTGTGCCGTATTTCCTCCATGCGAACCGGTTCCCACTTCGCTTGGAAATGCTTTAGGCATCGTATTCTCAACATTACTGGTATTCCCGTATGCGACTCTAGTTGCGAATGATTTGCAACAATGGCTAATTATTGGTAATAAGAATGATTGTCAATTGCATAGTTGCCGCATCTCAGAACAATCCAAAAAGCCAGGCTTTTTGCTGAAGCGATGACAATTAATAGCAACCGCCCTAAATGGACGTGGATTAAAAATGAGGATCATATGGTTGAGAAGCTAGAAGTTGCCACAAGAGTGGCGTTTTTTGATGCTCATCCAGGCTGGACAGAGCTTGAGGATCGTGACGCGGTCAGAAAGACGTTCATTTTTGGTGATTTCGTCGCTGCTTGGGGGTTTATGTCGAGAGTGGCGCTGGCGGCAGAAAAAGCTGACCACCACCCGGAATGGTTTAATGTCTATAATAAAGTCGAGATTACATTGACGACCCATGATGCGGGTGGTCTTTCTGAGCGGGATGTAGCCCTCGCCGCGATAATTGATCGACTGGCAGGTAGTCTTTGAAACTATTCAACTTTTGCCACAAAACCGCCTTGACCACGCCTTCTATACGCCCGCAACAACACATAGTAAGAAGTTGAATTCAACCGGGGAATATTACGATGGCGACTATTGCGCTTGTCGATGATGACGAAAATATCCTGACGTCCGTTTCCATGGCGTTGGAATCGGAAGGCCATAAGGTCAATACGTTTGAGGATGGCGCTACCGCGCTTGACTATATTACGGCGACACCACCTGACCTTGTTGTGTCAGACATCAAGATGCCGACTATGGATGGGATGGAGCTATTGCGCCGACTTCGCCAAAATTCGGCGCTTCCCCTGATTTTTCTAACGTCAAAGGACGAAGAAATTGATGAAGTGTTGGGCCTCACCATGGGCGCCGATGATTATGTCAAAAAACCATTCTCACAACGGTTATTGCTGGAGCGGGTGAAGGCGGTCTTACGACGCGCGCAAGCTAGTGACACGCCGACGCCGGAAGAAGAAAAGAAAATCCTGCGTCGCGGTAATCTTACGCTCGATCCCATGCGTCATTCCTGCAAATGGAAAGACATGCCAGTTGTGCTGACGGTCACCGAGTTTTTGATTCTGGAGGCGCTGGCCCAGCGCCCGGGCTTTGTAAAAAGCCGTGATCAATTGATGGACGCGGCCTATGACGATCAGGTCTATGTGGATGATCGCACGATTGACAGTCATATAAAACGTGTACGGAAAAAATTCCGTGTTGTGGATAAGGAATTCGATTCTATCGAAACGCTGTATGGCGTGGGTTACAAATATAAGGAAGACTAATTCCTGATGACTGAGCAGGGCGGCAAGTGGCGAAAGCGCCCCGCGCGTGTGGCGTTGTCTCGCCTTACGTTGACGATTGTGCTCGCCAATCTTATCGGCTTGGTTATTTTGTTGCTCGGTTCTTTCGCGCTCACGCAATATCGGACGGCCTGGTGCAGGCGAAACTAGAGGGCGTGCGCGCCCAGGCCCAGATCATCGCTGATGTGCTTGCGCAAGTGGCGATCGATGAGAGTTCATGTCAGCCTGTGGAAGAGGCTGACATTGCGCGCCGTGGCGAAGAAACTGCTCTCTGCTCTCTTGCCCTAAACCAGACCGATGTGCGTGAGGTCTTTACCCGCGTCTGGGATAGTTTTGAGGGGCGGGTGCGGATATTCAACGCCCCGCAGACTTTTGATGATCCGCCGGTTACTGATGCGAATGCGTTACTAATTGAAGATGTTGTTCTGCGTGAGGATGAAATTATAGCAGAAGCTCTGCCAGCGCTTGGCGCCGGGCAGACGCCTGGCTTCTTTCTGAAGCGTGATTTTGGACATGATATCACGCGGTTTTTTTCCCAGAACTATCGCCAAATGGCGGCACAACGTTCGATTGAGGCGGAGCTAAATGAGGCCCTTGCATCATCACCTTTCGCAAATGATCGCGGCGCTACCTCCGTGCGGATAAACGAAGAAGGTGAGCTTGTTGCATCTGTGTCGGTGCCGATACGCCGTGTGCAGGCAATATATGGTTTGGTGACCGCTGAGATCGGGGGGATTGACGCGCTGGTTGAGGATGCGCGCATTGCCATTCTGCCGTTTTTTGGCCTTGCAATGGCGGCAGCAATTTTGTCGTCATTATTATTGACGGCAGCGATTGCCCAACCCATTCGACAGCTCGCCATTGCCGCAGACCGCGTACGCGAAGGCCTTGCCGCAGCGGGCCGTGTACGCATCCCGGATTTTACCAACCGTAAGGATGAGATTGGCGAATTATCCGGTTCGCTAAAATCCATGACCAAGGCGATTTATGCGCGGATAGATGCGATTGAGAGTTTTGCCGCCGATGTGTCTCATGAATTGAAAAACCCGCTGACCTCCATAAGAAGCGCAGCGGAAACCTTAAACATCGTCAAAACTCCTGAGCAGCGAGATAAATTGTTAGAAGTCATTAAAAAGGACGTCTCTCGCATGGATCGTCTGATTACGGATATCTCTAATGCATCGCGCCTTGATGCAGAGCTTGCACGCGAAAGCCGCGAGGCCGTGGATCTGACACGCCTGATTAAGGATATTGCGAGTCTCTATGATAACATCTCCAAAGATGGCGACGTACGGGTTGAATCCTCCGAACCCATGCAAGCGGTATATATGCTCGGCAATCCTTCCGCCTTGGGGCAAGTGATTCGAAACCTGATCGACAATGCACGCTCCTTCAGTCCGTCGAATGGTGTTGTGCGGGTGCGGTTGGACGAGCCCACGCAGCGTGCGTCGATCGCGCGCATCACCGTTGAAGATGATGGGCCGGGCATACCGCCAGAAAACCTGGATGCTATTTTTAAACGCTTCTACACAAAACGTCCGGCAGGTTCGGCCTTTGGCAATAATTCCGGGTTAGGGCTGGCGATTTCACTGCAAATCATAAATGCTCATAATGGGCGCATTCATGCGGAAAATCGTCTTGAAGATCCCAATGACCCATTAAGCAGGCGGCTTGGGGCGCGTTTTGTTATAGAATTACCTGTTGATTGATCTGTTGTTATTTACCGATATCATAGCATGATGATGCTACGCCAGACGGGCGGTGGAAAATCAGGGGCGTTTGAATGATAGGATTGGTTGTCGTAACCCATGGGCGGTTGGCGGAAGAGTTTCTCTCCGCAGCTGAACATGTTGTGGGGCCCCAAGAGCGCGTGAAGTCGGTCTCGATTGGCCCCGATGACGACATGGAAAAACGTCGTGAGGATATTCTGAGCGCCGCCCGGGAGGTTGATGAGGGTGAGGGGGTGATTATCCTCACCGACATGTTTGGCGGCACTCCATCCAATTTGGCGATTGCCGTCATGGAAAAAGCCAATGCAGAAGTTGTCGCTGGTGTAAATTTACCGATGTTGATCAAGCTTGCCTCAGTGCGTGGTGACGGAGATCTGGAGGCTGCAGTCAAAGCAGCGCATGATGCTGGCCGAAAATATATCAATGTCGCATCCTGGGTTTTATCTGGGGAAGCGGTCGACTCGTGAGCGACGAAACAGTGACAGTGACGGTCGAGATTCAAAACAAGCTCGGTCTGCATATTCGTCCATCGCGCTCTTTTTCTTCTCTTGCAAAATCCTGGGACGCGGTTGTGAGCGTGCGCAACCAAGACCGCACTGCTTATGCCGACTCGCAACTCGACCTTTTGATGTTGGTGGCCTGCCAGGGAACTAAGCTTGAGATTTCTGCATCAGGTCCACAGGCGAGAGAAGCTGTCGATTCTCTGGTAAAGCTTGTGAATGAAAGATTTGGCGAGAGTGAATAAGGCTTAGCTGTTTTGTTTGGCTGGGAAATCTTTGACGATGTCATTGAGAAGAGAACTCATTTGAGCCCATCCTTTTTTAGGCACACTCATCGACATATGCGTTTCTATTTTGCGTATCTCACAAGCAAGTTTAAGATAAGTTCGACGTCCTTTTGGGGTGAGGAAAAGGTGGGCAAGACGGCCATCTTCCTGTGATGCATTTCGGATGAGCAGGCCCAATTCTAAGAGCCCCTTTACGGCGCGGCTGACGATGCCCTTATCCATGGGGGTCACTGAGGTGACTTCATTTGCCGTGCGCCCAGGCTGGTCTGCAATGGCGGCCAAAACCCGCCATTGGGACAAATTTATGCCGCATGATTTGGTGATTGCCGCAGAGCGGCGTGCGATCAGGTCCGCTAACACGCTGATTTGGTAGGGCACAAAGGCATCCAGCGCAATTACAGCGTTTTTTTCTTTGACAGACATCTTCATCACTCGGTATATAGTTGCAATCACAACAAGATGCAATAAGAACTAATTACAAGCTGACGCAGAACGGTGAGGCATGCCAGAACGGCCGTCCCTCACAAACATGACAAGAAATTAGGAGATCAACATGGCGGATCTATTTGAGAATCCAATGGGACTTGATGGTTTTGAATTTGTTGAATTCAGCGCCCCCGAACGTGGATTATTGGAACGAGTGTTTGAAACGATGGGTTTTACCCATGTAGCCCGGCACCGATCAAAAGATGTAGATTTATGGCGCCAGGGTGGGATCAATTTCATAACCAATTATGAGCCAAATTCGCCAGCGTATTATTATGCACAAGAGCATGGCCCCGCGGCCTGTGGCATGGCCTTTCGTGTGCGTGATGCGCAAAAAGCATATGCTGAGGTGCTCAAAAAAGGCGCACAACCCATCGACATGCCTACAGGCGCCATGGAGCTTAAACTACCTGCGATCAAAGGCATCGGAGGCGCATCGCTGTATTTGATCGATCGCTATGAAGACGGGAAATCGATCTACGATATTGATTTTGAATTTATCGAGGGGGTTGATCGCCACCCCGAAGGTTGTGGGTTCGATGTGATCGACCACCTGACTCATAATGTTTATCGGGGCCGCATGGATTACTGGGCAGACTATTATGAGAGCCTCTTTAATTTCAAAGAAATTCGCTACTTCGATATCAAGGGGGAATATACAGGGCTTTTATCGCGGGCGATGAGCGCGCCGGATGGAAAAATCCGTATTCCTCTCAACGAGGAAGCTGGCGGCGGCAGGGGGCAGATCGAGGAATTCCTGATGCAGTATAATGGTGAAGGAATTCAACACATCGCTTTTTCCTGTGATGACCTCCTTGGCTGCTGGGATCGTCTGAAAAAGCAAGGCGTTCCTTTCATGACGGCGCCGCCGGATGCTTATTATGAAATGCTTGAAGAGCGTTTGCCTGGGCATGGGGAGCCGGTCAATGAGTTGAAAGCCCGCGGAATACTCCTCGACGGCTCAGTCGACAAAGGTGACCCGCGTTTACTCCTACAGATATTTTCGGAAACCATGGTCGGTCCTATTTTCTTTGAGTTTATTCAACGTAAGAAAGATGATGGGTTTGGCGAAGGGAATTTTAAGGCGCTGTTTGAATCGATGGAGCGTGACCAAATCCGCCGTGGGGCCCTTGTTACGGATCAGGTGAAATAATGGGCGTTAATTTAAAGCGCATCCATCACGTTGCTTATCGATGCAACGATGCGAAAGAGACTGTTGAATTCTATCAGCGTGTGCTTGGCATGACATTTGTTCTTGCTATCGCGGAAAATGAAGTTCCCTCCACGGGCGCCCCTGACCCTTATATGCATGTTTTCCTTGATGCAGGGATGGGCAACGTTCTGGCGTTTTTTGAGCTGCCCAATTCTCCAGAAATGGGAAAAGATCCCAATACTCCGGAATGGGTTCAGCATATTGCTTTCGAAGTAGACGGTTTGGACGCTCTGTTAGAGGCTAAAGAGAGTGTAGAGAAAGCTGGCCTTGACGTCGTTGGCCCGACAAATCACGGCATCTTTAAATCTATCTATTTCTTTGATCCAAATGGGCACCGCCTTGAACTCGCGGCGAACACGGGAACGGACAAGCAAATGGAGGAGCTCCATAGAGTTGCCCCGAATATGCTTGAGGAATGGTCACGTACAAAGCGTGCCCCCCGCCATGCGGCATGGCTACATGAAAAGGATTAGAAGGATCTATCGGGGGACACCATCTGGTAAACTCAGGCTGTGAGCACTTTATCGTCCACCACCAAGTTTTTACCGGCGAACAGATAAATTGTAGGAGAACATCATGACAGCCGCAGCACCGCAGATAATCAACGGCGACAATTTTCCGCTGGCTGAGGCGCGAGCGATTGCCAAGCGGTTCTCAAGACCAAAAGCGATTATCTATTGGGTTGATTTTTCAATCAGTATTTCCATTGCGTGGGCGGCTTTTTATGTGGCTGTTGTATCTCCGGCGTTTTCGCTCATTCAAATTGGTGCAATCCTCGTTGCTTCCCTTGCTCATTATCGCGCAGTGATTTTCACCCATGAACTAGCGCACCTAAAAAGAGGAACGTTTACTGTGTTCCGCGCCGTCTGGAATATCTTCAGCGGGATACCCATGATGGTTCCATCATTTTCATATACCGGGGTTCACATCGACCACCATCGCCCGGGGATTTACGGCTTTAAGGAAGATGGTGAGTATGTACCGTTCGCCACTGGCAAGCCGTGGCGAATAATAGCGTATCTTCTATTGATTTTTGTATTGCCACTGTTGATGGCGGCGCGTTTTATTGTGCTGGCGCCTTTATCATACCTAATCCCCCCATTGCGGGGTATTTTGTGGAAGAGCCTCTCATCGCTTGCGATTGACCTCAACTATGCCAGGCCGCCGCAAGGAAAACAGGATGATGAAAGCTGGCGGCTGCAGGAATTTGGCGGATTTGTTTTGGGTGCTGGTGTTATTACACTTGTCGTTCTGAATGTTTTGCCAGTTACTGTGCTCGTCATTTGGTATGCCATCGCAGTGATAATATTTCTGATGAACAGTCTGCGCACACTTGCCGCGCATGCATATCGAAATCCCGGGGATCAACTTATGTCGCGCTCAGATGAGTTTCTAGATTCTGTGAATGTGCCGGGAATACCTTTCATCACTGCATTATGGGCGCCGGTTGGATTGCGGTTTCACGCCACTCATCACCTTTTTCCAAGCATGCCCTATCATGAGATTGAGAAGGTCCATAAGGCGCTTGTTGCAGAATTACCTGATAACACGGCATATTTATCCGCTTCGCGAAAGAGTCTCCTCGACGCACTTGTACGGTTATGGAATGAGGCATCTCAGGCCCAATCAAATGAGGGGCGTGGCGTGCGGGCGACCAATTGAGCTAAGCTCAGTCAGAGCGTCCGCATGCAATCATTGTTAAACTGAAGCTTCAGCGACCAAGGATGAGATTGTTACGGGCTGACCGTCACGTAGGCGCTCACCTCCACGAATGACCACGCGATCGCCAGGTTTGACTTCACCGACAACTTCAATGAAATCGCCCTCAGCTGATCCTAATTCAACATCAAGACGCTTCGCTTTCTCGTCCTCGCCAATGATAAATACGCTGATACGGTCTGCACGCAAGACTAGCGCATCACGAGGCACAGCAGTGACGGTTCGGGCTTGAGACGTGGGCAGACTGACCCTCACTGCAGAGCCAATATACCAGGCAGTGTCAGGCAGCTCGAGACGTAGTTCCAGCATACGCGAGCGATCGTCGCCGACCGGCACCACAGCGCGCACGATCGCCTCTAAAGATTGGGCGCCGTTTACGACACGAATGGAGTCTCCAGCCTGGACATTTTGAGTAAGGCTCGCAGGCGCACGGGCCGTTACCTCGTAACGGCGTGTATCTACCAGTCGCACAAGTTCTGTACCAGGATTAGCGTATTCGCCAATTTGAGTTTCTTGCGATACCACACGTCCGGCGAAGGGCGCTTTGACCTCAGTTCGTTCCAGATTGATTTTCGCCCGTCGCAGAGCGACCTCAGCCTGTGCTACAGCTTGAAATGCCTCGTCCCGATTTGATCGCATTTCGTCGAGAGCGGCTTCGGATTCGCCTGCATCTTCTCCCAAACCAACAAAGCGTTTATACAAGCTATCGAGATACTTTGCGCGCGCTTGGAGCCGACGAACTTGCGAAGCGCTGTCGTCGCGTGTGAATTCGGCGTCGGCCGCTTCGATGCGGGCAATGACATCACCTTCTTCTACTTCGACACCGACCTCTGCGACCCACTCGATCTTTCCCGATGTCGCTGCGGAAACACGGCTGTCACGTGTCGATACCACGGACCCAGGCACTTCCGAACGCGGCGCAAGAGAGCGCATTTCAGCTTTAGCAACCGCGACTGCTGCGGGGGGAGGGCCCTGCCGTTCTTGTTGCGGGCCTTCAGTAGCATCTGCTGCATCGGAGCCGGTTCCGACATTGTTGCCATAAACGAAGGCGGTAGTTCCGGCGGCGACCAGCACTAGAGCCGCTCCGCCAGAGAGGATCATTTTACGGTTCATAACTTGGGCCGCTCCTTATTTATTCGGCAGGGTGGGGGACTGCACCGCGTGACACTGGCGCGAGCGCGGATTGCGCTCCGAGTTGTAACAACGCAGGCAATAGTAGAAGAGTAAAGATAGTTGAGACTGCCATGCCGCCAACGATAACAGTGGCGAGACCGCGATAGATAAGGCTACCGGCTCCAGGTGAGAGTACCAGAGGTAGCATGCCCATTAACGACGTCGAAGTCGACATGAAGATTGGCCGGATACGGAGCGTTAGCGCTTCGCGAACAGCTTCGGGTCGAGATTTCCCCCTAGCCTCAGATGAACGGGTTTGTGCCACCAGCAAGATCGCGTTGTTAACGACAAGTCCCAGCAAAATGATAAAGCCAATCATGCCCAAAAGATCGAGAGGCAAGGGGTTTATCAAGTCCATTCCGCGTATTGCCAGAATGCCGCCAACTGTTGCCATAGGCAGTGTAATAATGACCAACGCTGAGTCTTTTACTGACTTAAACAACGCGGCCATGATCAGGAATAAAATTGCAATCGCCAGCAGAAAATTAGTCCCAAGGTTTTTCACAGCGCGCGCCAGGCTGTCCGCATCGCCGCCCCATTTAAGTGATGCACTGGCGGGCAAGATTTCTCGAAGTTGAGACTCGGCGTTTAGTTTCAGCGTATCGACTGCTGGTCCAAGGGCCATACCGTCCGGCGGCGTGATGCCAAGCGATATTGTGCGTCGCCCATCAAGGCGGCTAATTTGCTGCGGACCAACACCGCGTGCGATCGTCACCAGTTCACCAAGAGGAACGACTGCGCCAGTTGGTGTCGCGATCGGAGTATTTTCAAGATATTCCGGTTCTGTCCACTCTTTGGCGCTCAGGTAAATATCGATGCGCCCGTCTTCGTGAAAAAACTCTCCTAGCCATTGCCCGTCGCCAAGCGCGCGTACGGCTCTTGCAACCGCGTCACGTGTTAGTCCGACTTCCGCAATACGGCGGTCGTTAGGAATAAGGCGAAGCTCTGGCGTTACGATTTGAGGATCCGGATTGGGCCAAACTTGTGCGCCGGGAAGGGCCGCTTGGATGATTTCCGTAGCAGCAGGTATCGCGGCGCCAAGGGCGTCAAAGTCGGCCGCTTGTAGTTCAAGACTGATCGCGCCTCCACCACCGCCGAAATTGCCAAACAGATCGCCCTGGCGGGCAAATACTCTTGTATCAGGAAAGCCCGCCAAGATTTCTTCATTGACGATTTTAACCATCTCATCAATGCGGGACTGGTCATTGATCCGGATGCCTGTATTGCCACCCCATGAACCCGAGTAGAGGTAATAATTGCGAAGCGATGGTTCTTTTTCTCCATCCATATAAGGTTGGAGACGTTCCACAACGACTTCTGCAAACTCCTCGCGAACAAGGTCAGCACTGGCGCCGGAGGGAAACCCGATAAATGCATCGACCGCATCTCGTTTTACCGGTGGTAAGTAATTTAATTGAGGCCAGAGTGCAAAAGAAATTGCAATCGGAATAATCGTCAGTCCCCCAACCATCGCTAAACGCCGCGAGTTCGTCGCCGTTATCTTCATAATGAAATCTGCAATACGTGTCGTAAACTCTGGCTTCTTAGCAGCCGTGTAAGTTTTGTCTTTTTTGCCTTGTTTTATGAACAACCGTGCACCGGTCGGTAACAAAGTCACTGCGACCACAAGGCTAAACGAAACGGCAATCGCAATTGTTAGGGCAAGGTCTGCAAATAATTGCCCCTCCACATCTTCAAAGAACATGATTGGAATAAAGATTGCGACCGTCGTCACAGTGGACGCAAATAGTGCTCCAAAGACCTGTCCGACGGCAGCCTCGGCGGCTTCAAAAGGCGAGCGTCCTTCCTCGCGCATACGCACGAAATTTTCTAACACGACGATGGCGGCATCAAGCACCATGCCTGTGGCGAAAGCCAGCCCCGCAAGAGAGATGACATTGATTGATCGCCCGACAAGGTTCAGCACAACGATCGTTGCCAACAGACTGATGGGAATAGCTGCAGCGATCACCAATGTTGCTGTTGTCTGACGCAGGAATAACCATAAGGCGCCAATCGCCAGCATGATTCCCAATAGAAGGTTATTGGTCAGTAGTGAGATCGCACGCTTGATGAAGACAGAAGGATCGAAGCTCTTTTGAATTGAATAACCCATCTCCGCGAGAGAGCCTTCGTTCAATTCAGTAATGACTTTCGTTAGTCCATCTATAGCTTCAAGCGTATTTGAGCCTGGGTCGCGTATGACGCGCATACCAATAGCAGGGTTGCCATTTTGATATACCACGCCACCACCTTCATCCGGTCCAACACTGACGTTAGCAACATCTCCTAGCGTAATTGGCGCCCCATCTCTCCATGCGAGGATAGTTCCTTCAAGTTGGTTCGCATCAAACCGACCTTCAAAACGAAGTGTATAATTTCGCCGTCCAACTTCAACGGAACCGCCAGTGACATCGGTGGACCGGTTTACATTCTGAGCAATTTCATCAAGCGTGATACCGAGTTGCGCGGTTAAAAAGGGATCGAATACTATACGAATAATTTCCTCACCGTCATCCGAATTTATATCGATGCCAGCGACGCCGGGGATTGCTTCCAGCTCAGGCCGTATGCGTTGCTCGGCGAATTCGCTGAGGCGAATGCTTTCATTCGTATTATCGGGAAGCTTTTGTAAAAATAGGAAGATGAGGGTTTCCCCAGCACCGCCACCGCCACCGCCAAGATTGACGCGAGGACGATCAGCCTCCGTCGGCAGACCGCGCACCCGTTGTAGGCGCGAGTTCACTTCAGTAAAAGCGCTGTCCATATCCGTGCCGAGTGCAAATTCGAGGTTCATCCAGGCGCCGCCTGAGTTAGACCAGGATTGCATTCGCGTCATACCAGGGACGCCGCGCATTTCGCGTTCAATCGGCTCGGTAATTTCGCTCTCGATCTCGCGCGGTGATGCAGCACGCCAGCCAGTTTGAATGCTGATCTGAGGGCGTTCGATCGCTGGGAATAACTGCACTGGAAGCTGGTTGATCGACAATATGCCGAGCAGCGTAATGATCGCTAAAATGACACCTGCCGCCGCAGGGTTTTTCAAACAAAGCCGGGTTAACCCCATGGTGGTTCTCTCCAAGTGTAGACGGACTCGCGCGCGTGCACTGTCACCGCAAACGACAAGTCATGCATCTCTTTATCGATGAGTCGCCAGAATTAAGCGGTGAAGCGGTGCAGAGGTTTGTCTCACCGGTTTAGGGGATATTTATTTTTAGATTTATGCTTTTTACGCTCGAGCTTATCTCGCTGGCGCTTAATTTCTTTGAGTTCTTTCTCGAGGTCGGCTTGGGCTTCCTCTAACGCTTTTTGCCTCAGAGTAAGAAACTCTTGTTCGCTCACATCATGCTTATAACGTTCAGTTTGCTCAAAGCGGTATTCCATTTTTTCCGCTCTCGCCTCAGCGCGTTCAATTGATCGCTCGAAGTCTCTTTCGACGCGCGCTCTTTTACGCTCTGCATCACGTCGTGCGCGTTGCCGATCTCGCTGGGCGCGTACGCTGTCGCGCTGTGCATCACGCTGCGCGCGCTTTTGGTCGCGTGCCGCGTGGGCTATATTGGCTTTGGCGTGGCTCATGGCTTCGCGGGCGATTTCCATGGCATCATGCTTTGCTTTTTCGATGTCCTTCCGGTCTTCTTTGCTGAGCCCAGCCCAGCTTTGGATACCGTTGAGCCTCTCAAACGTTGCGCTATCGAACTCAAACTCAAAATCATCGAGATTAATTTCAAACCCTTCAAATGCATCAGCCATATGCTTTTCAATATATTTGAAACGCCCAGCAAGCTCCTGCTCGATCAGCGCGCTTACTGTCGTCGGTGCGGCCGGGGGCTCGGGAAGGACACTTGGCTCTGGGGAGAGACCGGCAATCGTTGGTGCGGGCACAATGTTGATAACAGAGTCAGGCATGCGAATTGGATCGGGGCGGATGACAGGTGCGGGCGCGGCCATTGGCGTCGTGGCGAGCACAGGCTCAGGGTCAATGGCATGGCCATCCTGAATGACTTCGAAATGTAGATGCGGCCCTGTGGATTTTCCGGTTGAGCCGACGGCGCCAATGGGGTCACCAGCATCGACATTATCACCTTTCTTGACAGTAAATTTGTCGAGATGGGCGTAGCGCGTGACGAGACCATGGCCGTGATCAATGACAACAACATTGCCCCAAGCTCGTTGGCCGCGATAGCGCGATGTCGCGTCGATCACCTTTCCGTCGCCAGCGGCATGCACCAGCGTGCCGCGTGCGGCTTTAATATCGACGCCCTCATGGACTGGGCGATCATCACTTAAAAGGACACTGGTTGTACCAAACCCCAGAGTGACTTTTCCGCGTAAGGGCGCTTCCGGCAATGCTTCCCGAGCGGCGTCCGGCGCGACCGCAAATGCGGCCTGGGCGAAGGCGAGACCGATAGCGGTGATAATGCTGAGCACCAGGCCAATTTTATGGGGCAGGGTGAGAATTGTTGCAGGGGCTTTTTTTGAAAGGATCGCATCAAGCCGTTCGCGGCGCGAGCGCTTATCGAACGGTGTGAAAGACGGGACGAGTTCATGGCCCAAGGGGGATGACCCGGATGCAAAACGCAGACCTTGAACAAAACAATTGGCATACTGACGGCGTTCGGCGCCGCGAGCGATGACAAGCGCATCGGCGGCCTGCTCTGCGGCCAGATTAGCGCGGGCGGCGATCCGTTGAATGAAAGGGTTAAACCAGAAGATCGCTCTGGCGGTGGTGCAAAGGGCAAATAAAGCTGTGTCGCCGCGTTTGATATGAGCCATTTCATGCGCGCCCATTAAGATCGCATCTTCCACTGATACACGGTCCAGAAGGGTCATGGGCATCAATATTGTCGGGCGGAAAATCCCGTGCACGCAGACCGAAGAGATTGTATCGGAAAATGCGTAACGTGGGCGGCGTTTAATCCCCATGCGAAAGCGCCAGTCTTCGAGCCCGGCCTCCAGTTTTGGTTCGTCAATGTCGAATGCGTATTGAACGCGGTAAGAAAACCAGATCATCCGCACGAGGCCAAGCACCAGGAACATCAGAAAACCGTAGAAATATAGCGTTGCCGTGGCTTCCAGCACAGCGCTGATGCTGAGCGACGACATTGGAGTGACGATCGGCTCGATGATAGTTGTTGGAAGGACAAATTGGGTGTCACTTGCAACCATTGGCGGCAAGGGCGTTGATTGTCGAAAGGAAAGGCCTGCTGCGGCGGCAAAGGGTGCAAAAATCGCCGGTAATGCGGTAACCACAAGCGCCATAGGCCAAAGCTTGTCGGCCATGTTCGATACATCACGGTTTAAAACCCGCGCGACAATGAGGAAGACAATCGGGGCCCAGATCATTGAGGCAAGGAGGCAAAGGAAAAAGGCTTCGATGATTGCGCTCATGACTTCTTCTCTCCATCACGGAGCATCGCTTCGAGCTCGGTTAGTTCATCTTCGCTGAGGAGTTTGGAGTCAGAGAAAAATGCTGCTGCGGGCGCCGAGTCCAGTTCCATTACGCGTTTAGAAAAATCAGCAATCATCCGGCCGAGGATGGCGACCTTGCCAACTTCCGCCTCATAGATATTGACGCCATCCACCGGGTATTTTGCAATCAGACCTTTGTCGAACATCCGCTCAAGGACGGTGCGCACCGTGGAATAAGACCAGTCAAATTCATCGGCGATCTCACCGTGAATTTCCCGGGCGCTCATTTCCTTGGAACTCCACAAGAGTTTGAGGATCGCCAATTCAGGTTTTGTGGGGTTGTCGGATTTGATTACGGCCATGGTGTTACTTTGCTGGTTGAATAATTTGTTGAATATATTGTGCGGGAAACACCCAACCGGTCATCCCGGCCCCACTCATCACGGCAAAGACCGGGATCCAGTAGAGAAAAACCTCTCCGCCCGTCATCCTCCCACCTACCGTCATCCCGGACTTGATCCGGGATCCAGCTGGGAGAGGCCTCGTATGGTGACTTCGCAAGAGGGCGTACATAGTCTTCAGTACACGTTACAAGACGCGCTGCATTACCCCCTGGATCCCGGCTTTCGCCGGGATGACCGGAGGAGGGAGTAATCTTTGTGCGTCTCGCTTCCATCACATCCATCATTGGCGGCTTCTAGAAATAGGCTAGAAATAGGATTGGGCGGAATCCGCCCTTTGCTACAATTGTGGCAACTCTAGCCCAATGTGACAGATGTAGCAAGGGGGCTGGACGCGCTCAGGCCAGCCCTTGCGATGAACCGATGGATTGGTGCGGTGAGGGGAAAGACCAGGAAGCCAGAAGGTAATTCCATCCAGATTTAACACTTCTCCAGAGAAGTGTTAAATAGCAAAACCCAAAATCACAAAGTCCTGATTTTATTCACAAAGGAATAGGGGGCATCGCCAGCATAGGGTTGGTCGCCGGCAGCTCGTCCGGGTCAATTTGTTTAACACTATTGGTGTTAAGTTTCGAAGGATCAAAGGCAGCCCTTTTTGAAGCAACTTCACATGATCGGCGAGCGATGATATTGAGGTCCACCATCTGAGGAGGCCGCACATGATTGGAACCGAAATGCTTGGTGCGGTCTGGCCGTTAAGTGAAGGGATGAGAGAAAACCTTATCGCGGAACTTATTGGTGTCGTTCTGACCGTAGTTATTCTCGCGCCTGCGGTGAGCAAGCTACCCCACGCAAAAACTGTTGTTCGTCATGTAATATGTGTGATTAAGAAATCCACTACGTCTTCATAATCATATATCCAACTGCAAGTACATCGCAGTGAACGATAATGAGTTAATGGCCGCGTGCGCTGCCGCCAAAGGCCAAATGTTACGCTTGTAGAGCACAAACAGTATGCCAAGCGACACTGCAACACCACCTGTTATGATTAATCCTCGAAGGCCTTGATAATACATATGCCCAGCCCCGAAAAGAATAGCGGGGATAATAATGCTAAGAGCGGTCGCCCATCGTGAATGACCAAAAATGTCTCTCAACTGCCCGATCATAAACCCTCTAAAAAAAAGCTCTTCGGCGGGACCAGCAAACCAAATGATAGCAAGCCAAGTTAGGTAGAGGGACGTATTTCCCGCAAGATCACCAAATCGGTTTTCAGTTGCTGCTAAATCAGGTTTCATAAACTCCAAACCTAACGTTTCACCGGCAAAATTGAGTCCAGCTCCGATCGCTCCCATAGCAATCATGGCGAGCAGGATTTGCGGCAGCAAGAGTAGCCAATTCTTGGCTGACTTAAGCGGAACCAACCCGACCCATGAGAAAGAGTGTCCGCGCCAACGAAGATAGAAGAATAGCAGTACGAGCATTATGGCGAGCGAAACGGGTCCACTATAGCGCCATATGGAAACATCAAGGGCGATCTTAAGCAGATACCAAAGGCCAAAGATGACAACGAATTCCAGAAGAAGCCATAGACAAGTTAGGAAGGGATTGAGTTTGGTCATCCTGCCCTAGTAGAGGCTAGTATCAGCGGTGTATAGAATGATTGTGCGTCATTTTACGGAACTGAATGACGTGAGCCAGGACTTTGGCTAAACGCCATATGTTTTTCCGAAATGCCTATTGAAATGACTCTGGTCAGAGAACGAACACCAATAATTTGCTGTGTCTGTCATCAAATAAAATGGAACAGATTGTGGTTTGAATGACCGCTTTGCCAAGCGCTCGCGCTTATCATCATGATCACAATTTGCGACAATCTTAATAATGCGCCAAATGTTGGTCCCCTAAATCCCCTCCAACACGCCCGCCAACCGCTCAAGATCAGCCGGAGTAGATAGGCTGTGGTCGCCATTTTTAATGAGCGTGAGTTCTACATCACTGCTGGTCAACAGCTCAGCAAAAGCGATGGCGTGGGCATAGGGGACCGACGCATCCTTCATACCTTGTAAGATTCGCACCGGGCAATTGATCTCTATAGGACCGTTCATCACCAGATTATTGCGTCCATCCTCGATCAGTATTTTGGTGATGACTTCCGGTTCGCCAGAATATTCTGAGGGCTGCTCGAGGCGTCCCTTGTCCATAATCATGGCGCGCTGTTCATCAGTGAATTCCGGCCACATCAGTTTTTCGGTAAAGTCCGGCGCCGGGGCGATGAAGACCACGCCGGCGAGGCGATCTGCGCGCTCTTTTGCCAAAAGCGTCGCGATCCATGCCCCCATGGAGGAGCCCACAAGAATTTGCGGGCCATTGGTGAGCGCATCAAAAACCGCGAGGGCGTCGGCCGCCCACTTGCCGATCGATCCATTCTCGAATGTGCCATCAGAATGGCCATGGCCTGAATAGTCGAATCTCAAAAATGACCGCCCCTGTCGTTCGGCCCATTGGTGGAGAAATTCCGCCTTGGTCCCAGTCATGTCGGATCGAAAGCCGCCGAGCCATATGACGCCCGGTCCGGCGCCATCAACTTTGTTGTAGGCGATGCGGCCATGGGGGCCGTCGAAATACTGGACTTGCTGGGACATCTGCTTGCCTTTTCTAGCATGTTTTTGGCGATATGGTTATGATCCGCGCCATGGCGCGATTCAACCACACTATTTTGCAGGTTATTCCAACCCTCGACGCGGGCGGCGCAGAACGCACGACCTTAGAAATCGCTGCTGCGATTGTTCAGGCGGGTGGGAGCGCTCTTGTTGTGAGCCATGGCGGGCGGCTCGCTGCGGAAATTGAAATGGTGGGCGGGGAGGTGATCCTCATGCCAGCCCATTCCAAAAACCCGGCGACAATGTGGATGAATGGTTGTCGCTTGGCAGCGCTCATCAAAGAACAAGGCATAGATCTTATTCATGCACGCTCAAGGGCGCCGGCTTGGAGTGCGCTCGCCGCGTCGAAAAAAACGGGTATTCCCTTCGTCACTACTTATCACGGTGCATATAAGTCGGGTGGCCCGATCAAACGCTATTACAATTCATCTATGCTTCGCGCTGACTGTGTGATCGCAAATTCTCGTTATACGGGTGATACGATTATGCGCCTTGGCGGGGTTTCTCCCGAGCGTTTACGGATTATCCCGCGCGGGGCCGATCTCTATTATTTTAATCTCTCAAAGGTTTCAGAAAAGCGTATTAACCAACTTGGTGAAAAATGGGAGAGTGCTCGGGAAAACAAAGGGCTGCGTGTCCTCTTGCCCGGCCGTCTGACCCCCTGGAAAGGGCATGAGGTCGCTATTGAGGCCGCGGCGATTTATAAATCTAATGCGGAGACTGGCAAAGCGCATGATTTGACGCTAGTTTTTTGTGGGGCCGCGCGAGACCAGAGCCGATATGAACTGGAGTTGCGCGCTATGATTGGCCAGCGTGGGGTAGGCGAGATGGTTCATTTGGTTGGCGATTGTGCTGATATGCCTGCTGCATATGCATGGTCCGATGTGGTACTATCGCCATCTATACGGCCGGAGGCCTTTGGGCGTGTGGCGGTAGAAGCGGGCGCCATGGAAAGGCCAGTGATTGCGAGTGCCCATGGGGGCGCGATGGAGACCGTCATTGACGGCGAAAGCGGCATCCTTGTGCCGCCAGGTGATGCGAAAGCCTTGGCCCAGGCGATTGCGCGCATCGGTGGTATGACGGCGGATAAGCGCGCGATCATGGGAGAGAATGGTCGGGCGCGGGCGTCGAGTATTTATTCTGCTGCGGCGATGTGCGACGCAACGCTTCGGGTTTATAGTGATCTGTTGGGGGAAAAGGCGAGATGAAGTATGTTGGGGCGTAAGCAAACAAATATACTGGTCATTAAGACCGATGGCTTGGCGGCGTTTGTTGCGGCGGAGCCTGCTTTCGATGCAATCCGCAAAGCTCATCCCGATGCAAAGATCAGCCTTCTGACGAATCAAGGTCTGCAGCGTATTGCACGCGCGTCGCCTTTTTTCGATCAAGTCGCCGTCATGCCGAATTTGAGCAATGTTGAGGCGCGAAAAGAGCTGGTGAAACAACTTAAATCAGCAAAGTTTGAAGCCGTCTATGATATGGCTGCCGATGAGGTCGGAAAAAAATTATTCAACTCCATGGGCGTCTTTCGACCAAAATGGCATGTTGCAGCGTCTGCGCCGCGCAAAAAGGGTAAATCCTCCAGTTCCATATGTTTGCCTGATATTGGCAAGTTGCTGTCCAGCGCTGGTTTGGATGAGCCGACCCGGCTGCCTGACCTTAGCTGGGCATTTGAGGCGCGCAAAGACAGCGCAAACATGAAACCATCCTGGTACGGTATATCGACGCCTTTTGGGTTGATGCTTCCGGGCGTCAATCCAGAAAAGCGGTGGCCTGCCTCGTGTTATGCTGGATTTGCGACGATTATGGCGCGATCCGGCTTTATGCCGGTCCTGGCGGGTCCGCGTGAGTTGCATTCATTTGGCGATGAGATAGCTCAGGAGGCCCCCCAGCTTGTGGATCTCACCGGTAAAACCGACCACTTGCAGCTTGCCGCCTTGTCTCGGGAGGCGACATTTTTTGTCAGCGATGACGCGGAGGAAATGCATCTTGTGGTCAGTACGGGATGCGAGGGGGTTCTTGTCGCCGATGCAAAATCAGCCCTCAAAGCGCCTGATGGCCGTCATGTTGTCACACTGAGAGCGGGCGACGATCTTGGCGCGGTCGAGCCGCTTTTTGCCTGGCGTACACTGTCGAATATGGGGCTTGTCTTATCTGAGGAAGACGGGCCTAAATCGGCCCTATCCCGTTGATAAGTGCTCGAATTACACTATATACCCATGCTTCTGATCGAATCTAAGAAGGCGTTAACCGCTCATCGATAGATTTTAGTCAGAATTCGTTACTAGCAACCAAAGGAGAGAAATCCATAGCACGCAAACCCTACGCACCTACTGCACCGAAAATTGTTGGTCCACGTATCAATGACGATATCGGCGTACCGCAGGTCCTTTTGATCGACCACGAAGGCGAAAAACGCGGCGTTCAATCAATTGAAGATGCTTTGAAGATCGCCGCAGATGTCGGCTTGGATCTTGTAGAAGTGTCCCCGAACACAAAGCCGCCAGTCTGTAAAATTTTGGACTACGGCAAGTATAAATATCAACAACAAAAGAAAAGAGCAGAGGCCAAGAAGAAGCAAAAGATCGTTGAGATCAAAGAGATCAAGATGCGTCCAAATATTGATGATCATGACTATGACGTCAAAGCTCGGGCGATGAAGCGCTTTTTTGAAGAGGGCGACAAAGTTAAAGTGACTTTGCGTTTTCGCGGTCGGGAGATGGCCCACCAGGAGCGCGGAGTCGATTTACTGCGGCGCGTTCAGGATGATTTCGAAGAAATCGCCAAGGTTGAGCAATATCCTAAAAAAGAAGGCCGTCAGATCATGATGGTGCTGGCGCCGCGTTAATCAGCTCAAAGCCATACATTATGTAAACCGCCCTGCGCCTGCTGGGCGGTTTTCTTTTTTGGCGCGCTGTTTGCTATAATGGCACAGAGAGTTGATTTAGTTAGTGTGTACCATGCGTATGTGTATCGTCTTGGCGCCGGGGGTAGCAGAGTGTCATGGGTGAAAGTTGGTTAATGCAAATTGTGAGCGACCGCTGGTTTGTAGCGGTAGCAGC
>JAADIH010000001.1:0-1399 GCA_013151435.1 Alphaproteobacteria bacterium
TTTTCACGGCGTCACTGACACCGCTTCCGTTACGCCATTTTAAGATCAATCCGATGCCAATGACTTGCATCAACGACGTCAGAATTCCACCCATCATGTAAATATCGAACCCACCAGAAGCATCTGCTGGTATATTATGACCCACCATCCAGGCATCCATGAACACAACACCGTACCAAAGATATCCGAGCAACCAGAACACAAGCGTCGCAACCAATACTGGAACCAGTTTCAAGCCAAATATATTGGGCATAGAACCCTCCCTTATTGTCGTAAGGGCTGAGTATAGTGATATTCGTGTAGGGACAGCAATAAGTTATACGTTGGTTTAGTTCGCAGTTGCGAAGAGACCAAAACTGCGGAAATGCTCAACTAATGGCGCATAATCCGTTGGCTGAGCGTCAAAAAGAATATCTTCTTTTTCGAACTTGATCCAGCTTTGTGCGCTTGCCACCCAAATATGTCCCGCAGGACGCACCCAACTGGTGTCATCGAAGGCGCCCGCACGCAGGCTCAACACGCCACTAGTCGGCGTCTGGCCATTGGCAATCCGGTTGCCGCAATCTTTACAAAAATATCCATAGCGACGATTGCCAGCATCAGAGGTCCATTCGAATTTTGAGGGCTCGCCAGCGCTGAATGAAAATGTCGCCTCATTTATTATTGCCGACAAAACAAACGCACTTCCCGTTTGCTTTTGGCAGTTTGTACAATGGCATGCGTAGATCATCATCGGCGGCGTCGTCACTTGATAGCGCAGGGCGCTGCACTGACAGCCGCCATTGAGTGGCAATGTTACATCGCCCATTCAAGCCTCCTCGTAATCCACAACCCCTGCGCCTTTTGTGCGCCCTTGCGGGCTATCGAGCCAGGCTTTGCAACAGGCAACCGCCAGATTACGCACTCGGAGGATATAGGATTGCCGCTCAGTCGCACTGATCACGCCGCGCGCATCCAGCAAATTGAAGAGATGACTTGCCTCGATGCATTTGTCATAGGCCGGGAGGGCGTAGGATTTGCCGTTTTTTTCACCAGCTTTGATGATCGCCTGACAGGCATTTTCCGCCGCTTTGAATTGTTCGAATAAAACATCTGTATTCGCCAGTTCAAAATTATAGCCGGAGAATTCAACCTCCTGTTGGTGAAACACATCACCATAGGAAACCGCATCGTCGCCCTCAGCGCCATTATAGTCGAGATCAAAACCGTTATCGACACCCTGCACAAACATGGCGAGGCGCTCCAGCCCATAGGTGATCTCACCCGTCACCGGCTTACAGTCAAAGCCGCCAACCTGTTGAAAGTATGTGAACTGAGTAACTTCCATACCATCACACCAGACTTCCCAGCCTAGCCCCCAGGCGCCAAGCGTCGGGCTTTCCCAGTCATCTTCAACAAA
>JAADIH010000001.1:1429-19625 GCA_013151435.1 Alphaproteobacteria bacterium
TGACATCAAGAGAGCCGAGATATAGCTCCTGAATATTTTCCGGGCTCGGCTTTAAGGCCACCTGAAACTGATAATAATGCTGGAAGCGATTAGGGTTAGCGCCATAGCGGCCATCGGTGGGGCGTCGGCATGGCTGAACATAGGCCGCCTTCCATGGCTTTGGCCCCAATGACCGGAGCGTCGTTGCCGGATGGAATGTCCCCGCCCCCATCTCCTTGTCATAAGGCTGAAGGATGACGCAGCCATGATCCGCCCAATAGCCCTGGAGCGCCATGATGAGCCCTTGAAAGGATTTTTTTTGTTTGTCTGTCTTGTCCGTCATCTTGGGCTCACCTGGATAGAGATCGACGCGGTTGCACCGGAAAACGCGGTCACAGTCAAGGCTGGCCATGTGTGGTTCGCATGGCCATGATGCGCACAACACCATAGGCCCATTAGGGCCCGACGAATGACATTATCCAAAGAGGTGCCTGGAGATGACCATTGCCTCCTCCCGCGCGCAAGCTGAGGCGCTTGACGCCACGGACCCTCTGAGGTCGTTGCGCGATCAATTCCAATTGCCCGAGGGCGTCATCTATCTCGACGGCAATTCATTGGGGGCGCCGCCAAAGGCGGCATTGGCGCGGCTTCGCCATACTGCCGAGTCCGAATGGCGACAGGATCTGGTGAAATCCTGGAATACCGCCGGATGGTTTGACTTGCCGAAAACCAGCGGCGCGAAAATCGCGACCATTATCGGCGTCGCTCCAGATGATGTCATTGTCACCGACAATGTCTCGGTCAATGTTTTCAAACTGGCGAGCGCGTTGTGGACGAGCGCGCCGGGCGCAATTGCCTATATGGAAGGAGAATTCCCCACGGATGGTTACATCCTTCAGGGGCTCTCACAACTCACGGGCGCGCGCCTGTTACGCATACCGGAAACCGGTTTGGGGGCGACCCCCGATGCGTTGCCGACTGACTTGAGAATCCTCGTCAAAAGCACTGTCCATTATAAGACCGCCACCGTTGCGGACATATCGGCTTGGGAACAGGCTGCAGCGCACAAAGGCATATCGATCATCTGGGATTTGAGCCACGCGGCGGGCCTCATCGATCTCGACCTAGCAAATGCAGGCGCGCAATACGCGGTTGGTTGTGGTTACAAATACTTGAATGGCGGACCCGGGGCGCCGGCATTTATATATGTCGCGCGAAAAGCCGCCGAAAAACTCGACCAACCCTTATCAGGGTGGATGGGCCATGCAGCGCCTTTCGACTTCGCAGATGACTATACCCCCGCGCCCGGTGTTCAACGCTTTGCCAGCGGCACGCCGCCGATTCTTTCCTTAAGCGCGCTCGATGCGGCGCTTGATCTTTTTGCAGGTGTTTCCATGGCGGCGGTGGAAGCCAAAGCGGCCACGCTTGGGGATTTATTTCTGTCGCGATGCGTCCAGCTCGGGCTTCAATCCATCTCGCCAACTATCGGCGCCCGGCGCGGCGGCCACATCGCCCTTCACCACGATCACGCCTATGAAGTCGTCCAGGCACTGATCGCCCAAGGGGTGATTGGAGATTTTCGCATGCCAGACCTCATACGGTTCGGCTTTTCTCCGTTTTATATTCAGCATACAGATATATGGGATGCTGCGGAAATACTCCAGTCCATATTGGCAAACCAATCCTGGCGCGATCCCGCTTTCGCGCACCGCCAACCGGTCACCTAAAGCATCGACAGCGTAACTAAAGCCGCCGGCCCGGTACCCTAGATTTTTTACTGCGCGCCGGTTAATGCGAAAAACCGGTTTCCACTTTTTCGCCCGGCGCTTTATAGCGCCGACATCGCCTGGACGATCCGATTGGACTCGGCAATTGGCGGCAAGGCATTCAACGCGTCTTGAAAATATTTTCGAGCGACACCCTTTTCATTCGCCTGAGCTGCAATCAACGCTCTCCCGACCAGGGCCTCATAATTATCCGGCGTATATTCCAGCAAGCGCGCCAGCATCGCGTCAGCTTCCTCAACGTCGCCGCGCACCGCCGCACAGAGCCCCGCATCCACCATTGCGTCAAGCGCCCAGGCATCAGCCTGAAGCGTCAGGTCAGCCGTGGCGCAATGAATTGGCGTCAGTTGTTTTTTTAATATCCGTGCTATCCGCCGGTTAAAATTAAACTTCGGCGGGATTAGCGGCGTTTCACTTCTAATAGTGGGTTTTGATATCTCCATAGCCGTTGCTACTGGCTGCACTTTTGCGAGGATGGCGCCGGACGCCGGGGTAAGCCGCTCTGGCGGCGTCAGTCGGGCAAATCTTATCATCCGATCCGGGGCGCCTTCACGCAGAACTGGAGCAGCGATTGCTGATTTATTGCCTACAGAAGATTGTTTGACCTCACCGTTTTTGAGTTTTGGCGCCTTCACTATCCGGGCGGCAACCTCGTCACTCGGCTCTGGCTTCGTCACACTCGCAAAAAACAGATCGATACAGGCGGCCGGGCGGCCCCCGATGGTGCAATTTTTGGTGTTGGCGTACTCAATGACCCCAACCGTAGATATGCTCAACAGAGCGCCCTCTTGCGTCGGTGTCGCAGACAGCATCGAAACATTTTTGGTCCGCAAGGACAGGTCCAGCTCAAGCGAGGCATTCACCCCGCGCAAGAGGAACTCGCGCGCACCGTGTTTTTCCACAACGCAAGGCGAATCACAGATAAGGGCTATCCTGGTCTGGTTGCCGCGCTCCCCCACCTGAACGTCATCCAACAGGATAGACGGCAACAGGATAGACGGCGTCGTGGCTGGCGCGACGGTCAATGCGACTGCCGCCATTCCAGCGGCCGCGAGCGTCCAAGCAAAAGCGATTGGCGCAATAATTCGTTTTTTGTAGACCATACCTGACCAGCACGATTGGGAAGTTGAGAATAACGCCGCACAATCATCAGAGTCGGGGGCTAGCGTCAATCCGCGTCACTATAACAGATGGTAACAGAAGGGCATATGAAAACGGGCGCCGTTTCCAGCGCCCGTTTTCTCGATTCTTCATCAAAACCACTAATAGGATTGATAAACGCGCCGGCTGCCTCGCTTGATATAGCCATAACCCCAGGCGTCATAACAAAGCAGTGCAGTTTCCGTATATTGGCGGCCCCGACGGTAGAACTTTTTCGAAACCACATCGCAGTTGCCGATATAGCTGGACGAATATTGATCCCAGCCAAAGCTCACAAAGAGCCACCCCAGCGGATCGTAGCCGGATCCATAGTGAAAAATATTGTGGAACGAACAGAAATACCCATGCCCGCCCCGCGGTCCGTATCCGTGGCGATAGTGACGCCCGCCATAATTTCGTGACGGATGGTTATAGGCGCCGCTGCGATAATATCTTCTGTCGCTGCGACGGTGGTCGGCCCGTCTGTGGTCGCGACGACGATCAGAGCGGTGGTCAGCTCGCCTATGGTCGCGGCGGCGGTCTGCACGATGATCAGCGCCCTGGTGATCACGACGGCGGTCAGAACGGCGGTCAGCTCGTCTATGGTCACGACTGCGGTCAGCGCGACGGTCTCCGCGTCGATGGTCGGCGCGCCTGTTATCACCTTGATGATTTGCACGCCGCTCATTAGTGCGATGATCAGCATTTCTTTGATCGCGGCGGCCATCCCGGTTGGCATCGCGACGGCGTTCGCTATTGCCCGTACTGGCGTCCCGACGACGTTGGTTATTTCCGGCGCCTGCGTTGCGACGACGCTCTCCGTTTCTAGCGCCTTGATTTTCACCACCCCGCCTGCCGCTTGAGCGATCCCCACGATTCTCACCGCGGCGGCGATCCCGGTTGGCATCGCGACGGCGTTCATTATTGCCACCGCTGGCGTCCCGACGACGTTGGTTATTTCCGGCGCCTGCATTGCGACGGCGCTCTCCGTTTCCAGCGCGGTCTGCGCGGCGTTCTCCGCCATTACGCTTGCCTGAACGTTCTTGGCGGTCACGACGCTTGCCTGAACGTTCTTGGCGGTCACGTTGTGCATACTGAGCCCGATCGGGCTCCGCACTTTCTCGCTGTGCGTGCTTAAAATCTTTTTTGTCTTGAGGCGCTGCAGAGGCAGGCGCCACCATAAGCGCGACGCCAATCGCCGCTGCCGCAGCCAAAGCCGCATTCCTGATATCCATCAAGGGCATTCGCTTCTCCTTTAAAGTTAGCGAGGCCCCCTAGCGCCCACAAACAATTTGCGACAGGAAGCAACCTCGGTCAACATAATAACGCTGCACTGACGCAATTTTGATGCTTGAACTAAGGCGAAAACACGGCGATTGTGACGTCATTGAGGCCGCTAACGTGCGTATGCGGACAAATACGGCGACAATAAGGCACCGCGAGATAACATCACGTCCATGACCCACCAAAAAACCTTTCTCGAATTCTTCGCTGGCGGCGGTATGGCCCGATTGGGCTTGGGTGATTCGTGGTGCTGTCTTTTCGCCAATGACATGGATCCGCAAAAATGCGCGAGCTATCGCGCCAATTTCGGCGATGACCACCTTATTGAGGGCGATGTCAGCGCGCTTAGCCCCAAAGACCTGCCAAAACAGCGTGCAGACCTCGTCTGGGGATCATTCCCGTGCCAGGACTTGTCTCTGGCGGGGGCAAGAGCGGGCATGAAGGCGAAAAGAAGCGGCGCATTTTTCGGCTTCTGGCGACATGTGGAAAACTTACACCAGCAAGGCCGCGCACCGCGCCTCATCGCGCTTGAAAATGTCACTGGATTGCTCTCGTCCAATGAAGGCCGCGACTTCGCGGTAATCTGTGCAAGCCTCGCCGCGCTAGACTATCGCATCTCTGCGATGGTGCTTGATGCACGGGCCTTCACACCACAATCACGCCCGCGACTGTTTATCCTTGGCTTTGGTCCAGATGCGACGCCAGCGGAGGCGGCTTCCCCCAACGAGGTAACATCGCCGCTCGCTTTACGGGACGCATACCAGATGCTCCCGCCATCAGTAAAAAAGCAATGGGCATGGATGGCGCCAACACCTGGCATGCAACGCAATATTCGCTTGTCAGACATCATCGATTGGCATGCGAAAGATTGGCATACAAAAGAACAAACAGATGCGCTGCTTTCCATGATGAACAACACTCAACGCGCGCGCCTTGACGCCATCATCAGGAATGGCGCACGGCGCGCAGGCGCTGCTTTCCGACGCACGCGAAGTGAAGACGGCAAAACTGTGCAACGCCTGGAGGCGCGCTTTGACGGCCTCGCCGGATGTTTGCGCACGCCGGCCGGCGGCTCCTCACGCCAGATCATTATCGCCATAGAGAACGGCGCCGTTCGAACACGCCTCATTACCCCACGCGAAGCCGCAAGACTGATGGGGCTTCGCGATGATTATATCTTACCGACAAGCGCCACCGCTGCATTGAAACTTTGCGGCGACGGGGTTTGCGTGCCCGTGGTGCAGTGGCGAGACCATATTGATGCCAGCGCTGGAACAACGGCGCGCTGTCGCTGCGGCGTGACCAAGAGGGTCCACACCCCCAAGCCGCGCACTGACGTCTTCACGCCTGAAAAGCGCTCCGAGATTATGCGCGCTGTGAAAAGCCGCGACACCAAACCGGAAGTCGCCTTACGCAAAGCACTCTTCGCCCTCGGCTACAGATACCGCCTCAACGTCAAGACCTTGCCGGGCAAGCCAGATATTGTCTTTCCGAAATATCGCACCGTCATCTTCATGCATGGATGTTTCTGGCACGGCCACAGTTGCAAGCGCGGCAAGCGAGTCCCGAAAACCAATACGGATTACTGGGTCGAAAAAATTGCCCGCAACAAAGCGCGCGACCGCAAAAACACCGCTGCCCTCAAAAAGCTTGGCTGGCGTGTCATCACAATTTGGGAGTGCAAGCTGAAAGACCTTGACCCGGCTACGATAGCAATTAGGAATTAAGTGTAACGGCTGACGATAAGCTACTCATTAAGCCGAAATAGTTTCTCGCGATGATACTCAAGGTACAACTGTTGGCGGTCGTTCAATTTTTTTCGTAATCTACCGCTCGCTCCCAGTAATTTTAGTTGGTCAGATTTCAATGTTGGTGAAATCAGCATTCTTCCATCCACATCAAATGAAATAACCGCAGCGTCAAAAAGCGCATCAAGCGTGGCCACGAGCAGTAATCCATTATAAGGATCAAGCCGCTGTTGGTTGCTGCTTTCTTTCCACGGTCGCATATGCGACGCCCGAAGAGCTTGGATGACCGTGCAACCCGTTACGGAGCAGCCTCCCCATTTCACCAGCAGGTCTTTTCGAAAGCGGCCCTGCCCCAACCTCGCCTTGCGTAAAGCTTGCTTCTCAGTGTCATTGATGTCATCGCGGTTGTGAAGTGCGGCTATGTCGTCATAGATATCACCTGGCGGTTGGACATGCCAAAATTTCCTGCCCTTTCGGTGAACAGACGGGTTTATTTTATTTGTCGTGCAGTATTCTTGGAATAAATTTTCGATAACACTGTATTCCGGATCGCCCTTTCTTATGCAATTTCCCAGCACCTCATTCAATCTTGCGTCTGTTTCTCCACCACTCGACCGTTTACGATTGGCTAGATGACCAGAGTTATTGTCTCTATACCCCACAAACCTTGAAGGTGCGAAAAGAGTGTTTCCATTGCCGTCATCAATGGCAACAAAATTATGGCCCTTGAGCATAAGATCATGAAAGAATTTTTTTTCATCCGCTGAACCCGAACGATATTCATGCAATCTCAGAATGTTCTCTTCGATTTCCCCAAGATTCTTAACCAGTTCTGTCATTAAATTCTATTTCGATATCTAATGGTGAAAAATAGATTTAGCGCTCAACATCATAATAAAAAGACCTAATCAAAACGCCTCCGCGGGGAGCGCCATCATCGATTTGGCGCCGGTTTTCAGTTTCGCCAGATGCATGCCGGCATCGGGCAACATACGGTCCAGGAAATATTGACCGGTGAGGAGTTTGTTCTTGTAAAAATCATCGCCTGAATCTTTTTTCTCAATCGCCGCTTTGGCCTGCATCGCCCAGCTATAAGCAAGACATGTGAGTGCAAATAATGAGAGATAATCCGCTGACCCAGCGCCCGCATTGTTAAAATCTTTCATGGCGTTGGCGCCCATCCACTGGGTCGCTTCCAAAGTCTGCTCTTTCACATTTCCAAGCCCGTCAAGAAAGGGCTTTAGATCTTCATTGTCCTGATTGTCTTTGATGAACTCATCAATCTCCGCAAAATAAGTCTGCCAGGCGCGCCCACCATCTTTCATCAATTTGCGACCAACAAGATCAAGCGCCTGGATGCCGTTCGTTCCTTCATAAAGCATAGTGATGCGCGCATCGCGCACAAACTGGTCCATCCCCCATTCGGTGATATAGCCATGGCCGCCCAAGACCTGCTGGGCGTTGGTGGCGTGCGCATAGCCCTTGTCGGTTAGGTAGGATTTGAGGATCGGCGTCATTAGCCCCATATAATCTTCAGATTTTTGGCGCGTCGCCTCATCTTCAGATTTATGCTGGAGGTCGCCATGGAGCGCCGACCAATACATCCATCCGCGCGCGCCTTCAGTAAACGCCCGATGATCCATCAGCATACGGCGCACATCGGGGTGAACGATGATCGGATCGGCGGGTTTTTCGGGTTCCACCGGGCCGGTGAGCCCGCGCCCTTGTAATCTGTCCTTGGCGTAAGCGGCGCCATTTTGATAGGCAACCTCGGAAATCGCCATACCTTGCATGCCCACACCGAGGCGCGCTTCATTCATCATCGTGAACATCGCGCGCAAGCCCTTGTGCTCATCGCCGAGCAAATAGCCGGTGGCGTCGTCATAATTCATCACGCATGTAGAATTGGCGTGAATGCCCATTTTCTCTTCGATGGAACCACAAGAGGCGCCATTGCGGGCGCCCAGCGAACCATCATCATTGATCAAGAATTTTGGAACGATAAACAGCGATATGCCTTTGACGCCCTCGGGGGCGCCTTCAATCCGGGCGAGCACCAGGTGAATAATATTGTCGGTTAAGTCTTGCTCACCGGCGGAGATGAAGATTTTCGTACCCGTAATTTTATAAGACCCGTCGCCTTGCGGGATCGCTTTGGTGCGCAACAATCCAAGGTCCGTGCCGCAATGCGATTCGGTAAGGTTCATGGTCCCGCCCCATTCGCCAGCGATCATATTGGGCAGGTATTTTTGCTTTTGCTCATCGGTGCCATGGGCGTGGATCGCATCGGCGGCGCCGCGCGCCAGGCCCGGATACATGCCAAACGCCATATTTGCGGCCGACATCATTTCACCGACTGCGACTGCCAAAATATAAGGCAAGCCCTGCCCACCATATTCCGGGTCAAATGACAGCCCCTGCCATCCGCCTTCCCGATAGGCCGCATAAGCTTCCTTAAAACCTTTGGGCGTGGTCACCGAACCATCTTCGTGGCGGGTGCAGCCTTCTTTGTCGCCGGACTGATTGATCGGATGCAAAACATTGCCCGCAAGCTTGGCCCCCTCCTCCAAAATCGCTTCCACAATATCTTCGGGCGCATCGGCAAAACCCGGTAAATTGGAATATTTAGAGATCTGCAATACATCGTTCAGAACAAACTGCATGTCTTTAAGGGGCGCATTATAGGTCGTCATGGGACTGGTTTCTCCATAGGTCGGGGGGGCGTCTACAACACCTGCAATGTAGTCACCGGGACGGGGCGGCGAAAGCACCCTTAGCAGCATTTTTCCCAGACGGACTCAAGGGGCCGAATCGGCGTTAAAGCGACCTCACAAAAAGCGGCGCCGACCAGTGGAAAACGAGATGAATAAAGGCTTTGCGCCGCTCGCAAAGCAGCTTATCGGTCAAATGTTCGCGTTACGCCACGAAGACGGCACAGCTGCAATTTAGAATTCGGGGAATGACACCCCTGCTAAAAATGGTGACAAGCATGAAGTCTAGCGCCCCCTGGAGCGTCAAAGGAATAGAACGCGACGCCCGCGAGACAGCAAAAGAAGCTGCCAAGCGCGAAGGCATGACCGTTGGCGAATGGCTCAATCAAATCATCTACAGGTCAGGCTCGCCAGAAGACTCTGATGGTGCAATCGAGGGCCTGAAACTGCGTGATGTTGTTACGGCGGTTGAACATCTCAATAAGCGCACAGCCGAGGCGGAGACGAAAAATCTAGAAGCCGTCGGCGAGATGACCCGCAATGTTGGCGGGATGGTCGAGCGCATACAGCGCCTTGAACGGGTCAAGCCGCCAGAAGGCTCGAATAGCGATCTCACCGCGCGCCTGGAAAAACTTGAAAAAGCTGGCGGTGACCGTCAGCGCATTGACGCATTGAAAGCACTCGAAAAAGCGGTCTCCCAGATTGCGGCGCAATTCAACAACTCTCACAAGACATCGCTGCAGCGCCTTGATGATAATGAGCGCCAGCTCCAGGAATTATCAGAGCGCATTGAAAACGCGGGTATAGGTGACGATAACGCCGCTGGCGCCAGCTTCCTCAAAAACGCCATCGAAGAACTCACCACGCGGATTACCCGTGCAGAGCGCATCGCCAACGAAGCTGCAGAGTTAAAAGCACAAGCCACAGGCTCCGCGAATACAACTTTTGTTGAACGCACCGGCGAACGCTTGCGTGTCCTTGGTGATGAAATCAAACGCGGCGAGGATCAGATCCGCGGATTTGAAAACACCATAACAAAATTATCGGCCCAGATTGACGCTGCTGAGCGCCGAAGCGCCGAGGGCGTGCAAAAAATCACTGATGTGGTTTCTGATCTTCGTGATCAATTGGATGCCGATAATGCGCCAAGCGCCGTAGACACCAGTCAGAATGATGAGCCGGAAGTACCGGAAGTATCCGAAAACCTTGCTGAAGGCATCAATACCCAAATTGAATCCAACACTGACCACACGACCAATGACATCACAACCCTTGAAGAGACTAACGAGGAAACCATAGGATTGCTTGGCGATCTTAACATCGGCGCAGGGGAAGCCTTTGGTTTCGATTTTGAGGACGAAGGCGAGACAAAGACGGCCGATGAGCGGCAATTTATGGTCGACGATACAACATCAGATGACGAGGACGAGGAGGCGCCAGATTCGTTTGACGACGAGATCGAAGCTGCCATTGAAGACCCGTCTGAGACTGGCGAGGACTTCAGTTTCGATCTCGATGAGAGCGAATCGGAAGGATCAAAAAACGCCAAGGCGCTGTTATCCGAAATAAAAGGCGTATTCAGCGGATTAAGACCAGCCAAAGACGCGCAAAGTCCAGATGCGGAAACGGATACCCCTTCTGATGACGAAGCTCCGTCCAACACTGAACACCCAGATACAAATATAGAAGGCGCAGATATAGAAAATGATTTGAATGCCATTCTCAGCCATCTTGGTGATGAGCCGATTGGTAGCAATCAAGACATTGAATCCGACGTCGCCGATAAGCGGAGCGAGGCTAAAGCCTTGTTGTTTGGAGGAACGCCTTCCATATCAAAACTGCCCGCAGACGAAAATTCACCAGAAATTCCCGCAACGGATCCGCGTGTGGAAGACTTCCTGCAGGAGGCCCGCAGGCGTGCAAAACAATCTGCCGAAGAAATGGATGGCGCGAAACGTACACGGCGCAACCTAACGCCAAAACAGCGGGCGATCCTTGCCGCGCGCGCACGACAGAAACGCCTGAGTGAAGGGCAAATGAGTGGCGGGCAAAGTTCGTCCCTTGCGAAGCCAGAAAAAAATACACCACCGCACTCGGAAGAGCCTATGTTTGGCCAACCCGAGCCCACACCTGCAAACACGAATGAAACCGAAGAACTCGAGGGCAATAATACTTTCATTTCGAAAATGAAGGCGATCAGCGCCAAGCTCCCATTCATCGGAAAACCACAAAACAAAGACCATGATCAGGAAAATGAAGCAGCAGACATACCTACGCCAAATGGCGAGGCTGAAGAAAACAACACCGCATTTTCCACGCTAAAAGCCTCAACGACTGCAAAACCTGTAACCTGGGCGCTTGGTATTGCTATCTTGCTCGCGGCGGCAGCGCTTTTCTACCTCGTGAGTGACCTTGTAACGAAGTCGCCCAACGCGCCAGCCCAGCGCCAAACAGCAACAGTCACAACAACTAACGCTCCAACTGCGAATGCAGGCGCCGCCAACTCCGAGGCTCTATCGACTGCAAACACTACCCCCACGACTGAGGCGTCTCGAGCCGCTGACCTGCCGACAATTGATCCGCGCACGCTCTATTTAGAAAGCATGGCGGCGCTCAATACCGCAACTGGCAGTGAAGAGACCACGACCGCCATTGGCGCCCTTGAACAATCAGCAGCCCTTGGTCACCCGCCTGCACAGTTACAGCTTGGCGAACTTTTTAAAATCGGACAAGGCGTCGACCAGGATCTCGGACAGGCGCGCACATGGTTCCGCCGCGCCGCCAACGGTGGCAATGTGCTGGCCATGCACCGCATCGGTGTGATGACGGCGCGCGGTGACGGCGGCCTTGCCGATACGGGCGAGGCCATTGGATGGTTCGAGCTCGCCGCCAATCGCGGCCTCATCGACTCCCAGTATAATCTTGGCGCCATATATCACCCGACCAACTCCAGCTCTGCGTCATCCTTCCAGGATGCCGGCAAGGCTTATTATTGGTATTCGCTAGCGGCGAAAAACGGCGATGACCAGGCCGCGCCACTCGCCACCAGCGTCGGCGGCGCCCTCACATTGGCAGAGCGCAACCAGATCGATGCGGAAATCGCCGCTTGGGCAGCGCTGCCTACTGATGCTGATGCAAATGAGATGGCCGCTGTCGATAACTAGAGCCGGTTTACTTTAAGGCGGATCACGAAACGGCTCTCGATTCCGAGCTTGATCGCGTTTTCGAACCGGAAAACTATCTCCACTTTTCCTGAAAGCGCTCTAACCGCTGTCTATCGCTTGCGAAGCCGGATGCGCCGCCCCTATAAGCGGGGCGGGCGTCTTTAAGGTTCCGGTTTTCGCGTCATGCAAGTCTATCTCCCCATAGCGGAGATTTCCGTTAATCCGCTGGTCCTCATATTCATGGGCGGAGCAGTCGGTTTTCTGTCGGGGATGTTTGGCGTTGGCGGCGGCTTTTTGATGACACCGCTCCTCATTTTTTATGGGATCCCGCCAACCGTCTCTGTCGGCACAGAAGCATCGCAAATTGTAGCCTCTTCGGTCTCTGGGGTTCTCGCACACCTCAAGCGCAAAACGGTCGATTTTCAAATGGGCGGCTTTCTGGTGTTTGGCGGGGGCATAGGTTCCATCGTCGGCATTCTCATCTTTCGATACCTCAGCCAGATAGGTCAAATCGAAACGTTCATTTCAGTTGTCTATGTGGTCTTCCTAGGCTCTATTGGCGCATTGATGTTGCTTGAGAGCGTACGCACGCTGTTTCGCAGCACGCAGGCGCCGCGGCCCAGGCGCCACCATCGCAGTGTCGGCTGGATGGCGGCAATGCCATTCGCCATGCGGTTCCGCCGATCGCAACTCTATATCAGTCCAATTCCGCCAATCATTTTAGGGTTTTTTGGCGGAATTCTCGCCGCGATCATGGGGGTTGGCGGTGGCTTCATCATGGTCCCGGCTATGCTTTATATTTTGAAGATGCCAACAAATATCGTCATTGGCACATCGCTGTTTCAAATTATTTTTGTCACGGCCATTACGACGGTGCTCCACGCTGGCGCGAACCAGACCGTGGATGTCGTACTGGCGCTCCTGCTTCTTTCCGGCGGCGTTATCGGCGCACAGCTTGGGGCGCGTGCAGGAGTTAATTTGAAAGGCGAACAATTGCGCGCCTTACTGGCGTTGATTGTGCTCGCCGTCTGCGCGCGCATGTTGTTTGGCTTGGTTACAACACCTTCATCCCTGTTCCTGATTGAGGCAATCTCATGAAGGGCTTCATCGCGACCATCTCTTTATGTATCGGCCTGGCAATATCCCCGGCAATCTCAGCCGAAATTGAGATTGCCCTCACCGATAATCTCATCCGGGTGGATACAGATTTTTCAGGCGCCCGCATAACACTGTTCGGCGCTGTCACTGGCGTCGATAACCCACAAGAAACGGTTGAGATCATCTCGGTTATTCGTGGGCCCCAGACCCACTTTAAAATTCGACAGCTTGAGCGCAACAAACTGATCTGGATGCCGGGGGACTCCCATCAGATTGAAAATGCGCCAGGGCTTTATCTCACCAATGCCACAAAACCGATTTCAGATATTGCACCGCTGCCAGACCAAACCAATTACCAGCTTGGCGCCAATCATTTGAGCTTCGTCGCATCGTCTTTACCGGAAGAGCACGAGAGCGACGATCATGAACAACTCTTCGCCAAGGCGTTTCTGACCGCAATCGGAGATCGCGGTCTCTATCGCGATGTCGTAGGCGGCGTCGAATTCAAAAAGGGGGCGCTCTTCACCATCAATGTGGATTTGCCTGCAAACACCCCTGTGGGCGATTATGAGGTCTATGTGTATCTTTACCGCGATGGAGAACTTTTAGGGCGCTCCTCGGCCCAGCTCGCCGTCAATAAGGTTGGGATTGAGCGCCAGATCTATCAGCTCGCGCATGAACGCCCCATCTCCTATGGCGTCTTCTGCGTCGCCTTGTCGCTTTTTTCGGGCTGGATTGCGAGCCTTGCATTTCGCAAATGAGTAATATGAGGTAATCTAGCGACAGGAGGGCATTATGACCCATATCGCCGAACGCACCATTTCCACAGAAGCACAAACTTCACTCCAGCAGGGCCTACCCCAATCCGCCGCCGTTCTGGCCTATGCGGGCGCCCTACCGTTGATCATCGCCGCACTCTTGGTCTGGTTGAGACCGAGTGGTCTTGGCGCCAATGCCGTCGGTTTCATGTTGGTCTATGGCGGCGTGTTGATCGCCTTTTTTGGCGGCGTTAGATGGGGCATCACAGTGATGCGCCCTGACGGTCCGAGCTTTGCTGGATTGCTCGGCGGTATTCTTCCCTTGCTGATTGCGATGCCAATCTTTTTTCTCGATAATCCAAATATCCGGTTTTTGATTATCATCACTGCCCTGCCGATTTTGTTGTGGGATGACTTGCGCGCGACAAAACGCGGATCAGGCGCCCCTGACTGGTATCTCGGCGTCAGAGCGCCGCTGACAATTTTGATGACGCTGTCTTTTGCATTCGCCTATGCGCAAATTTTAATCAGCGGTTAGCCAAGATGCAGCGCTCGCAAAAAGAAGAGATGACCCGCCTTGGACTATGGGGTCTTCTCCCCTTCATTGCGGGCGCGGTCGCGCTTTGGATCAGCCCGATTATTTTACCGATGCACATTGCGCTGGATTTCCACCAGTTCGCTCTCGTCTATGGCGGCGTCACCGTGGCGTATCTTGCGGGCACAGGCGCCGGTGCAATCTTAACCCCAAAAGTAAAAACAGCAGTCTCCTATTTACCGGGGCAACTTATCACGCTTGTTGCTTTCTTCGCGATCGTACCTACAGGCGTTTTGTTTTTCTCAATCGGCGCCGTCTGGCGTCACGCGATCATTTTGTTGCTGCTGGTCTACCTTCTCATGCGCGATAATGAAGCCGTAAAGGCGGGGCTCCTCCCCCGCTGGTATGGCGCACTGCGCATGCGCCTTACATTCTGGGCGGGTTTGGCTATTCTCCTCATCATCAGCCGTTTGCTGCTCTGGGGTTTTTACTAGAGTAGCGGACGATCATTATTGTTCGTTCGATACTCTTGATTCTTTGTTGTGCGCCGGTTGGTGCGAAAAACCGGGCTCCACTTTTTCGCCCGGCGCTGTATGAATTTTCTGTCTGGGGTTTTCAATTCAATTGACCAATAGAACATGCGGGCGAGTTGCATAATGGATGTGCAAACGCTTGACCAACTGACCATCATGCTCGAGCCGTCCGCGCTGGTGATGCTCTCCGTTGCGATCATCATCATGATTTTCGCCATCGCTTTGGGGCTAAAAACTGAACATTTTTCATTTCTTAAAACTGACCCAAAATTATTTTGGGGCGGTCTTGCCGCACAGATGATAGGCCTGCCAGCGATGACTATCGCGCTCCTGGCGGTGCTCTCGCCTTCGCCCTCCATCGCGTTGGGCATGATTGTCGTTGCCTCTTGCCCCGGCGGAAATGTTTCTAATTTCATGACCTGGAGCGCGCGCGGGGATACCGCCTATTCGGTCTCTCTCACCGCCGGGTCCAGCGTTATTGCTGCGTTCTGGACACCCGCAGCAATCCTCTTTTGGTCATCGCTTTACGCCCCAACCGCAGAACTTCTTGAAACGATACATTTCAATCGGGTTTCTTTCGTGGCGCAAACCACATTGATGCTCGCCGCGCCCCTCGCCCTCGGGATGCTGATGGCGCATCATAGTCCGGCCCTCGCCGACAAAATCCGCAAGCCTCTTGGGATGATCGGAGGGGCAATGCTCGCCTTTGTCATCATCAGCAGCGTCATGGATTTCTGGCATGTAATCGTCGCCGGGTGGCTGCTAATCATCGTCCCCGTTTCTCTCCATAATGCCAGCGCTTTTGCCGTTGGCGCTGGGGTCGGACGGTTGCTCAATGCCTCCCCCCCAAGGCGACGGACCCTCACCTTCGAAGTCGGCATTCAAAATGCTGGTCTCGCGGTTGTCTTGCTATTGGGGCAATTACAAGGGCTTGGCGGGGCTGCGGCAATTGCAGCTGTATGGGGCATTTGGCACTTCTTTTCCGGCGGCGCTATGATCGCCTTCTTTAGATATCTCGACTGGCGAAAGGCGAAAGCACCATGACATTTGATCTCAAAATCTCCGGCGGCCTCATCTATGATGGCGATGGCGGCGAACCGGTGCGCGCGGATATCGGCGTCAAAGACGGACGTATCGCTGAGATCGGAGCATGCGACGCTCCAGCAGATAAAACCATCGACGCAAAAGGCGCAATTGTCACGCCAGGTTTTATTGATCTGCATACCCATTATGATGGACAAATCTCATGGGATGAGGAATTAAAACCCTCGGTCAATCATGGGGTCACAACAATTTTAATGGGCAATTGCGGCGTTGGCTTTGCGCCCGTAAGGCCTGAAGACCATGACCGGTTAATCCGCCTGATGGAAGGGGTCGAGGACATTCCCGGCACGGCTCTCCACGAAGGCCTAAGCTGGAACTGGGAGACCTTCCCTGAATATATGAACGCCATCGACGCTATGCCGCACACCATCGATTTTGGCGTGATGATCGGCCACGATCCGGTTCGGGTTTATGCCATGGGTGAGCGCGCCTCCACCTTTGAGGAAGCGACCGATGATGACATCAAAGCCATGAAGGCCATGGTGCGCGAAGCCATGGAGGCTGGCGCCGCAGGATTTTCCATAGGCCGCACCGATGTCCATCGCACCGCAGATGGGGATTGGACGCCAAGCGCCGAAGCGGGCCCGCGCGAGCTAACCGCACTTGCATCTGCCCTTGTTGGACTTGACTATGGCGTTCTACAAATCGTCAATGACTTTAACCTTGAGCGTGAAGGCGATCAGTTCAAAGAGGAATTAGAGATCGTCGAAAAATTTGTGCGGGCAAGCGGCGGAAAACCAGCGTCGATATCTCTCATGCAGCGCGACATGGTCCCCGATCAATGGCAGCGCATTTTGAAAGAGACTGCCCGCCTCAACAAAGATGGCGTAGATTTCAATGTTCAAGTGGCGCCGCGCGGTATTGGCGTCTTCCAAGGACTGCAATGCACATTTCATCCGTTGATTGCCCAACCGAGCTATATCGCCATCAAGGATAAACCGCTTGCCGAACAAGTGGCGATCATGCGCGACCCGGCATTCAAGAAGAAATGCCTCGCAGAAAAACCAGTGAGACTTGCTGGCGAAGGCTCATCCGTGCCGCCGATTGTGGATACGATGATCGCTGCGATTGAGCTGGTGGCCAATAAATTTTTCCGCCTTGGCGAGAACCCGGATTACGAACAATCTGCAGACCAGTCCCTTGGCGCCGAAGCGCGCCGCGACGGCGTGCCGGTCATGGAAAAACTCTATGACATGAGATGGATGGCCACCAGCTGATCTATTTCCCGATCTATAACTACACCGAGTTCAACTATGACAATGTCCATGAGATGCTGACCCACCCCAATGCACTTCCCGGTCTTTCCGATGGCGGCGCCCATGTGGGTACGATCTGTGATGCGAGCTTCCCGACTTATCTACTTTCCTATTGGTGTCGTGATCGCAAAAAAGACAAAATCGACCTTGCCCGCGCTGTCCAAATGCTCACTGCCGACGGCGCTGATTATTTGGGCTTGAAAGATCGTGGGCGATTGCGGGTTGGTTTGCGCGCCGGATTGATCACGCGAAGCTTCGCCTTGGCTCGCCGGAAATGGTGCATGATCTCCCCGCTGGAAGCCAACGCTTGCTGCAACCCGTATCAGGCTATCGCGCGACGTTGGTGGCTGGCGAACAGGTGATAAACAATGACGAAATTACGTGTGCACGGCCGGGGCGATTGGTTAGGTTTGGATAGTGGGTACAGTAGTCAAAACAGCGGGGTCTGCTTATCTTGTCCTATGCTTGATGACTGCAAGCGGATGTGACCGCAAAACTGAACCTGTCGGTGAACATATATACTTTCAAAACAGTAATTGCCTGATCATGGGGCGAGGTGAGAAGTCATATGACTTTGGACCGGCTGAATATACATACCGATTTTTCTTGCTATGTCGCCAAGGAGCTGATGGTGATTATCGATCGGACGAATTTTTGCTCAAACAATCAACCGATGATATTCGGATTTCGTCTTCAGATTCAAAAATTGTAAATATTGAGTACTGTCCAAACACTACCCAGACCAATCCAGCCGAGCTATCGCTTCGCTTATCCACGATTTTGTCGCAATACCCGGTTGAACAGCTATTAGATTTCAACATCAACGAAAACTTATTGTTATGTCCTGAGATTTTGCAATGAACTTCACTTTCGATACTGTCCCACAAATTATTTTTGAAACTGGCGCCGTCGCGCGCCTTGGCGAGATTATCGCTACGCGCATGAAGCGCCCCTTTGTGGTGACCGACAAGGGCGTCATCAAGGCCGGGTTGATCGACAGCGCACTCGAAAGTCTCAAAGCCTCAGGGCTTGACTATCATCTGTTTGACGGTGTTAAGGCCGATCCCCCAGCGAAAGTCGTCAAACACGCAATCGATGCCGC
>JAADIH010000248.1:0-2999 GCA_013151435.1 Alphaproteobacteria bacterium
GCATTGGCCTCAATCTCAAGGGTTTTGGCGGCATGACGCAATAGATCCATACAGGCGCCCATCACCTGGGGCTGACAGCGTATGCAATAGGGATCTTGCACCCGTTCATCGTCGGTGCGGTGGTTTTCACGGATTTTTGACCCATCCATCATTGTACGGAGAAACTTAGCGGCGTCGATTTGTCCTTGATGGCCGCGCATATCGTGGATCTCTGGCCGGAATGGGGCGCCTGAAGCCATGGCTGCATCGGTGGATAGGGCGCCCGTAATAAGCGCCGACTGCATCGCGCGCCACGCATCCCATAAATTAATCAGGGCTAACGCGGTTGAAACTTGCGTCCCGTTGATCAGGCCGAGCCCTTCTTTGGGGCCGAGCACAATCGGTTTCATATTGGCGGCGGCGAGTGCGTTTTTCGCAGGCATGCGGTCATCATGAAACCAGGCTTCGCCTTCGCCGATCATGACGGCGGCCATATGCGCTAATGGCGCCAGATCACCTGAAGCGCCCACCGAACCCTGACACGGAATGACCGGCGTCACACCGCGCGCCAGCATGGCTTCGAGTTGCTTAACGACATTCATCGTGACGCCGGATACGCCGCGCCCGAGAGAAATCAGTTTCAAGATGATAATCAAGCGCGCCGTGGCCTTATCAAAAGGCTCGCCGACTCCGGCACAATGAGAGAGAATGAGATTGCGTTGAAGGGTCTCTACGTCGTCTGGTGCGATGCGCTTATTGGCGAGTTTTCCAAAACCGGTATTAACCCCATAGACCGGCGCATCACCCTTGGCGGCGCTCGCGACAATCGCCGCAGAGTTTTGCATGGCCTTATGGCAAGCCGGGTCGAGCGCAGCGTATTCTTGCTTACGATAGATCTCTTCAAGGGTCGCGAGGCTGGTCTCGCCGGGCTTCAAGTTTGTGGTCATTATTTCCCTGCAAATAGTCTGATTTTCAATGGGTTATAGCCGATAGTATAAGCAAGCGCTGAAGGGTGGGTTACGTCCCAAACGGCGAGATCAGCGCGTTTGCCGACCTCGATAGTACCGGTCTTGGCTGCGAGACCCAAGGCTTTGGCGGCTTCGCGCGTCACACCAGCGAGGGCCTCTTCCGGGGTTAACCCAAACAATGTGCAAGCCATGTTCATGGCAAGGAGAAGCGAGGTCATGGGCGATGTGCCGGGATTGCAGTCAGTGGCAATGGCCATCGAAACATGGCTTTCGCGCAGCGCGTCGATGGGCGGAAGTTTAGTCTCGCGCAAATAATAGAATGCGCCGGGTAGCAGCACAGCGACAGTATCCGCTTTGGCCAGAGCGCCCACGTCTTTTGGATTCAAATATTCAAGATGATCGGCAGACAATGCATCAAAGCGCGCCGCAAGTTTTGCGCCGCCAAGATCAGATAATTGTTCCGCATGAAGTTTCACCCGGATGCCAAGCAATGATGCTTTGTCGAAGACGCGTTCTATTTGATCTGGAGAAAACCCAATCCCTTCGCAAAACCCGTCAACCGCATCGACGAGGCCAGATTCATGCGCGGCGGGAAGAATCTCATCACAGATATATTGGATATAATCGTCTGCGCGGGATTTATATTCAGGTGGTATGGCATGCGCCGCCAGGAGTGTGGTTTTGATGATGATCGCCCGTTCATCGCCCAATCGCTTTGCCGCACGCAACATCTTTAGTTCCGTATCAAGATCAAGACCGTATCCAGATTTGATCTCAACCGTCGTAGCGCCCTCGGCAATCAAGGCGTCAAGACGCGGGAGAGCGCTTGCGACGAGCTCATCTTCACTGGCGGCTCTTGTGGCGTTGACGCTTGACATGATGCCGCCGCCCGCTCGTGCGATCTCTTCGTAGCTTTTGCCGAGAAGTCGAGCCTCAAACTCACTGGCGCGGTCTCCCGCATAGACCAGATGGGTGTGGCAATCGATCAGACCAGGAGTGACAAGAGCGCCATCGAGGGCGACGACTTCGCGGGCCAGAGCGTCAGGCGGGCCGGGGAGATCAGCCATGGGGCCAGCCCAGGCGATTTTGCCACCCGTCACCGCAAATGCGCCATTCTCGATCAGTCCATAGGGCGTGGTGGGGCGTGTTGTGGAGGTCGAGCCGGGATTTCCGTCCTCAGCCCTGCTAACCATGGTCGCGAGGCGGGCTTTAATCCACAATTTCTCCCATTTATCCAACTGGTGTTTGCTCCCTGTTGGGGTCGGTATAGACAGCATGAGTGGTCTTGTGAATAACAGTTGCGAAATGGGCGCAATGGCGTGGCGCTCTGACCCTTTGTCACTCCCGCGCCGTTAGGATATTATCCTCAGCCGATGATCCCTGAACTTGGACAGTTTGTAATTATTCTGGCGTTTATCGTCGCTTGCCTCCAGGCGGTGTTGCCGATGATTGGCGCGGCGCGCAGCGACAGTTTGGTCAGTGCGAGCGCGCGCCCTCTGGCGTTGGCGCAAGTCGTTCTTGTGGGGTTGGCGTTTCTGGCGCTTACATGGGCGCATGCTAGTTCAGATTTTTCGGTGTTGAATGTTGTTGAAAATTCCCACAGCGCGAAACCATTTATCTATAAACTGACGGGTGTCTGGGGAAATCACGAAGGATCGATGCTGTTATGGGTGTTGATCCTGGCAAGCTTTGGCGGTGTGTTGGCGAGCAGCGATTTAAAAGATCGCCAACTGCAAGCACGTACGCTCAGCATTCAGGGCGCAGTTACGGCGGCGTTTCTCGCCTTTGTTATTTTCACTTCCAATCCGTTTGCGCGGCTTTTCCCGACACCGGTCGATGGGATGGATCTAAACCCGCTCTTACAAGACCCGGGGCTGATCATTCATCCACCATTTTTGTATCTTGGCTATGTGGGTTTTTCGATTGTTTTTGCGTTTGCTGTGGCCGGATTGATCTCTGGAAAAGTTGATCAGGATTGGGCGCGAGTTGTGCGGCCATGGGCGCTTGCGGCCTGGGTATTTTTAACAATCGGCATTACGCTGGGCAGTTGGT
>JAADIH010000248.1:3010-14679 GCA_013151435.1 Alphaproteobacteria bacterium
GAGTTGGGTTGGGGCGGCTTTTGGGGCTGGGATCCGGTGGAGAACGCCTCCTTCATGCCGTGGCTTGCGGGAACTGCGTTCATTCATTCGGTGCGCGTCCTTGAAAAGCGCGGCGCCATGAAAGTTTGGACCATATTGCTGGCGATCGCAGCGTTCTCGTTGAGCCTCATTGGTACTTTTCTGGTGCGCTCCGGGATCATCACATCGGTTCATGCCTTCGCCGTCGATCCGGAGCGCGGCATCTTCATCTTGGCGATATTAACGGTGGTGATAGGTGGCTCGCTGTTATTGTTTGCTTTGCGCGCGCCAAGTTTGAAATCCAGCGCGAACTTTACTCCCGTAAGTCGGGAAGGCGCGATTATCGTCAATAACATTTTGATGAGCGCCGCCTGTATCACGGTCTTTGTCGGGACTTTCTACCCGTTGTTTTATGAGATTATTACTGGCGGAAAACTCTCCGTTGGCGCACCCTATTTCAATGCAACATTTTTGCCGTTGATGATGTTACTGTTATTGATCATTGCGCCGGCTGCGATGCTTTCCTGGAAACGCGATGCGTTATTACCTGCCTTCAAACTGTTGTGGCCAGCGGGTTTGGTTGCTGTATTTCTGATCGTGCTGGCGCTCTATTTCACCTGGCCAAAACCAATCGCAGCTTCATTGGGCGTGGGGCTTGCCGGATGGACGGCGCTTGGCGTTATTATTGATCTGGCCCGCCGCACACAACTGCGGACATCGGGTGCACAAGCCGCGCTGAAAAAACTCTCAAGCTTACCCAGAGCCTATCTTGGCATGTCGGTCGCCCATTTCGGAGTTGCCATCCTTGCCTTGGGTGTAATTGGCGCAGGTGTTTGGCGCAGCGAAGAGATCCGCTTCATGAATCCGGGCGATCAAGTTGAGGTTGGCGGCTATGCCATTACGTTGGATAAAGTTGTCGACCGCGAAGGGCCAAATTTTTTCGCGGAGACGGCGTATTTTTCCATCAGAAAAGAGCAGCGACCTATACGCCAAATGAGTGCTGAGCGTCGCTTTTACCCTGTGCGCGGTATGCTGACGACGGAAGCGGGAATATGGACAAGCCTTAAAGGTGATCTATATCTAACCCTTGGCGCCAATAATCCTGAGACCGGTCACGTCGTGCGCGCCTGGTATAATCCGCTAGCGGTGTGGCTCTGGATTGGCGGCGGGTTGATTGCCGTTGGTGGAATTGTCGCCGCAGTTCCGCGTAAGAAAAAAGCGTTAGTGAAGGCTCCGACTGTTAACCCAAATGCGGAGGCGATATAGTGCAACGACTAATGTACCTCTTACCGCTTTTGGCGTTTGCCGGATTGCTCGCCTATCTCGCCATCGGGCTGGGGCGCGATCCGTCGAATATTCCGAGCGTATTGATTGATAAGTCTGCGCCGCAATTTGAGCTCATGGCCATCGAAGGCTATGAGGAAGGCTTAGCGGCCACTGACCTTAAGGGAGAAGTTTCTCTGGTCAATTTCTGGGGATCTTGGTGCATATCGTGTCGCATTGAGCATCCTCTGTTGATGCAACTGGCTGAAGCCAATGAAATCCCAATCTATGGAATTGATTGGAAAGACCCACCAGGAAAAGGCGCACAATGGCTTGAGCAATTTGGTGATCCTTATACGAAAATTGGTGATGACGCGGATGGTCGTGTCGCCATAGAGTTTGGCATCACCGGCGCGCCGGAAACTTTCATCATCGATCGGGAAGGGCGCATCCGCTATAAATTTGCTGGTCCGATCACGCCGCAAATCTGGGAGACGACAATCGCGCCGGTGATCAGGGAGTTGAGAAATGAAGGATAGACGCAGTTTCTCTTCTTTCCACAAGAACAGTCTTCATTCTGAGGAGCCGGCCGAAGGCCGACGTCTCGAAGAATGGGCGGCATGCGCGGCGCTAGTATCTTATCCTTCGAGGCACAAGGCGCATTCAAATAAATACGCCTTACTCCTCAGGATGAAGAGGTTAGTGGTTTTGTGCGTTGCTGCATTGATCGTTGTATCGGTATCTCTTCACTCTATTCCCGCCTTTGCCGTTGAGCCTGACGAAATCCTCGATGATCCAGTGCTGGAAGCGCGCGCGCGCGAGATCAGCCGGGAGTTGCGCTGCGTGACTTGTCAAAGTCAGAGCATTGACGATTCTCATGCGGACCTCGCCAAGGACTTTCGCCTCGTGGTGCGGGAAAGACTGCTTGCCGGTGATAGCGATGCAGAAGTGGTGGCTTACGTCACGGATCGCTATGGCGATTATGTGAGGCTGAAACCAGAAATGCGTAGTGATACGGCATTATTGTGGCTCACGCCTTGGTTAGCGCTGGCGGGTGCTGGTGGTGTTGCCCTCATCTATTTTCGAAAACTTCAAAAAAATCCTGTGGCGCTAGAAGATGATGACGAGGATGACGAAATTGAAGAAGAGACTAAGAAAGAGACAGGCACATAGATGCTATTCTGGTTTTTAATTTTGCTTGTCTCAATCGCACTGGTGGTCGGCGTGGCTGTGCCACTCGTGACGATGGCGCAGACTCCTAAGGACACAAATGTCGGGCGTGAATTAAAAGGCAACCGGCTAGCAGCGTTTGCTCTGTTGGCGGTAGCGCCGGTTGCCGCTGTCGCGATTTACCTCGAAGTCGGCGCCCCTCAGAGCATCGATCCTAGCTTTCGCGAAGAGCAGGCGCGACTTCCCGAAGAACCGGCGCCATCTCCTATGGCGGCCTTCGATGAGATTCCGGCGGATCAACGCCTTGCAATGATTGAGAACATGGTGGAGGGGCTCGCCACGCGCCTTGAAACTACACCCGATGATTTTGAGGGTTGGCGGATGTTGGCCCGCTCCTATGGGATCCTTGGCCGTAAAACCGAAAGCGTTGAGGCCTATCGTCAACTGACCACACACGACCCCAATGCGAATGCAGAAGACTGGCGTAATTACGCTACGGCGCTCTTTGAAGCGCGGACCTCAGAGGAGGAAGGCTATAGCGACGCATTTTTGAATGCGCTGGAGAGGCTGCAGGCGTTTAACAAGGACGATCCTCTTTCCTTGTTTTATCTTGGTCAGGTTGCCCGTGAACAAGGGAATGGCGCGGGGGCGCTGGTATATTGGCGCCGACTGTTGTCTGTTCTTCCCGCTGACGCGCCGATCCGCCCGCAGCTTGCTTCCCTGATAGAAGAGGCCGAAAGCGTTCAACCATAGAGCGCAGAGCGACAAGCATATCCCGGGCTTGATCCGGGATGTGAAGTGGTTTTCGCGTTAACTGGTGCGACCAGAAATAGATAACGGCGTGAAATTTGCTCCTTAACCCTTGTTTGTTGCGTTCAATAGAAACGCGCGAACTAGGTTAATTCAGCCTATGTACAAAGGCAGGCGCATATGATCCGGAAAAACTTCAATAATTTCACAAGTGTAGTGTGCGTCGGCCTATTGGCCGTGCTCGCCAGCTCTGTATCCGCAAAGACATTTGAGACCAACAAAATCTCGTTTCGGGACATTACAGGCGCCATTGAAATCGTCACAACCAGCGGCGATGAAATCGATATCAAGATTCGTCAGGGTAAAAAGTACCATCATCTGGAACTCTTGCAGAAAGATGGCGTCGTTCAGATTATCGGTGAACGCTGGCGTGATGATGGGCGAAATTGTTGCAATACGCGGATCAATCGGAAGGTACTTCTGCAAAAGGGGCGCAAACTATCAACGGGCCCGAGCCTTGATGAAGAGTTTTTTGCAGACTATCCGACAATCATTGTCTCGATGCCGTTTAAGGGAGACGTTGAGTTCATTGACGCCCGGATCAAACTCAAGATGGATCGTCTTGATGGAGCGTTAGCCCTGGATGCTTGTTACGTCTATGGCGAGGTTGGCGATGTGGATGAGGCGGTGATTGGGCTTGTTCACGGCAGCAGGCTGGTGATGGGCAATGTCAGCGCCGGTCTAGAGATCGATCTTTCCGGCGATGCGGATCTGATGGCAGGCAATGCCGCCATGGTCGATGTTGATATTGCCGGGCCAGGAGATGTTCTTCTTGGAGATGTGGACGGTATGCTTGACGTTTCAATCGCCGGTTCAGGGTTGGTGCGTTCAACCCGTCTTGATGGACCGCTGACCGTGAGGATCGCCGGTTCCGGCGCTGTCGTAGTGAAAGCCGGTCACGCTGATCGCTTGCGCGCGACGATTGATGGTTCCGGCGGCGTTTATTTTGGCGGTGAGGTCACTCAGCCGGAGTTACGGCTTTTCGGATCCAGCGAAGTAAAGATGCGCTCTGTTAACGGACGGATGATCCGCCATGGCGGCGGCACGGTCTATGTTGACGACGTTCTGGTCAAGTAGACGTTCGCAAAATATACGGTGATGATAATAGTATTCTGATGATTCTATTATTATCAAACATCATTGGAATAAATATGAAGCGGTCATCCCGGGCTTGACCCGGGATCCACATATCATCTTTTTAGAGAATGCCTGGATCCTGAATAAAGTTCAGGATCTCGGCAGAGATTTTCCAACAATCACACAGCTCAGATTGGAGCTGTAGTTTCATAACGCATTTATGTGTTTAACGCTCGTCAGTCGAGACATAATCGCGCTTTGGGGCCCCTGTATAGATTTGCCGGGGGCGGCCGATTTTCTGTAACGGGTCTTCTATCATTTCAGACCATTGCGCAATCCAGCCGACGGTTCGGGCGACAGCAAAGAGCACAGTGAACATATCGGTGGGGAACCCAAGGGCGCGTAAGGTTATACCGGAATAGAAATCGATATTCGGATAGAGTTTCTTTTCAATAAAGTACTCATCTTCGAGGGCGATGCGCTCAAGCTCCATCGCCACTTGAAGCAATGGCTCATCTTTGATGCCGAGTTCGTCGAGGACTTCATGACAGGCTTTTCGCATGACTGTCGCGCGCGGATCATAGTTCTTATAAACCCGATGGCCAAAGCCCATAAGACGGAAAGGATCGTTCTTATCTTTTGCGCGATTGATGAATTCCGGAATACGATCAACCGTGCCGATTTCTTCGAGCATATTGAGCGCTGCTTCATTGGCGCCGCCATGAGCCGGCCCCCAAAGCGATGCGATGCCCGCGGCGATACAGGCAAAAGGATTGGCGCCTGATGATCCGGCAAGGCGCACCGTTGAGGTGGATGCGTTTTGTTCGTGATCCATATGCAAGATGAAAATCTTGTCGAGGGCGCTCGATAGCACTGGATTGATGACATAGTCTTCAGCGCCGACAGCAAAGCACATGCGCATAAAGTTTGACGTATAATCAAGGTCATTGCGCGGAAAGACGAAAGCCTGACCGGTTGAATATTTATAGGCCATTGCTGCAATGGTCGGCATTTTGGCGATCATGCGATGGGTGGCGATGAGGCGCTGCTTTGGATCAGTAATATCGGTCGAGTCATGATAGAAAGCGGCAAGCGCGCCGACAACACCGACCATGATGGCCATAGGATGTGCATCGCGGCGAAACCCGCTGTAAAACATTTTCAGTTGCTCATGCACCATTGTGTGTCTGGTGATCGCGCTTCGAAAGTCTTCCCGGTCTTTTCCTTGGGGGAGATCACCCTTCAGTAATAAATAAGCGACTTCGAGAAAGTCAGAATTATCTGCAAGCTGATCGATTGGATATCCGCGATAGAGGAGAATGCCTCTGTCGCCATCAATGAAGGTAATTTTTGATTCGCAACTGGCGGTAGACGTAAAGCCAGGGTCGAAGGTGAATGCGCCGGTCATGGCGTAGAGCTTGCGGATATCAAAGACATCGGGGCCTTCGCCGGCCTTATAGACGGGGAAGTCAAAGCTCTCGCCATTCCGGGTGATCGTAACGGAACCAGATTCCTTTAAATCGCTTTTCATTCTCTCGCCTTTTCTACGTAGCGGCATTTCTATGTTGCACTGCACATACACTATGTTGGCCGATAGACGCCAGCTTCATGATCAGCTGATTTGGGCTCTAAGCCTCGCTAATGATTCAGTTTTTCCCAAGGAATAAAGGACTTCACCTAATCCCGGTGACGGGTTGCCAGCGGTGAGGGCGGCCCTGGCGGGCGCCCCGATAGCCCCAAATCCCACGCCGAGGCTTTCGGTGAGAGCTTGCAGTTGTTGATCGAGTGTTTCTGGCGAGGTCCAAACCATGTCCTCGTCGAGCGCCTCCGCAACTGCTTTCACCATATCAATGGCGCCCTCTTTCTTCAGGGGCTTTCTCGCCTTGCCTTCAATGGTCAATGGCCGCTCCAGGAACAAAAATGCGCCCGCTGTGGCCGCGTCCTTTAATGTTGTACAACGGGTCTTCAGGAACGGCGCCGCGCGCGTAAAACGCGCCAGGCTTTCCTCATCCATATCGGTTTTATCGAGGAATGGCAGCGCCATTGTGATAAAATCTGCATCAGGCAATTCAGCGATGTAATGTGCGTTGATGTGGTTTAATTTATCCAAATCGAGCTGCGAGGGAGCCTTGTTGATGGCGTTTACGTCAAACCATTCAAGGGCTTTTTCCATAGGGAAGATTTCATCATCACCGTGTGACCAGCCAAGGCGCATAAGGTAATTGGCAAGCGCTGGCGCCAGATATCCCTGATCGCGATAGGCCTCTACGCCAAGCGCGCCATGACGCTTTGAGAGCTTGGCGCCATCAGCGCCGTGGATCAGCGGGACATGAGCAAAGATCGGGGCGGGCCATCCAAGGGCCTCATAGATCTGTTGCTGGCGCGCGGCATTATTCAAATGATCGTCCCCGCGAATAATGTGGGTGACGCCCATATCATGATCATCAACGACCACGGCGAGATTATAGGTGGGGGCCCCGCTATTTGTAGAAATGGCGCTTCTCAAAATAATCAGATCATCAAGGGCGGAATTTGGAAACGCCACAGCGCCTTGTACGGCGTCTTTGATTTGCGTCTTGCCATCGCGCGGCGCCTTGAACCTGATGGCGAAGGGCTTGTCGGTTGGTGCGGTAGTAGGATCGGCGTCGCGCCAGGGGCTTTCGAACCGTACTCCGGCAGCGTTGGCATTATCGCGCGCCTCGTCCAGTTGCTCAGGCGTCAGGTAACAGCGATAGGCTTTTCCCGCCGCCAAAAGCTGTTCAGCGATTTCCGCATGGCGCTGTCGATTTGCATATTGCGAAATTGGTTCACCATCCCAGTCGAGACCTAACCACGTCAATCCATCAAGAATCGCCCGGACTGCATCTTCGCTATGTCGGGCCTGGTCGGTATCTTCGATCCGGAGGAGAAATTTCCCGCCGCGCCCACGGGCGTAAAGCCAGTTAAACAGGGCCGTTCGGGCGCCCCCGATATGCAGATACCCCGTTGGTGAGGGGGCAAAGCGGGTGACGACGGGACGCTCTTCAATGGGGCGCTCATCAGGCAAGGTGTGCGGCATGGCTTGCAGACCGGTTCTGTTCGTTGTTGTTTTAGAGAATCTCTCAAGATGGTGTTACCACATCATTTTTACCGGCGCCTATGATCTTGTGACCATTAATGCAGCAGATGAGGTCTTCGACCCTGACCTTCAACTCGGTCGGATGCGCGCGGGTGCTCGCTGGTTCGCCTATATGGCGCCGCAAACTCTTGCTAAATGGATATTGCTGGATGCGCGCAATTTGGCAGTCTGGGCGCCCGTCGCCATTGGCTGCGGTGCGGGGGTTTATTTTGGCCTGAAGGTTGAACCCTATTGGCTGATGGGTGTCGCCGCGATGCTGATGGCGGGCTTGAGCGCGCTCCATCCCAGCCGTTTTGGCAAGGTTGGTCTGGCGGTTTTCCTCGGGGCGCTGGGGTTTGTCGCCGCAGACTGGCGAACCTCGCAAGTAGCCGCGCCAATGCTTGAGCGCGAGTTGAGTATCCGGATGATAACCGGACGGCTCATTTCGGTGGAGGATAAATCAGACGTCAGGCGTATGATCATTGCCCTTTCATCAATCGACTATGTTGATGAGGAAAGCCTTCCGGCGCGTGCGCGCATCAGCTGGCGCGGGGCTGAGTTTGATGCAAAACCCGGAGAAATGGTGAGCCTCCGCGCCGGGCTTGGTCCGCCGCCGCCCCCCGTCGCACCCGGCGCCTTCGATTATGCACGTCAGCTCTACTTTCAACGGATCGGCGCCGTAGGGTTCGCGGTCAGCAAACCAGAAGTGATTGAGGGGGCGCCAGTGAATTTCACTGCAAACCTTGCAACGCGCATTGAGGTTTTGCGCTCAAATCTTTTCCGCAAGATTACCGAAGCGGCGCCGGGCGAGGGCGGGGCGATTGTTGCGGCGATCGTCACCGGCAAACGCGACGCCATCACCCCCCGGTCAAGGGCCGCTTTGCGCGATACGGGCTTAGCGCATTTGCTGGCGATTTCCGGTTTGCATATGGGACTTGCGACGGGGCTGATATTTTTCACGGTGCGGTTTGGATTGGCTGCGATTGAACCGCTCGCCTTGAAATACCCGATCAAAAAATGGGCGGCGAGCGCTGCACTGCTCTCTGGGTTTGGCTATCTTATTTTATCCGGGGGCGGATGGTCGGCGCGGCGTGCGTTTATTATGGCGGCGATCATGTTTTTCGCGGTGCTGGTAGATCGGCGCGCATTATCCCTGCGCAATGTGGCAATCGCTGCGACGATTATTTTGCTGACAACGCCGGAGGCGCTTTTTCACCCGGGATTTCAAATGTCGTTTGCCGCAGTGACGGCGTTGATCGCGGGCTATGAATGGATGAGCCGGCGTGCCGATCCCATGCGCAGTTTTTCCTTTCCCGCGCGGTTTAAACGATACGCGATCGGGCTGGCGATGACGGATACCATCGCCGCACTCGCGACCGCGCCATTTGCACTCTATCATTTCAACCGGGTAGCCCTTTATTCCTTACCGGCGAACATCCTGGCGATGCCGCTGATGGGTTTCTGGATTATCCCCGCCGCTGTGATTGCGTTGATACTGACGCCATTCGGGCTCGACGGTTGGGCGTGGCGGCTATCGGCTTCGGGTATTGATATGATCCTGATGATCGCCAGTGAAGTGGCAAGCTGGCCGGGCGCAGTATCCGTGACGCCGCAATGGCCAATGACAGTGATGCTGGGGCTGGTGGTTGGAGGGCTGGTCTTGTGTTTGGGGCGCTCGCCGCTGCGGCTGGCAGGGCTGGCGGCAATTCCCGCCATCGCTTTGTTTGTTGGAAGCGTTAGAGCGCCGCAACTTTTTGTCGCCGCATCCGGGCTCAATGCGGGTATAGTTCCCGGTACGGATGAACAAAATATCGCGGTTTATACAAGGCGGCGAGATCGGTTTTCAGCCTCCGTCTGGGCGGAATACGTGGGGCTGGATAGAGAAAGCGCGAAGCCAGACCTCATTGCCGATATGGGCGCTTGTGATGAGAGGGGGTGCGTGGTTGAGCTCGCGAACGACATCCGCGCCTCCTTCATCGAAGAGCGCGATGATCTCGCTGAAGACTGCGCCCGGGCGGATCTCGTTATAGCCTTCTTTCCGGTGAGCGGCAGCGCTTGGCGCGCTTGTGATGCGGTCCTGATTGACCGGCGATCCATTTGGCGGCGCGGGGCGCATGCGGTTTGGATCGGGTCAGATGGCGAAATTGATATCAAAACTGTAGCCGACGTTCGTGGAAAACGCCCATGGACGGGTGGTGAGGAGTAGTTAGTGTAGGGATAATTGTGTTGCGCGATAAATCAGAATTACCCTCATCCTGAGGGCGCGCCCCTTCGCGACGCCGCCTTTGGCGGCTCCTCAGGGGAGTGGTGAGGATCTATCTTACTAATAAGCTTATCCGTCATCCCGGATGCGATGCAATACGAAGTGTTGCTTCGCGGGTCCGGGATCAGTTGATGTTGTGCTCAAATGAGAGTGATCCCGTGCTGGCAACGCATCACTACGTGCTGCGCAGCACACGGGATGACCGGGAATCTATTTATAAATTTGTATCTCTAATAACGCCGCATCAACCCAACAAGCTTGCCCTGAACGCTGACGCGATCGGGGCCATAGATGCGGGTCTCAAAAGCGGGGTTTGCCGCTTCTAGCGCAATCGAGGCGCCTTTCCGGCGCAAGCGTTTTAATGTCGCTTCTTCACGATCGACGAGGGCCACAACGATGTCGCCACTGCTCGCCGTGTCGCAGCGCTTGATGATGGCGTAGTCGCCATCATTAATACCGGCTTCGATCATCGAATCCCCTTCGACTTCGAGGATGAAATGCTCACCCGATCCCATAAGGATTGTTGGGGCGGGGATTCTGTCGACTTCGTGCTGGATGGCATCGATGGGTGTACCGGCGGCGATTTTACCAAGGATTGGCAGCTCTTGTATGTGATCTGGTATATTTTCAAGTGGGGCAGCGGCGGATTGGCGTGGCGGCGTAGCGCGCTTTTGGAAGCCGCCTTGAACCACGGATGGCGAAAAGCCTTTAGATGAGTCGCCCATGGGGGCGCGGGTAAGATCTTCGGGCATGCGCAAGACTTCGAGGGCGCGGGCGCGGTTTGGCAACCGGCGAATAAACCCACGTTCCTCCAGCGCCGTGATCAGGCGATGGATCCCGGATTTAGAGCGCAAATCCAGCGCGTCTTTCATCTCGTCGAAGGAGGGCGATATGCCCGTATCGGCAATCCGCTCTGAGATGAAACTCAGAAGTTCGTGCTGTTTCTTGGTGAGCACTGTTTCTCCACTTCTTTGGCTGACCAATTTGACCGGTCAATTCTATTGTAGCGCGCTTTAGGGGCGCAAAATTCCACGTAAAGCTGTTTGCACGCCCGAAATGATGGGAGAACAAAGAGACAACGATGTTCTACTGATGTTCTTATTGGTCGTCAATGCCCTGTTTTTGGGCATGTTTTTAGCCAATCTCAGGCGGTGGCGATCGGCGCCAACAGCGCTCGCGTGGCATTTTCCACATCAGGCTGGCGCATCAAGGTCTCCCCAACGAGAAACGCCTTAGCGCCATATCCGGCGAGGGTTTTGAGATCCTGATGAGAGGAGATGCCGCTTTCGCTGACCAGAAAAGTTGAGGGCGGGGTCAGTTCAGAAAGCTCAGAAGTTACCTTAAGGTCGGTATGGAAGGTGCTTAAATTGCGGTTATTTATGCCAATCATCGGAGCGTTGAGCTTTGTTGCTCGCAGCATTTCCTCCGCATTATGGGCCTCGACCAGGACATCAAGTCCTTGGGTTTTGGCGGCACCCATCAGCTCGCGGGCTTGGGTCTCGGAAAGGCACGCCATGATAAGAAGAATACAATCGGCCCCCCAGGCCCGGGCCTCCACCACCTGATAGGGGTCGATCATGAAATCCTTGCGCAGGATCGGGATACTCGTCGCCTCGCTCGCCTGGGTCAGGAACTCCGGCGCGCCCTGAAAACTCGGGCCATCGGTGAGGACAGAAAGGCACGCAGCGCCGCCAGCCTGATAATCGCGGGCATGGGCGGTGGGGTCAAAATCGGCGCGGATCAGGCCCTTTGAAGGGCTGGCCTTTTTGATCTCCGCAATCAGCGCGTAACCACTGGCGGCTTTGCGCTCGAGGGCGCGTAAAAACCCGCGTGGCTTAACCTCTCTGGCGAGGGCTTCCAGCGCACCAATCGGTGTGTTGGCTTTCGCATCGGCGACCTCTTTGCGCTTATATGAAATGATGTCGTCGAGGATGGTCATGATCGGCCGTTAGTGATGCGCACGAGGTTCTT
>JAADIH010000123.1:0-3455 GCA_013151435.1 Alphaproteobacteria bacterium
CAATTGCCCACCTAACTTCCCCACAACCGGTATAGATTAACCTGCTATTAACCTAAGCGAAAGCCCGTTTTTTGAGGCATGGCCAAGCGCGGGTGATTGTGCGCGATATTCGCCACAGGGGCGATTTTGAGGGAAAATCACGGGTTTTCCGCAAAAATCGGCGGTTTTTTGGTGGTTAGGCGGTATTCGGGGCCCAATTTTCGACGGCGCTAATTATCGTTTCGACATCGTGATGATAGATACCCCCTATAGGATATACCTCGACAGGTCAGCATTTCTGGCGATTTCGCCAAGGCGTTCTTCCACATAGGCGGCATCAATGGTGATTGTCTCGCCCTGGCGATCTGTCGCCTCGAATGAAATTTCATCGAGAACGGTCTCCATGATGGTGGCGAGGCGACGGGCGCCGATATTCTCTACACCGGCATTCACACTGGCGGCGGCGTCCGCCAGCGCGTCAGCGGCGTCATCGGTAAAGTCGAGGGTTACGCCCTCGGTCGCCATCAGCGCGCAATATTGCTTTAGGAGGCTTGCCTCCGGCTCCACCAGGATGCGGCGTAGATCGTCCCGGGAGAGCCCGTCCAGCTCCACCCGAATGGGCAGACGCCCCTGGAGTTCCGGCAGGAGATCCGACGGTTTGGACTGGTGAAACGCCCCAGACGCCACGAACAAGATGTGGTCAGTTTTTACGGGCCCGTATTTTGTGGCGACGGTGGCGCCCTCGATCAGCGGCAGGAGATCGCGCTGTACGCCTTCGCGCGAAATATCAGCGCTGGCGCGTTCAGAGCTGCGGGCGATCTTGTCGATCTCGTCGAGAAAAACGATGCCGTCATTTTCCGCAAGATCGATCGCCTCGCGCGCTAGAGTATCTTCATCGAGGAGATTATCCGATTCTTCTGCGATCATCGGTTCATAAGCGTCTTTGACTTTCATCCGGCGTTTTGACCGCGGCCCCTGAAAGGCCTTCCCGAACATTTCTGAAATATTGATCATGCTCATTTGCGCGCCGGGCATGCCGGGAATGTCAAAACTTGGCGCTCCGCTTTGTGAGTCGCGCAATTCAAGTTCGATCTCGCGATCATCCAGTTCGCCATCGCGCAACTTTTGGCGAAACTTCTCCCGGGTCGCCTCTCCGCCCTCTTCACCCACCAGCGCATCAAGGACGCGCTCTTCGGCGGCGGCCTGAGCTGCGGCTTTTACATCATCGCGTTTTTTCTCACGCACCAGGCCGATCGCGATTTCTACGAGATCGCGGATGATCGAATCTACATCGCGCCCCACATAGCCAACTTCGGTAAATTTTGTGGCCTCGACCTTCAGAAATGGCGCGCCCGCAAGCCTGGCGAGGCGCCGGGAAATTTCGGTTTTGCCAACGCCCGTGGGGCCTATCATTAAAATATTTTTCGGCGTGATTTCTTCGCTCAACGGCGCCTCGACCCGGCGACGGCGCCAGCGATTTCGCAGCGCAATTGCGACCGCGCGTTTGGCGGCGTTCTGGCCGACAATATAACGGTCAAGTTCAGAGACAATTTCACGGGGAGAAAATTCTGTCATAAGGATACGCTCTTATTTTCCAGCACCGCCATTAAGATAGCGGGCGTTGATACTTCAATTGGATTGCACGGCACTTAACCGTCCGTGTGGATCACTTCCAGCGTTAGGGAGTTATTCGTGTAAATGCAGATGGAGCCAGCGATGCCCATGGCTTTTCTGACAATGGCTTCCGCATCTAAGTCGGTTTCATTGAGCAGCGCCATCGCTGCAGAGCGCGCATAATCGCCGCCAGAACCAATGCCGGTGATGTTAAATTCAGGCTCCAGCACATCACCAACGCCTGAAAGGGTCAGCGGTCACATCCTTGTCGGCGACGATCAGCATGGCCTCAAGCTTTCGTAAATAGCGGTCAGTGCGCCAGTCTTTGGCAAGCTCCACACAAGCGCGGGTGAGCTGTGTTGGGTATTGCTCGAGCTTTGATTCAAGGCGCTCTAACAAGGTGAAGGCGTCAGCTGTAGCGCCGGCAAAGCCCGCAATCACATTACCCCCCGTAAGGCGCCGCACCTTTTTGGCGTCGCCCTTGACGACAGTGTGGCCAAGGCTCACCTGCCCGTCTCCGCCGACGCAAACCGTATTGCCCCGTCGCACCGCCAAAATTGTCGTGCCATGCATGTGCACTTCGCCCATGGAAACTCTCCTCACCGGCCCCAAACGCCAGATGCCTCGTATAATATAAATTGGACAGGCGTCGGCTTATTCAACCGGCAGCCAGCCAATTCCTCGGCGTCTTCATATCCAAACTCTCGCGGACTACAAGGGCGTCGGGCCGTCGCAAAGCACCCAGGAGGTTGGCGGTATGTGCTTTTGCATCCCTTTCGCAACTGGCCAAGGTGATTGACCTCGCGCGTCGTTTCGGGTGACATCCTTGCTGGGCTGGGAGATTTTATGCGCCCGCCCTTTGTTGTGTTGGTTTGCCGGGGCTTTAAGTGTCGGAATGGGCGCGTTTGGAACAAGGGGCTAAAATAATGACGATCAAAGCGTTTTTTGTCGGAACAGCGGCAGCATTTACTGCATTTTCCGCCGCTTCGGCTGGTGATATGGCTGACGCCTGTACTGCTGCGCTGGAAGCGGATGGGCGCGACGCATCAGGCTGTATGTGTCTGGAAAATGAGGTCGTAGCCAATGATCTCGTTGATGAATTTCTGGAGCTCGGCAATATCGCCGACCCGGATGAGCGTTACGCGTCCGCATCTGACGGCGCCAAGGCGGCAATGGATAAATGTACGCGCTAAGTCACGCGAATTTAGGTACTGGAAAAGGAAGACCCATGAAAAAACTGATTATCGCAGCGCTGGTCGCTGGCTTTGCAATAACGCCTGTATTTGCGGGCGATGACCTTGAAGGTCATTGCGTCGCTTTCAACGAAGAGACTGGTGGTGATACATCGGGGTGCTCATGCCTGGCAGATGAGGCTGATGCGTCAATGACGGAAGAATTGTTGGCCGTTGCTTCCGAAGCCGACCTTGAAGGGTTGAGCCAGGGTACGAAAGACGCGATCGGAGTGTGCTGGCCTGACGCTGCGTAAGCACGGGTAAATTTTATTGGAAAAACGGGGCATTTCAGATGCGCCGTTTTTTTCGTGCTGAATTTGGATTTTCAGGCGGTGTTGCGGTCACTTTGGGCCGGGCGAGGCACCAGAATATGAAACTATCTGGTGATTATCGATCCGTGGATTGGAACGACTTTCGTCTTGCTGAACACCTCATCGGCAAAGGCTCTTGCAGTTAAGAAATCAGCGTTCAAATGGGCCGTTTCTAACGCTCCATAATTATATTTCGAGTGCAAAATCATGCTTATCCAAGCTTCTCTTTGGGTTGGCTGGCGCTGTTCGCGCCAAGGGCTAGGCATGTCGACATTTTTGGCTTCAAAATCACTCAGATTTGGCAAGAATTGTGGGCTAT
>JAADIH010000123.1:3478-3763 GCA_013151435.1 Alphaproteobacteria bacterium
TGCGCTCCGGAACCCTTTTCCTAGATGTCCAGACGACCGGATTTGCCCTTTTTGGGCTGGCCCGTAGGTCCCAAAAAAGACGGGTCCGTTCGGTTTTTCAAGCCCGGTAGATGTATCTATGGTCCAAAAAACAAACCTAACTTGGCGGTCAAAAATTTTATAAGAATTATGTGAATTATTGAATCCACATATTAGATTTGGCATGCAGGGCTCAGTGAAACAAAAACTCTAATTCAACATGGCCATACTTTAAGATGGCGCCAACAGAGATAATGAGGCAGCTAT
>JAADIH010000195.1 GCA_013151435.1 Alphaproteobacteria bacterium
CTCCCCCCCCAACAACACCGCCAGGACTTTCAAAATGCGGCCTGCATATCTGACGGCATTAGTCGTGCTCGCCTTCGGTTTCGCCTTCTTTAATGGCATCGCGGACCTGTTCAGGCGTTGGGGTGAACAGCAAGAGCTCAGCCATGGTTATTTCCTGCCGGTAATTGCAGGATGGTTGATCTGGTCCAGGCGAGAGGCGCTCGGCGCCAGCCTCGGTCGCCCCATGGCAATTGGCCTTGCTGGCGTCGCCCTGTCGGTTGTTATCCTCATTCTTTCTGAAATGACCGTCACATCGCTGATGATTTTTCAGCATTTTGCAATGATCCTGTTCGCTGGCTCCGTGGCCCTCGCGCTTGGCGGTCGTAATATTTTCCTACTCACCTTAGTGCCGGTTATATTTTTATTGTTTATGGTGCCACCGCCCTATTGGGTGATCACGGTTCTATCGCAGCAGTTCCAACTCTGGTCATCACAACTTGGTGTCTTCATGATCGAGCGCTTTGGGATGCCGGTATATTTATCCGGAAATATTATCGACCTTGGCGACTATCAACTTCAGGTCGCCGAAGCGTGCAGCGGATTGCGTTATCTGTTTCCTTTTCTCAGCCTTGGCTTTCTCGCTGCGTATTTCTTTAAAGCGCCGCTATGGCAACGCGCCCTCGTATTTCTGTCGACGGTGCCGATTACAATCCTGATGAACAGTTTTCGGATCGCCCTCACGGGCGTATTGGTGCAAAAATATGGAGCATCCTCTGCAGAAGGTCTGATTCATTTCTTCGAAGGCTGGGTCGTGTTTTTACTGTGCATGATTATGCTGTTCGCGGTTATTGCCGTCCTCTCTCGCTTCTCGGGGCGGAAAAATGCCGACGGATTGTTGGCCATGCCGGAGATAGCTCCGATCACCAGCACTGAGCCCTGGCAAGCCGCAATCTTCACGCGGAACGCCATTGCTATATCTGTGGCTTTGCTCGCTGCTGGCGCCTATGTGCATTTCGGCGTCTCTAATGTGTTGCGTATCCCCGAGCGCGTCGATCTTGCGCAGCTAAATTACGAATTCCCTGGCTGGAAAAGCGACATTCAGGAAGTCGACAAGCAAACTCTCGAAGTGTTGGGTGCGGATGATTTTCTGATCACAAATCTGACCAGCCCTGATCGCGAATCCTTTAATCTCTATATCGCGTATCTGAACATGCAGCGCCATGGCCATAGCTGGCACTCCCCGCGGCAATGCATCCCCGGCGGCGGCTGGCAGATCGTCAGTCACGAGATCGTGCCCACAACAACCGCCAGCGGTCGGGAGTTCCATTTTAATCGCATCATCATTGAAAATCGCGGGTCACGGCAGTTACTTTATTATTGGTACGATCAGCGTGGACGCAAAATTGCCAATGAATTTGTCATGAAAATCGCACTGATTTTTGATGCGGTGCGTATTCGCAGAACTGACGGCGCGATGATCCGTATTATGACGCCCATAGACTCTGGCGAGCCATTGGAGACGGCAGACCAGCGCCTTCTGGGATTCATGCGCGAACTTGAGCCCAAACTACCGGCTTATATTCCCCCTGCGGACGTGCCGGCCATCCTGGAATTTGATCCCGACGCTTAGAGCCTATTCAATCAGTCTCTACGCATCTTCGAAGCATCGTCGCGCCAGCCTATCCAAATATCACGCGCACGTTCGGCGCACACTGTCGGCGCAGGACGTCCAAATAGGCCGCGCAAGTGTGCAATCCCTCGGCCCAATAACCACGCAGCATTAGCCAGAAGCGGCCCCATGGGTCCATAATATTTCCTGAAATAGCGCGACCGGGATGCATAATAATAAGATGGCAACCGGGATTGCTGGTTCTCACTCTCACGTAAATTCGTACTCCCGCCAGCGTCGTGGGTAAATACGGCCTTTGGCGCGAAGGCGATCTTAAACCCTGAAGAGCGAATTCGGCGGCAATAGTCGCAATCTTCATAATAAAGGAAAAAACCCTCATCCATCTTGCCGACCATTTCGATTGCCCGCTTTCGAATGAGGACGGCCGCAAAACTCACCCAATCCGGCACTGTGCTCCAATCCTCCGTATAGATTGGTGTCTCCGCTGATCTAAACAGCTTTGTTACAGGACCGGTCTGGGCGCCATCGATAAATTCGCTAAGGGGAGAGTTGTCTCGAAAACGCGAAACTTGTTCCTCTCCCGCAGATGATACAATACGCGGCGTTATGATCCCGGCGTCGGGGGCTGCATCAGCTGCTACCAGAAGCTCATCCAAGGCGCTGGCATGCACAATGGCGTCACTGTTCAGCAGCAAAATATAATCTGCCTGAAGGGCTGCGACACCAATATTGTTTCCCGCAGAAAAGCCGCCATTGCACCCGGCCTCGACGACCATGATGCGCTCCCGTTCTGGCAGATTGGCGCAATAATCACGCAGTCTTTCATAAGACCCATCTTGCGAATCGTTATCAACAATCACGGCCCGGGCATCAGCCGCCGACAGCATTGGCGCCAGCGCCGCCACACACCGCTCCGCCAGCACCGGCGTTTGATAATTAACGATGACAACACCGAGGCGGCTGGGTTTTATTTCCTGGTCAATCATTCATCCACTAAGCCGCATTATGTTCTGTAATCGCCATTGCACCCCACCACATTCGCGAGTCCTGGCCATGGTAATGGCACATTTCATGTATATATATTAAGGTGTTAGCCGCAAGCTGTTAACAATCGCCCTGGCAGCGTCAATCTAGTGGATTTTAAGCTTGACGCCGTTTAACGGTTTACAGTGAAGCTTGAAATTGCAGATTGGATCCTGTCTGCGATGATAAAGCATTGAAACGGCGCGTGAATTGCAGATTAAGGGTGAATCCGCATATCGCAAAGCCATAGATGAAACACGCCGACAAGGCGTACTGAAATAGCCGGAACATCTGTTATGGGTGATGAATTCACGATCGAAGACGCTATCATTATCCTGCGTCGTAGGTTTTTTTACTTTCTATTACCGGTGCTGGTGGTTGGCCCGCTTGCGATTCTGGCCGTCATGCTACTGCCGGCAAAATACACAGCGCGGGGAACCATTCTTGTGGAATCGCAGCAAATTCCATCGGAATTAATCCGGTCGACGATCAATGCCTATGCCCAAGAGCGCATTCAAACCATCCGGCAGCGTGTTATGACGCGCAATCGCCTGCTCAATGTTGAGAAAAAATATAACCTTTTTCCAAAATCTCTTGGCTTGTCAGAAAGCGAGCGCGTACAATTGATGCGTGAACGCCTCAAAGTTCGCTTTATCACCTCTTCCTTTAATCGAAGTTCCGCTCGAGACGGCACCATTGCCTTTACTGTCGCTTATACGGACAGGGATGCAAATAAAGCATATCAGCTTGCCAATGAATTCATGACACTGTTTCTAAGTGAAGATGTGCGCACCAGAACCGCTGGCGCTTCTAACACTACAGAATTTTTTGAACGCGAAGCCGGGCGCTTACGTGATACTGTTTCAGCCATTGAAGAGCGAATTTCAAACTACAAGACCAGCAATTCAGACTCCCTGCCAGAGCAGCTCAATATGCATATGAATATACTAGAGCGCTTAAACAGGGAACTTATTTCGACCCAATCCGCAATCGCCCAACTGGAAGAGGAAGAGCGGTTTCTACAAACTCAACTCATCGCAGGAACGGGCGCCGACAGCGGTTTTTCCCAGCAAGTACGGCAATTGGAAAGCGAGCTTGCCCGCTTGCGCGCGACCTATCACGATAGCTTTCCCGAAATTCAGGCTAAGCGTAACGAGATTGCTTCCCTAAAACGCCAGATGGCGCCAAGCCAGGACATTAAACGCCTTCGAGACGCCCTCGCCGTCACCGAGTCGGAACTGACTGTCTTAGAGCGCCTCCCAGATCCGGACCCAACTGAACTCAGCGCAGCGGAAGCCAAGACAGAAACCGCACGCATCGCTTTGGGCGACAAAATTGCCGAGGAATCGCGCAAAGGCTCATCTGATATTGCGGGCGTTCAACTTGAAGGGCGCCTTGCTGTCATTAACAACCGTATACGGATGCTAACCCGCCAACTCAGCACCAATGAAGAAAAAATCACGGACCTGGAATCGCGTATAGGAAGGACACCCCAGGTGGAACGCGGGCTGACTGCGCTTACCCGGGATTACGAGAATGTATTCCGGGAGTATCAAGATATCCTAGCGAGACAACAAGATGCGCAACTGGCGGAAAACCTGGAGGAAAATCAGCAGGCAGAGAAATTCTCGATTCTTGAACCCGCATTGCGCCCAGAAAAACCGTCAAGTCCAGATCGGCCAAAATTGTTTGTTCTCGCCATTTTCGCAGCCCTAGCCGCCGGCGCAGGTACAGCATTCTCCGTCGAGCTGTTGTTTTCTACGATCCGCGGACGCAATCACCTTTCAAACCTGATCGATGGCCATCCCATCGCCATCATTCCCTATATTCAAAATAATGATGAAAATCTCCCATTCGCCCTTCACATTCCTGGAATCCGCAAACATATGCGCTCCAGGACTGCAGGTGCGGCATGATGAATGTCTTGTAGGTAGAGTAAAATGGATAGAATTCGAGAAGCCATCAACCGTGCTCGCGACCACAAGGAAGCTTTGATCCCAAAGCGCGAAACTGCATCCCAGTCGGCCGTCATAAAGTCGGCGCCGACATTACTACACGGCGCACCTCAAATTACGCCCGTTTCGTGTAACTTCGACGGCTTTAGCGAACATCGAATTATCTCTAACGAACAAGATCCAGTGCTCAATGCTTATCGCGTGTTGCGCACCCGTGTTCTGCAAAAAATGGAAAAAGAAGGGTGGAAAACTCTCGCCGTGGCATCCCCTGGCGCTGGCGCCGGAAAGACTGTAACCGCGATCAACCTTGCCATCGCAATCGGCTCCAAAGCAGGCATGCGCCCGACCCTTGTGGATCTCGATTTTTATCGCCCCAGCGTCGCCCGCTACCTGGGACTGAAAGATTTCCCATCGGTTCTCGACTATTTTGAGGGTGATAAATCCCTCGAAGAGGTTACGCTTCGCCCTGACCTTCCCGATATGCTGTTGATCGCCAATGAACGCGTAACACGGCGCGGTGCAGAACATCTGACATCTGATCGTATGGACCAATTGATCAACGGGGCGGTAGAGAATTTCGAATCCCGGATTGTAATATTCGATATGTCTCCCATTCTCGGCTGTGATGATACAATCGCATTTCTTCCCAAGGTTGATTGTGTGCTGCTGATTGCAGCGAGCGGTCAGACCCGGGTGGAAGAGCTGAAGGAAGCCCAAAGGTTGTTGGACAAAACCAACATCATCGGAACTGTCTTGAACAAGGCGCCTTCGCTTTTGGTCTCGAACCCTTATTACTAAAGGTGATGCAGTGCGCATCCCTGCGTTTCCCGTCTCAGTTGCGCTCGAAAACCAGCTAGATACGTATTTTTCAGCTATTTCCTCGATAACTTAATAATCGATCTTGAATTCTGGAGTACACTCACCAGTATACTGAATTCTGAATGATTTATTCAGAAAGCTAGCCTCGTCATAAACCCTTCGTGAAAGAAGTTGGAACAGCCCAAATGACAGTTTCACAGCCAGTCAAACTTGCAGGGATTTTTGTCACGCTGCTGGTGATCTACTTCCTGCTTCGAGGCATGTTCGCGCCTGCGCCAGAAGCAATCATCGAAACGCCGGAGAGCCGTTTTACCGTCATTGCCGAAATCATTGAACCGCAATCCTGGCGGGCGGAGATTTCTGTTCGCGGCCACACCGAAGCCGAACGAAAAGTAATTGTCCGGGCCCAGACTCCCGGCGTCATCGCCGAAACGCCTGCGATACTAGGCGAGAAGCTGAAGGAAGGCGATCTCATCTGTCGCATCGCCACCGATGCGCGCGCCGCGCAACTTGCCGAAGCGCGCGCGGCGATGGCCAAAGCCCGCCTCGATTACAATGCTGCTGTCAAACTCAACCAGGAAGGCTTTCGCTCAAATACGGGCGTGGCCGCCGCGAAAGCTGCACTCGACCTATCCGCGGCCAATGCGGAACGTGCAGGCCTGGAGCTCGAAAAGACAAAAATCTCTGCGCCTTTCGATGGCATATTTGATCGGCGTTTTGTGGAAACTGGCGACTATGTGGGGATTGGCGATCCATGCGGTACAATCATTCAGCAATCCCCATTCTTGGTGATCGGCGCAGTCTCTGAAAAGGAAATTGCAAAAATTTCAAAAGGCGACCATGGTGTTGCACGTCTCGCCACTGGTGAAACGATTGAAGGCATCATACGGTTTGTCGGCGCTGCGGCTGACCCTTCTACACGCACATTTAAAGTAGAGCTTGAAATACCCAATCCCGACGGCGCACTTCGCGACGGCGTTACGGCGCAGTTTACGATCCATACAACCGAACGCGCGGCGCATCTCATCCCCCGCTCCTCACTAGCGCTCAGCGAAGACGGCGCTATCGGTGTGCGCACCCTCACCTCTGGCGATGTGGTTGAATTCAGCCCCGTTCACTTACTCGGTGAGGGTGTCGCGGGCGTATGGGTTGATGGCCTTAGCGGCGCGGTAAAACTCATCATTCGCGGCCAGGAATATGTGAAGCCTGGCCAGACTGTTGATGTGGATGCGCCTGAAACAACCACCGCGGGAGCCGGTTTGTGAATCGGCTGATCGATGCCGCTTTCTCGCGCATGCGCGTGGTGATGACCGCATTTTTTGTTGTCATCATTTTCGGACTGGTTTCATTTAATACGATCCCACGCGAAGCCGAACCAGATATTCCCGCGCCATTCGTTTCTATCACTCTGCCGCTGCCCGGCGTATCGCCAGAAGACGGCGAGCGCTTGCTTATCCGGCCCACCGAACTTGAACTGCAAAGCATTGAGGGACTGATCCAGATGGACTCGCTCGCCTTTGACGGCGCGGCGCAAATTATCCTCGAATTTCAAACCACGATTGATATCGATCAGGCGGTTCTTGATGTCCGCGAAGCCATCGATCGGGCGAAGGCCGAATACCCTTCGAATGCAGAAGAACCTATCGTCACCGAATTCAATCTGCAAAATGAATTTCCCATCCTGACGACTATCCTTTACGGCGAAGCGCCCGAACGCGCACTCTATCAAACCGCAAAGGCGCTGGAAGACCGCCTTGATGGCATCTCAGGCGTTCTTGAAGCCCGGCTCACCGGCGCGCGCGAAGAGCTGTTAGAGGTGATCATCAAGCCGGAAGTGCTGGAATCATACGGCCTCACCGAAATAGAGGTCGCCAACGCGGTGAACACCAATAATCAGCTCGTCACTGCAGGTTCCGTAGCTCTTGCCGATGGGCGTTTTGTGATTAAGGTGCCGGGCCTCATTAAAAACGCCGGTGATTTAATGGCGATCCCGGTCCGTGCTGATGGCGATAATGTCGTCACCATTGGCGATCTCGCCGAGGTCCACCGAACGTTTAAGGACCGCACGGGATACGCGCTTTTTAATGGCCAGCCAGCAATTGGCGTAGAGATTTCCAAACGCGGCGGCGCTAATATTGTCGAAACCATCGACGCCGCGCGTGCAGCCGTTCTCGAGGAGGCGCAATTCTGGCCTGGCTCAATTCGTTATGAATTTTTGAGCGATCAATCCGTCACCGTCAAAGATAACCTAGAAGGGCTGACTGCCTCGGTCATTACTGCAATCTTGCTGGTGATGATCGTGGTTGTCGCAACTTTGGGAATGCGCTCAGCGATCCTCGTTGGGATCGCAATTCCCACCACATTCCTCATGGGGTTTTTGCTTCTCTCGATGTTTGGATACACCCTCAATATGATGGTGATGTTCGGCCTGATCCTCTCGGTGGGGATGCTCGTCGACGGCGCCATTGTCATCGTTGAATATGCCGACCGGCGTATGGCCGAAGGAGCACCCCGCAAGAATGCTTATACAGAGGCCTCAAAACGCATGTTCTGGCCGGTCATTACGTCGACGGCGACGACGTTAGCGGCCTTTGTGCCGTTCCTGTTTTGGAATAGTCTACCCGGCGAGTTTATGAAATATCTACCGCTGACGCTGATCTTCGTCTTGCTCTCCTCGCTGATTGTCGCCCTCATCTTTCTGCCCGTCATTGGCACGCTTTTCGGCATGTCGGACTGGATGAAGAAAAAGTTCCGCCTCAAAGGCAGAACCGAAGGACCCGCCAAGCAATATGAGGTTGACGAAGTTGACCCCACAACACTCAAAGGCCCCATCGCCGCCTATGCGAAGCTTTTGACCGGTCTCGTGAAGCGTCCCTTGCTGGTCATGGTTGGCGCGGTTTTCGTCGCCTGGATTTGCCTAAAAGCTTTTGAGCTGGCGTCACCAGAAGCCGAATTTTTCATTCGCACTGACAATGAACAGGTCAATCTTCTCGTTCTCGCCAGAGGCAACCTCTCCGCCGAACAAAAAATCGAGATCGTCAAGGAAGTCTCAGATCGCGTCAAAGACCACCCGGCGATTGAGCATATTTACCTGCAGACCGGGCCTGAACTGGGGCGTGGAAGAGATATGCCGCCAGAAACCATCGGCCAGGTCGGTCTCGATCTGATATATTATTCCGAACGCGAACATTCGCGCGTCATTCTGGAGGAGCTGCGCGATATGGTGCAAGGCGTTCCCGGTGTCATCATCGAGGTCCGCCAAAGGGAGAGCGGGCCCCCGGTGGGAAAAGATGTGCAAGTTGAAATCAGCTCGGCGAATTTCGACGCCATGCTCGCCGCCGCCAAGACCACACGTGATTTTGTGGATTCCACAACCATGATTGTTAACGGCCAGAGTGTGCCGGTTTATATGGACCAGGAAGACGCCTTGCCGTTGCCGGGTATCGAGTGGTCCATGGAAGTCGATCGCGCCCTCGCCGGGCGCTATGGTCTTTCTGTGCAACAAGCAGGCGCCGTGTTACAGCTCGTAACCGATGGTCTTCTCGTGGATAAATACCGGCCAGATGATTCCGATGATGAGGTCGATATCCGCATCCGCTACCCCAAGGAAAACCGGACTATTCTGGCGCTTGACGCAGTACGCGTTCAAACGCCCCAGGGCTCGGTGCCGCTCTCAAATTTTGTGACGCGAACTGCAAAACCACAGGTTGACCGCATTGTCCGCCGCAACGGCAAGCGCATCATCGAAGTGAAAGCCAATGGCAACAGCCGGGTTGACGGCCATGTGGTGAGCCAGGATCTGGCGATCACCCATATGAAGGACTGGCTGGCGTCAGGGGCGCTTGGCGATGATGTTACCTGGACTATGCGCGGCGCCGACGAAGAAACCGCCTCTGCTGCGAGCTTTTTTCAAAATGCCATGCTCGCCGCATTGTTTATGATCGCGATGATTCTGTTGTTGGAATTTAACAGCTTTTACCACGCCTTCCTGACGCTCACCGCCGTCATTATGTCCGTGTTCGGTGTATTATTGAGCATTGCCATCACCGGCCAATATATCAGCATCATCATGACCGGCACGGGCATTGTGGCGCTGGCTGGTATCGTCGTAAACAACAACATCGTCCTCATCGACACCTATCAATATCTGCGCCGCAAGGGCCTACCAGTAGAAGAAGCGGTGGTGCGCACAGCCGCACAGCGTATTCGTCCAGTGCTCCTGACGACGGCAACCACGGTCCTTGGACTTTTGCCCATGGTCTATGAGCTCAATGTGGACTTTGCTGCAGGAACCATCACCCGAGGCTCCACCACATCGGATTGGTGGGTGTTGTTGTCCTCAGCCGTTGTCTACGGCCTGGCCTTTTCAACCGTGCTGACCTTGATCCTGACGCCAGTGATGCTGGCGGCGCCCACTGTGCTTGGCAAGCGCGCGCCAAAAGCCGCGCGACGCATTGTGCATTTCATCGCTAAGCTGCGCGGCAAGGGCGGCCCGGACGACCGGCCACCATTGCAATTGCCCCCGTCCGAAGTCGATTACCCGCGCGCCGCAGAATGATGCGATGACCATTTTTCTTTACTGCTCTTCGTCGCTGGATTCTTCACTATCGGGAACTTCGAATATCTGCCCTGGATAGATCAAATCCGGATCGCGAATCTGGCTAGCATTTGCTGCATAAATGATGGTGTACTGGGCGCCTTTCCCATAGGCGTGCCGCGCAATCCGCCACAAACTGTTTCCAGGCTGAACAACTACTCGGCCATCACGGATCTCGATTTGATCCGGGCTGGCGCGCTCAAACGGTAACTCGATCGCATAGGCCGGGCGGCCATTTTCATCGAGCTGAATAACCAGCAATTGATATATACCGGGTGCGATTTGCGCTTCCGGCGACATCAACCAACGCCCCTCTGCGGTAGCTATTGTTTGGCCCAATAGCTGGTTGTTTATATATAACTGAACTGTGCTGCCGGGTTCCGCCCGTCCGGAAAAGATCACTGCGCCGGAATCGTCATAATCAATGACATCCAGCGTCAACGGACCATAGTCTTCTGGCGCATCGCGCGGATCTTGCAGCACTTCCGTTGCCCCGCCCGGCGTTGTACGCAACACTAGCGGTATATCGCCTTCACGTTCTGGCACATAGATCAGGATTGTTTGTTCGGAATAGATGGTCAGCCCATCTTCGGTGGTCATGGAAAGACTGAGCTCGACGGGTCCGGCCTCCAGCGGCGTATCCGTTGCAATCACCCAGGAGCCATCTTCAATGGATTTCGTTTCAGCTAAATCTTCGCCATTGGCATAGACGTTAACGGTCGCGCCTGGTTTTGCGAGCCCCGCGATCGTTGCGTAGCCACCCCTTGTCACCCGAACGATGTCAAAGCTCGGTAAAGCTGGCAAAGGGGCCGCTTCCGTTTTTTGCTCATCGGGAGTTCCGTCATCCACGGCGGATGTGGTTTCCTGCTCCGGACCTTCGATAATCTTAAACTTCTCTGCGGCCTTCCAGCCGATAAAACCCAGAACAATCAGTAGCAAGACAATGATAATAACACGCACAGCTTCAACTCCCCGGCAAATTTGTTAATCAACCCATTATACTTTACCCCTTAGGAAACCTGCGTTCAATGCCTCAAAAACAGAAAAAACGTGTAAGTCCATGAAATCATTGTGTGTTTATTGCGGATCGCGTCTAGGAAACAGCCCCATCTATAAAGAGGCGGCGATCGCAATCGGCGTTGAGGCCGCTAAACGCTCCTGCCGGATCGTCTATGGCGGCGGAAAGCTTGGCCTCATGGGGGCGACGGCAGGCGCGGCGCGCGATGCCGGCGGTGCAGTCTTTGGGGTCATTCCTGAATTTCTGGTGGAACTTGAGGGCATCCTAGAGGGCGTTGATCATGTTGTTGTCAAAACGATGCATGAGCGAAAAATGCAGATGTTCGAAGAATCAGACGCAATCCTGACGCTTCCCGGCGGCATCGGCACCCTCGAAGAGCTGATTGAAGTCTTGTCCTGGGCGCGTCTTTCGCTTCACGCAAAACCTATTGTTGTTCTGAATGCTGATGGATTTTGGGCGCCACTGAAGCAACTCTTCGAACACATCGTCAACGAAGGTTTTGCTGACAAGGATCTACTGCAAGATGTGGTTTTCGTAGATCGTGTTGATCAGGT
>JAADIH010000242.1 GCA_013151435.1 Alphaproteobacteria bacterium
GTGCACGAGGTCACAAATCACCTCATGGTAAATCTATATATGATACGATTGTACTTTTCTTCAAGACTACTGCTAATCCAATTTGCCAAAGACATGAGAGCTGCACTTGCATTGCCCTAGACACTATCAAATAGGTTAATGGCTCCAATTAAGCATTGCGGCCGTTACGAGCGATGCCTTGACGCATCGCGATCTTTAAGAGGTTATTATCTTAGCTCTTGTATTTTTCATACGATTGTACTATTTATTATTTGTGAAGGATGGCGGCGCCATATATGCAAGCCGATCATGTGAATTCGATTTGAAACTAGGCGATGTCAATGAATGCTCAGGAACAGTGGCCCATCGATGCGAAAGGTGCTCGCACCCAGTTCACGCATCCTACCCCAGCCAAGTTGATCGCTTACACGTCCCAGTTGGGAGAAGTCGCTTATGCCTAAGAGAGTTATAGCCGGAGCTGCAATAGTCGCCATTATCGCGCTCGGCGGATTTTTTCTAACGTCTCAGATGGGGCGCTTCAGCGCTGACGACGATGAGGCGCTGGTTCTCTATGGCAATGTCGAGATTCGCCAGATTGAGCTGGCATTTCGCGTCTCCGGGAGACTCGAGGAAGTCATGCTTGAAGAAGGTGACGCAGTGATCGCAGGCGATCTCGTCGCCCGCCTTGATGCAATACCATATTCAGACGCACTGAAAATTGCGCAAGCCGAGGTTGCCATTCGTACAGCTGAGCTGAGCCGTCTTGAAGCCGGCCTTCGGCCTGCTGAAATTGATCGCGCGCGCGCGCGGGTCGCAGAACTTGAAGCGAGCGCCAGAATGGCGCTGCAAAATTATGACCGCCAGGAGGTTCTCGTAAAATCCGACGTGGTCTCAAAACAGATATTTGATGAAAGTACTGCAGCGCTCCGTGTGGCCAATGAGCGCCTTGCGGCCGCGCGTGAAGATCTTGCAATCGCGATTGAAGGATTTCGGAGCGAAGAAATCGCCGCCGCCAGCGCCGGAGTTCAGGCCGCGGAAGCTGCCGCCTCTTCCGCGCAGACAAGGGTCAATGACGCAAGTCTTGTCGCGCCATCCGACGGAATAATACTCTCTCGCATCAACGAACGCGGATCAATCCTGCAAGCAGGTGAACCTGTATTGATCATGGCGCTCACACGCCCGGTATGGATCCGCGCTTATGTCGAAGAACCTGCGCTCGGGCTAGTTGCGCCAGGCACGCTTGCCGAAATATTCACCGATGCCGATCCCGACCATCCGTATCAAGGCCAGGTTGGTTTCGTTTCACCGGTTGCTGAGTTTACGCCGCGAACCGTCGAAACCCCAGATCTGAGGAGCGATCTTGTCTATCAGTTGCGGATTATCGTCGAGGCCCCCGATGACGGATTGCGCCAGGGCATGCCCGTGACCATTCAACTGGCATTACCGAAAAAAGCTGGTGATCGTTAAGCGGCATGCAGAAAAAACATTTCATCCGTATTGAGAATGTCACGAAGCGGTTCGGGCAGGACGCACCGCCTGCACTCGACGCGATTGACGCCGAGATCGCCACTGGTCGCATTACCGGTCTAGTCGGACCTGACGGCGCCGGAAAAACAACGCTGATTCGGTTGCTGACAGGTCTCAGCCGCCCGAACGAAGGGCGTGTGCTCATAAATGGAAAAGATGCGACACGGTCGCACACCGGTCTCCATCGGATGATCGGCTACATGCCGCAAAAATTTGGCCTCTATGAAGACCTAACTGTTCAAGAAAATCTCGACATATATGCAAATCTAAAAGGCTTACCCTCAGCAGATAGGCAGGCGACTTTCAATGAGCTTCTTGAATTTACAGATCTTGCGCAGTTCACCGGTCGGCTCGCCGGCTCCTTATCGGGCGGCATGAAACAAAAACTTGGCCTTGCCTGCGCTCTTCTCAAACGGCCGCGCCTCCTTCTTCTTGATGAGCCGTCAGTTGGCGTCGATCCGATCTCCCGGCGCGAATTGTGGCGCATGGTACAAACGCTTGTGGATGACACCATGGCGGTTATCTGGTCGACAGCCTATCTCGATGAAGCCGAACATTGTGCCCATGTGCTGTTGTTGAACGAAGGTAGATTGTTGTTCGCAGGCCCTCCCGCAGACCTGACGCGCCGCGTTGAAGGCCGCGTCTTCCTCGCCAAGCCGCGACATTCAGAAAGGCGTGCAATCTTATCGCGGCTCCTTTCCGAACAGCTTGCCCGCGACGCCATCATTCATGGCGACGCCATTCGAATATTAGTGAAGGACAAGGCTTCCATTGATGGCAACACCCCTCCCCCTGCAATCGTGGAAGTTGCTGGCGTCCTCGAACCGGTTCCCCCACGGTTCGAGGACGCATTCGTCGATGCGCTTGGCGGCGGTCCGCAGGGCCGATCATTACTTGCGGACGCCATGACAGTGCATGCCGTCGATGGCAGTCCCGCCGTTGAAGCCCGGGGTTTAACCAAACGGTATGGCGACTTCACGGCGGCGAGCGATATTTCATTTTCAATCAAACGCGGAGAAATTTTCGGCCTGCTGGGTCCAAATGGCGCCGGCAAATCAACGACATTCAAAATGCTATGCGGCCTGCTGACGCCTTCCGAGGGCGAAGGCCGGGTCGCCGGGTATGATCTTCGTACCGCAACGGCGGACGCACGCAGCCGGCTTGGATATATGGCGCAAAAGTTCTCGCTTTACGGTGAACTGTCGGTCGCCCAGAACTTGGCGTTCTTTGCCGGCGTTTACGGGCTGGACAACAAGCGCGCCCGGCATCGCATCGAGACGATGCTTGATGTGTTTGAGCTCACACAGTACCGAAAAGTCTCGGCAAAAACCCTGCCGCTCGGTTTCAAACAGCGCCTCGCATTAGCGGCCGCCCTCCTTCATGAGCCAGACGTCTTGTTTCTCGACGAACCCACATCTGGCGTCGATCCAATCACGCGCCGGGAGTTCTGGAGCCACATTAACGCGCTCACGGCACAAAACGTCGCCGTGCTCGTGACAACGCATTTCATGGAGGAAGCGGAGTATTGCGATCGCATTAACCTTATATACCGTGGACGGACCATTGCCGAAGGAACGCCGGACGATCTCAGAAACGCCATCCGAAGCCCAGAGATCGAGGCTCCGACGATGGAGGACGCCTTCATTGAGCTGGTTCGACGTTCTGATGCGAAGGAAGCAGCGTGATGACCGGGCAAGCAGCTCTCAGTTCAGGGCAACGCATTATTACGATGGCCCGCAAGGAAACGCTTCAGATCGTGCGCGACCCATCCAGCATCCTGATTGCCTTTGTTTTGCCACTCATTTTGTTGTTCATGTTCGGTTTCGGCATCTCGCTTGACGCAAACACTGTTCGTATTGGCGTCGTCGTCGAAGATACTAGACCAGATGCCCGAAGTCTGGCGCAATCCTTTCAAGCGTCGCGCTATTTTGATGTAACGCTGGCCTTTGACCGCCGCGCTATCGAGGAAGAACTGGTCGCTGGGCGCCTTCGAGGCATCGTCGTTATTCCATCTGATTTCACTGAGCGGTTACGCCGTCAGAACCCTGCCGCCGTGCAGATTATTACCGACGGATCACAACCAAACACCGCTCAATTCGTCGCCAATTACGCCCGCGGCGTTTACGCAGTCTGGCAGGACAAGCATCTTCGCGATGCGGGACGCAATCCCCCCGCAAGCATCAACAGCCAACCGCGCTTTTGGTTCAATGCTGAATTGACGAGCCGGTACAACCTCGTCCCGGGATCGACAGCGGTCGTGATGACGATCATTGGAACGCTGCTCACTGCGCTGGTGATCGCGCGCGAGTGGGAACGCGGCACAATGGAGGCGGTGCTTGCAACACCGATCACCCGCATGGAATTACTCCTGTCTAAGATCGTACCGTATTTCGCTTTGGGAATGAGCTCGCTTATCCTCTGCACGGTTGCGGCTATTTTTATATTTGGCGTTCCCTTTCGTGGATCTATCTTTGCCCTTGGAATAGTTGCTGCAGCGTTCCTGCTCCCGGCCCTTGGACAGGGATTATTGATTTCGGCAGTTACAAAAAATCAGTTTGTCGCCTCGCAGCTTGCACTATTTACCGGATTCCTTCCGGCAACCTTGCTTTCGGGGTTTGTATTTGAAATCAGCTCAATGCCGGAGCCGATCAGAGTCATCACAATGTTCATTCCAGCGCGCTACTTCGTCACGAGTTTGCAGACACTCTTCCTTGCTGGAGACACCTGGTCGCTACTGCTACCGGCCATCCGAAACATGGTCGCGGTCGGCGCCCTATTTTTAACTTTTACGTATTTAGCCACACCAAAACGGATTGATTGATATGTGGCGCCGAATCTATTCCCTCATCATCAAGGAGCTTCTGGCGATCTGGCGGGATCCCAAAGGTCGGATGACGCTGCTCATTCCTCCGGTTCTGCAACTCGTCATCTTCGCCTTCGCAATGACGATGGAAGTGAAGAACACGGATATTGCGATCGTCAACCTCGACAATGGATATTGGGGCAGCGAAATTGAGGCTCAAATCAGTGCGGGCGCGCCTTTTGGGGATGTCTACCGGCTGGAGAGTGTCGGGCAAATCCGTGAGACGATCGACGCTCAACGCGCGATCGCTGTCGTTCATATCGGCCAGGATTTTTCCCGGCAGATCGGCGCAGGCGAGCCTGCGAATATTCAGATTATCCTGGACGGCCGTAAGTCAAACACCGCCCAAATCGTCAATGGCTATCTCACCAACATCATCGCCCGGGTTTCCGCGCAAGCAAGCGGTTCTCCGATCATAGAACCGTTGCGTGTGCGAAATTGGTTCAACCCAAATCTCGAATATGACTGGTTCACGGTGCCCGGTCTCATCGCGACGATTACACTGCTCACGACGATCATCGTGACCGCTCTTTCAGTCGCCCGGGAACGTGAGCTTGGCACATTTGATCAATTGCTCGTCTCTCCCATGCGGCCGCTGGAAATCGTCATCGGCAAGGCCGCTCCCGGCATGATTTTTGGCTATATACACGGAACATTCTTCATTTTTGTGGCGGCGTTCATTTTCAAAATACCCTTCTCGGGTTCCCTGCTGCTGTTATATGCAAGCATGTTTTTCTATTTGTCGGCGGTCATAGGTATTGGCCTGCTCATCTCTGCAATCTCAGCGACGCAGCAGCAGGCGATCCTTGGCGCTTTTGTATTCGCGGCGCCTGCGGTTCTTCTCTCCGGCTTCATGTCTCCGGTCGAAAATATGCCAAACTGGATGCAGACTCTGACATTGGTAAATCCGTTGCGGCATTTCCTCGTAGTCGCTCAAGGCGTATTCCTTAAAGATCTTCCAGCCATCGAAGTGGCGCGCAACACGGCGCCGCTAATTCTTATTGCCGCCATCACCCTTCCTGCCGCCGCCTGGTTATTTCGGAAGAAAACAACATGATGTTCGCAATGCACTCGAATACAGAAGAACACTTTTGATTTGGCAGAAGCAGAAAATATATTACGTATCCACACCATACAGGTAATCCAACTATGACAAGACTGAAAAAACGCAAACCGGATATTGAAAATGAGAGACCTGATGCGCGCAGCACGGCGACACGGCAACGCCTTGTAGACGCTGCAATCGATCTCTTTGGCAAGTTTGGATACGACGCGACATCGACACGCGCCTTAACCGAGGCGGCGGATGCAAACCTCAGTGCGATCCCCTATTATTTCAGCACAAAGCGAGCGCTGCATCTTGCAGCAGCGCAACACATCGCAGACATGATCGCACGCACGGTCGGCCCAGTAATGGAGACTTTTGAAAATGAGATCTATGATGAAGGCCTCACCCGCACGCGTGCGATCGCTTTGCTTCAGGAGATCTTTACACCATATATTGCGATGCTCACGAGTGAACAGAGCAGTAAATGGGCGCAATTCGTTCTCCGTGAACAGGCGTCGCCATCACAAGCTTTCGATATCATCTATGAGCATGGCGGTGCTCGATTTGTCCGCGCGGTTACACATCTTACTGCAATAGCAACCGGCGATGAGCCAGGCTCGAAGCGTGCGCAATTACGCGCCCTCACTCTTGTAGGTCAGGCGCTTGTGTTTAGGACAGCACGGGCGCTGACTTTGCGCACTCTCGGGACTGACAGGCTCAATCAAACGGACATTGCGCTTGCAACCACGCTCATCCGCGAAAACATTCGCTTGCTAGGCTCGTTATAGGTGAAGAGTTGAAATTATTTGCGTGACACAATGCGCAGTCAGTCTGATAGACGCCGAATTGCCACGTGAAAGTTTGTGAATTTGTGGTATGACAGGCGAACAACAAGCGGACGCGCAAGTCTTTCTGGATAACAGAACAAACTCAACATGCCGATATAACAGCAAGAAATAATACTGAGAAATATATATAAGTACTTTTAAATTGATCCTCGTCAATTTATGCGATTGGCGCCGATGCTAGCGTGAACAAGCCGCAATGGGGAGCTGAACTGAAGACGCAAAGTCGTGATATATCATTGCTGATATAGATCGGTAATAGTGATGGATCAGGGATGCGATGAGCCAGTGCGACCGAGCCCGATGGTCGTCGACGCGAGCGCGTTTTGGGAAACCTGGATGTGGAGCGACGACGCCCCGGGCTTTTTCTTTTAGCGCAGTTGAAGCTATCAAAGCTAATTGAAACGGAAATCAATGTTTGAAAATCGCAACCAAGCTGGCGCCGCGCTTGCAAATGCGCTTGCCGAATATGCCGAGGGTATCCCTGTAACCTACGCCCTGCTCCGCGGAGGCGCGCCGGTGGCCGCAGAAGTAGCGAAGAGGCTGAACGCACCGCTCGATCTCATTCTCGTACGAAAAATTGGGGCGCCCGGCCAATCCGAACTCGCGATCGGCGCCGTCGTCGACGGGGCGGCGCCCACCATCATTCTGCATGAAGATATCATACGCGACATTGGTGTCAGCGGCGATTTTATAGAAAAAGCGAAAGAGGTCGCGCTAGCGGAAATAGAAGAGCGACGGAAGATTTTCTTTAGGGATCACAAACAAATCTCCCCTGCCGGGAAAACCACCATCATCGTTGACGATGGCCTTGCGACCGGCGCTACCATGGAGGCCGCTGTCAAGGCGATGCGCAAAGCTGGGGCCAAGCGCATAGTGGTTGCCATTCCCGTCGCCCCATCCGAGGCAATCGCACGTTTTCGTAGTATTGTGGATGATGTCATATGCCTCGAAACGCCAACGCCTTTCTGGTCGGTAGGCAATCACTATCACGCTTTCCCTCAGCTTACGAATGCCGACGTCATACGCATACAAGATGAGTTTGAAGGGCGCGGCATAGAAAGGCCAAGCTCAAATTCGGCGCGAAGATCGGTGTAAATCGTCTTGGTCTCATAAGAATTACCCTGAGCAGAATGGGTTGACCGAGACTGAAATTTCGTTCGCCTCATTATGGTTTGATGAATATTCAATACTTTAAAAGGGATTTCACAACACCGAAGATAGGGGTCATATATACCGGTAACATAGTCACGGTAAATCGAACTTCACTACCTACTGAAGGGTGACAAAAATGTGTGAGCTTTTCGCCATGTCGTGCCGCTGGCCCGCGACAGTTACATTTTCACTCTCGACACTTGCAAGCCATGGCGGTGGTGGAAAACCATACGCAGATGGCTGGGGAGTCGCCTTTTACGATGACCGCGATGCATTCGTGTTCCGAGAGGCAAATACAGTTTACAAAAGCCCCTTGGTCGATTTCGTTGAAAGTCATGGCCCCCAAAGCACTTTAGTAATTTCACATCTCAGAAGGGCATCATCGGGATTAAGCAGCCTCGCTAATACTCACCCATTTGCGCGACCGCTTGGCGCTCACCTTCATATGTTTGCGCATAATGGCAATTTAAAAGATATTTTCGATCTTCCGAAATTTTCTACTGGTCGGCATCTGCCGCTCGGAAACACTGATTCAGAGTGGGCGTTCTGCGCCCTACTGGCGCGGTTGGAGCCGATATGGGCGAACGGAAGCACACCCTCTCCATCCAGCCGGCGTCAGGTCATCGCCAAATTCGCATCTGATCTCAAAACACTTGGCTCTGCAAATTTTCTTTACACGGACAGTGAATATTTGTTCGCTTACAGTGATCGGCGCCGACAAGAGAATGGGCGCTACGTCGCTCCCGGATTACATATCCTCACGCGCCAATGCATTGGTGAACCGAGCGACAAACGAACTGGCGGGGTTTCTGTCGATAGCCAAGCCCAAACTATTTTTCTAGTCGCCAGCGTGCCGTTAACCAATGAGAATTGGCGCCCGTTGGGTGAAGGCGAATTATTGATGGTCCGCCAAGGTGAAATCTATGCTGATAGCTCGCCAATTCCATCATGACGCCTGCATTTTAAGATCCACAAAATGTATCCAAATGTCAGGTTGGGCCAACTTGCACGGGAACGTGTAATTTTAAAGCATTTTTGAACGAAGCAGCCCTTCGTCAGGCCCATGATGAGGCCGGTTCGCGTGAAGGAAATGAGACCATACAAACTCAAGAGCGGTTTCGCGTAATAACTTCACTGCTTGACACATATCAATTCTCTTGCGCGCGCATTGAGTCAGAATGAACTTCAACGGACGAGGTTATCGACTAATGACAATTAATCGTCATTTTGTAATGCGATTTCTATTCTTCATCTTGGTCTTGGCAATTCTGCTGTTCGCGACCGGTGCCTTATTGGCCCAAATCGAAGCGCGGTCCGGCGACCATGTCGAAATCAATAACGCTCTTCCGGACATGGCTTTTTTTGCAGCCGACGATCTAAAAATAACAGCGAAATCGAGGGATGATATTTTCGCCGCGGGGGGTGATGTTTCAATTAACGGGGCGCAGGCGGATCATATGATCGCCATGGGCGGAGATATTATCGTCACGAACGTCGCCTTTCATGATCTGATCGTTGCTGGCGGCGACATCAATCTCGTTAGCGGGGCGGTGACAGATGACGTCGTCGCGGCTGGCGGCGATCTCAATGTTCAATCAGAATTCAAGATCGGCGGTTCTGCGCTGATCACAGGAGGGGACGTCACCATTGACACGCCGATCGGCGGTGAACTGCGCGCCGCCGCGGGCCGCCTCCGCCTCAATGCTAATGTTGAGGGGAATGCTCACCTTACCGGCGATGAAATCACCATTGGCCCGAATGTACGAATTGGGGGATTGGTCTGGCTGTTCGCCTACATCCTGGGCATGGGGGCTGTCATTACACGAGGCGGCAAGGCTTTGGCGGCGGTAGCATGATGATGGAAAACTTTGAGAACGCGTCCGATGATACAAAATCAGATGAGTCTGTTCAATTCAAGACGCCAGATCAACTGACTGACGCAGACCCGCTCACGCGGACAGCGCACACTCTGCCGGATGATCTCATCATCGTCATGCCGGTCCGGCGCATGGTTTTATTTCCCGGCGTCACAGCGCCGATCGCAATCGGCAGGCCAGGCTCCATTGCCGCCGCTAAAGCGGCGGTCAGCGCCAAACGTCCCGTCGCTGTGGTTATGCAACGCGAGGCCGAGACAGAACGGCCAGCACCCGACGATCTATTCAAGATCGGCGCGCTTGCGGAAATTGATCGCCATGTAACCTCTGCGGAAGGCGCCCACCATGTCATCTGCAACGGTGAAAAGCGTATCCGCTTAAAGGAATATGAGAGCGGTTATCCTTTTCTAGCGGCCCATTTTGAAATCATTGAAGAGCCGGAAGAAAAAACGCCAGAAATCGACGCGCGTTTTTCAACCCTTAAGGACAAAGCCCTCGAAGTTCTCAGATATGTCTCTGGCGCACCTGAAGCACTCGTGATGACCATCATGAATATGGAATCACCGGGCCAGCTCGCCGATCTTGTTGCTTATCTGACTGATCTAGAATCCGGTGAAAAGCAGGAAATTCTCGAAACAGTAGATATTCAGAAACGCCTCGACCGGGTCTTGAACTTCATCAATTACCGTATTGAAGTGCTCAAGCTGACACACGACATCGGCAAGCAAACGCAAGCCGCCTTAAGCGAGCAGCAGCGCGAGCATATTCTACGGCAACAACTTCGGGAAATTCAAAGAGAACTGGGGGAAGCTGGCGGCGCCGCGGAGGAAATTTCAGCGCTTAAGGAAAAGATCGAAGGCGCAGGCATGCCGGAAGAGGCCCTCAACAAGGCTATGAAGGATATCGCGCGCCTTGAACGTATCCCTGATATTTCATCTGAGTACGGCATGCTGCGAACCTATCTTGAAACCCTCTCCGAGCTTCCCTGGTCGCTGCCCGATGAAAATCCTATAGATATCGAAAAAGCGCGAAAAATTCTTGATACAGACCATTTTGGTCTTGAGAAAGTCAAAAAACGAATCCTGGAATTTCTGGCTATTCGTAAACTCAACCCGAAAGGCAAAAGTCCCATATTGTGCCTTGTGGGCCCTCCCGGCGTCGGCAAGACATCACTAGGACAGAGCATTGCACGCGCGATGGGCCGGAAATTTACACGCCTCAGCCTTGGCGGGGTTCACGACGAGGCGGAAATCCGCGGGCACCGCATGACCTATGTCGGCGCGCTGCCCGGCAACATCATTGAAACGATCCGACGAGCGGGCGCGCGAAATTGTGTACTCATGCTCGATGAGATGGACAAGCTTGGCGCCAGCGTACAAGGAGATCCTGCAGCCGCCCTTTTAGAAGTCCTTGACCCTGAGCAAAATTCAACCTTCCGGGATAACTATCTCGCCGTACCGTTCGATCTGAGCCGTGTGGTCTTCATCACCACCGCCAATGTCCTTGAAGCGATTCCCGGACCCTTACGCGACCGGATGGAGATCATCGAACTTCCTGGCTACACCGACGAAGATAAACTGCAGATCGCAAAGCGCTATCTTGTGAAGCGTCAGCTCGAGGCAAACGGCCTGACGCTGCAGCAAGGCGAATTTATGGATGAGGCGCTGACAGGGATCATCCGCGACTATACGCGCGAGGCCGGCGTTAGAAATCTTGAGCGAACTATCGGCGCCGTTTTGCGCCATATCGCTGTTAAAGTCGCTGAAGGCGGCGTGAGTGACGCTAAAATCGATAGAAGTGATCTTGAAGGGATCTTGGGGCCGGCAAAGTTTGATGATGAAGTCGCCATGCGCACAAGCATCCCTGGCGTCGCAACCGGTCTCGCCTGGACGCCGTTCGGCGGAGATATCTTGTTCATTGAGGCGGCGCAATCGCTAGGATCTGGCAAACTCATTCTTACCGGACAACTTGGCGATGTCATGAAGGAGAGCGCGCAGGCGGCCCTCACCCTGCTCAAAAACCGCGCGAAAGAGATCGATCTCACGGCTGATATTTTCGAGAAAACAGATATTCATATTCATGTCCCCGCCGGGGCTATTCCCAAAGACGGGCCAAGTGCAGGTGTTGCTATGTTTATTGCGCTTGCCTCGTTGTTCCTGGACCGTTGTGTCCGGAAGGATGTGGCGATGACAGG
>JAADIH010000091.1 GCA_013151435.1 Alphaproteobacteria bacterium
AGGACGGGCACGCCGCCTTGCCATGCAATATTCCAACGCAAAAGCTCGAGATATTCTTGAGCGCGCGATCAATCATGAGTTCAAAGGAAGGATTGCACTTGTTTCCTCCTTTGGTGCAGAATCCGCCACGCTGCTGCATCTTGTTTCAGAGATTGATGATGCGGTTCCTATTATTTTTCTTGATACGGAGAAGCATTTCGCACAGACTTTGAGTTACCGCAAAAAACTTGCGTCGCAGTTTGGTCTTAGAAACATCATTGATATCAAGCCCGACGCCAGCGCTATAGAGGCGCACGATCCCAATGGTGATCTGTGGAATTTAAATGCCGATGCTTGCTGTACATTGCGCAAGGTTAAGCCATTGGCAGGAGCGCTTGCTCCGTTTGACGCCTGGATCACCGGCCGTAAACAGTTTCATGGTGGCGGCCGAGTGCATCTGCCGCCATTTGAAGCCACACCAACGCATATCAAGGTCAACCCGCTCATTCACTGGTCGCGCGATGATGTTGCCTCCTATGCCGCCGCGCATGAACTGCCAGCGCATCCGCTGATCGCACAAGGCTATCCATCTATTGGCTGTTGGCCCTGTACGCATCCGGTGGCCGATGGCGATGATGCACGGGCTGGTCGCTGGCGCGGGGCTGCAAAAACTGAATGCGGTATTCATGGGCAACCCGCCTAGTCGATCACTGCTAAAAAAGCTTCCACCGCTCTGCGCGCGGCGGGTTCGGTTAACATGGGTGCATGGCCGATACGCGGGACAGCCACATATTCGAAATCAGGGTGGCGGGCGCGCATTTTTTCAATGATCGGCGTCGTCAAGAGATCACTAAAGGCGCCGTGAACCACAAGTGTTGGGGTTGATCGCAAGCTTTCAAAGGCGGGCCATAGGTCAGGGGCCGGGCCGAGTTCCATGAGTGCGCGCGCAATATTTGGATCGTAGTCAAGAATCCATGTGCCATCTGCCTCCTGGCGGAATGTGCGTTTTGCAAATTTCAGCCATTCTTCATCAGAAGCATCAGGGAAGGCGACGCCGTTGACTGTGCGGATGCGCTCCACGGCGATTTCGATCGTATCAACCACATTTGTCGCTCCGCCCACATAGTCGGCTATGCGTGCGATGCCTTCAGGAGCGAGTTCCGGGCCTATATCGTTGAGAATTGCAGCTTTGACGCGGTTAGGTGCAACCTCGTTCACCAGCATGGTTGTGATGCCGCCAAGGGATGTGCCAACGAACACCGCTTCGTTGATGCCTGCATGGTCAAGCACTTTTAGAATGTCATCACGGTAGGTGTTGGGATGGTAATTCAGGTAATCTGGATCATTGTCCGATGCGCCTCGACCCCGCAAGTTAACGACGATGACATCGCGACCAGTCGCGGTGATAATCGGCGCTGAGTCAATAAAGTCTTTTGCGTTCCGGGTCAGGCCGGGAATACAGATTGCCGGGGTTCGCTTTCCCCCGCGATAAAGCCGCGCATACAATGTAACATCGGGGCTAACAGGGATTTTTAGTGTCTCATAGGTCATTATGCCGCCCTTCCTGGGTGCTATTTTTGTCTACTTAGCAGTTTATAATCCTATCTGGTGATTTAGCGTTGCGTTGTATTAAACTCAATTGCAACGAACATACACTTTGAGGCGTGAGCATTGTCCTTATCTTTGAATGAACTTACCGATGAAGCGCGAGCATTGAAGGGCCAAGGGCGCCATGTGGAGGCGCTGGAAGTGCTTGGCGCTATGGTAGAGCAGGCGCCTAATAATGTCGCTGTGCTTCACAATTATGCGGCAGTGCTTGGCGAAGCTGGACGCAACAAAGAAGCCGTAGAGATCATGCGCAAGGCCTTCTCGATAGGTCTTAATGCGCCTGAAAGCTGGCTTGTATTTGGTCGCGTTTTGGCAGGCAATCGTGATCTTGAAGAAGCAGAAGCTGCGCTTATGCATCTGGTGCGGATGCAACCGACCGACCACGAGGCGCATCGTGAGTTGGCGCAACTCATTTGGATGAAGACGGGTGATCGTGACAAGGCGCTTGTTGTTCTGAATGCGGCCATTGAGGCCAATCCCGGCGCTTCCAACTTACATATTGCGCGAGCACAAGTCTATGGCCAGACAGGTAGTCATGATACGGAATACGCTATTGTAAAGGAGGCGGCGCGACTGTCCAATGGCGACCCAATGATGGAATGGTCTGTATGCAGCGCGGCGTTGGCCGCTAAGCATTATGACGCCGCATTAGAATATGGCCGCCGCGCTGCGACGGCGGCGCCAAATGAAAACGGTGTTGTGAGCAGTTATTGTATGGCGTTGTTGGGTGTAGGAGATGCGGAAGGGGCTGCGCAAGTGGCGGAAACGCTTCGGCAGCGTGTGCCACTGAATCAGCTTTTTATTGCTTTACAAGCTACAGCGTGGCGCCTCTTAAAAGATGAGCGCTATCATCAACTGTTTGATTATGATGCCTTTGTGATGAGGTCAGAGCTAACAACACCCAAGGGCTGGAAAAGTCTTGAAAAATATCTCGACGATCTGATTGAAGGACTTGATCAAGCTCATAGTTTCAAAACCCACCCGTTTTCTCAGTCAGTAAAACACGGCAGCCAGATTTCTTCGATCAATGGCTCGGACATCCCTGCATTGCGAGCCTATATTGAGGCAGTCTCAGGTCCGGTACAACGATATGTGGATAAGCTTGGCCCTGGCGACGACCCGGTTCGATCGCGCAATATTGGCGGCTTTCGGATATTTAGCACTTGGTCGATTAGTCTGCCGCCAAAGGGATTCCATATAAACCATGTGCACCCAGAAGGCTGGATCTCCTCTGCATGTCATTTAAGGCTGGCAAAAGAAGATCCGGGCAATGAAAAAGGCGGCTGGCTGAAATTTGGCGAACCGGGGGTGGCGACATTGCCGGTGTTGGAGCCTGAGATGTTTGTAAAGCCGGAAGCGGGTGTTATGGCGGTTTTCCCATCTTATATGTGGCACGGCACTGTCAGTTTTGAGTCTACCGGCGCTCCGCGTCTCACCGCCCCCGTCGATATTGTGCCTGCTGCCCCAGCGTGATAGCGCAAATTCATGGTCGCAATATCTAGGGGCTGTACTTTAGCATATTTATGATTTGAAGGCTTCGCATTTTCAAGTAGAATGTCGGCAACATCGGGAGCAAGAAATAATGAAGTCGTATATGTTGATTGGAAGTTTGGCGGGTATTTTCATTGCTGGGATGAGCAGTAACGCAGCTGCTGAAAATCAGATACCGGGCCTGATGCCGGAGTTGCTGAACTGTAAAAATATGGCCGATGATTCCAACAGGCTTGCCTGTTTCGATCAGATCGTCACGGGGATCGATTCTGTGACAGTCGCCGCCGTAGTCGATGCCGAACCAGAACCTGTTTTGACAGCTGAAGAAAGCTTTGGGTCCGAAGACCTAGCCTCGACACAGAAAAAATTGCGTAAAGAGCGTGAAAAGGTAAAATCAATCACATCAAGTGTTATTGAAATTGCGCGTAATGGAAACAGAAAATACGTCATCATACTCGAAAACGGACAGATTTGGCGTCAACTTATGGCGGACACCAACACCCTGCGCGTCCCCTCCTCTGGAGCACAAGGGATGACCGCTGAAATCAAGCGGAGAAAACTCGGTGGTCATTCTCTGTATTTGAATGGGGAAAGACGGTCCATCAAGGTTGAGCGAATTAAATAGGTTTCTGTATTTCGTAGTTTGATTAGAAGACTCCAAATTCCTCTATGGCTTCGAAGACGGCTGAGATAAACGCCCGGTCGTCTTCGCTGAGCTCTGGGCGCCAGATATCGAAGAGCAAAATAACCCGCTGGGATTTGCCAGCATTTACGGCTTCGTGTTCAATAGAATCATCAAAAATCAGCATTTCTCCCATACGCCACTGTCGTTCTTGATTGCCGACCCGTATCCGGCATCCATCGGGGGCAATAAGCGGCAAGTGACAAATAATCCGCGTATTCATGAGCCCGGTATGCGGCGGTAAATGTGCGCCGGGTTTGAAGCGAGAGAAAAGCGCCATTGGTGATTTTCCTGGCACATTTGGTGCAGGCACGGCTTTGAGCGCCTCGATAGTTGCAGGGCAACGGCGGGCGTTTTTTTCGACCTGAACGCCATCCTTCAATAGATGAAAAGCGCCCCAGTCTTCATTTCCCATGAGTGCATTGTCGCGAAGATGCGGTGTTTTTGATACCGCCGGTACATAAGCCTCAAAATTATCGGGGCTGGCAAGGATAGCTTCCAGTTCAGCGCGGATCACTTCTGTTTTTGCGATCAAGTCGCGTGTCCAAGGAAAGTCAGACGGATCATAGAATTGAACTTGCGGCAACTCCGGGAAATAAAACTTCTCCGGCTGCTGATAATAAATTTGTTTTCCCCCAAACAGAATATCCAATGCTTGCTCACCACGAGCGCGTCCGGATCCATCATAAAGGCCGAGATCGCGAATATTTGAGCGCAGAAATTCTTCATATTGTACGGCGGCGGTGGCACATTCTTTTCGTGCGCGCTCTACTTCTGAGGCAAGCTGAGAATTCATTTGCGCTGGCGGTGGGGCGGCTTGAACGGCAATGACATAATGTGCTGCTGCTTGGCGCTGGTCGCCAGTAGCGGCCAAAGCATCGGCTTTCAATATCAGCGCCTCGACATTTCCAGATTCCAACTCTAACAAACGCCCCGCCATTTGAAGGCTTATATCGTGGCGTTCTATCTCACGTGCCGAGATTGCAAGCCCAAGGAGAGTATTCTCGTCGTCCGCACCCTTAGCAAATGCTTCTGACAGCTTTGAGAAGGCATAGCGCATGTCCCCTTTTTGGAGTGCGAGCAAGCCGTCTTCTGAGGATTGAGATAAGTTTTCCATGTCGATATTTTCTGGCTACCTATGTAAACTTAACTGGATTGCGTTCTGGCACCAAGGGCCTGGACGGTTCATATATTGTCGCATCCCGCAATCTGGCTGGCCTGTAGCCCTTATCTCGTCACGATTTATCATATCCCACTGAATTTCCTGATCGGGCATAACCGGTTACTAAGTTGCGGACACTCAGATTGTTAAATATAGCTATTTGTTGTATGTTGAGAGCTTGAAAATTAAGTAGAGGAATGTGTCATGAATTTTAGAGTACTGACAGTCCCCGCGTGTTTTTTGCTGCTAGGCGCGTGCACGACATATCCGGCGCAGACAGTATCCAATAATGAAGTTGATGTGGCCGTAGCTGAAGAAGCCGTGTCGGCTGATGTGGCTGCCGCGGCAAGGGCATCAGGTGTGGATGAGGATCGCATCATCTGTAAACGATACCAAGTTACCGGCTCTAAGTTCAAGAAAAAGCGCTGCATGTCTTGGGCCGCCTGGAAAGAGCAAGAAGATAGAGCTAAAGTGTGGATGCGTGACAGGCAAACGAGAGCTGGTACGGGTCCCAATGAGAACTTTAATCTTCCGCCCCTTGGTTCTAGGAATAAAAATTAAAGGCAAGTATCAAGTATTAAGCGCACGTTTTCCCAAGATAAAGTACGTAGACGTGCGTGATTGATGTGATCTGTCATAAGGTGCTGAAAACCTTCCGATAGTGTTCAGATTTGCATTGGTGAGGGCAGCTAATGCGAAGAGCAGACAGAAAATATTAGGTGCCGTTACGGAAAACGTGACGACGCCCTGTTATTGCCTGTATCGAGAACGCGTTGCAAAAATGCCCACAACAGTGCTTGAACATGTTAGCTATCCTCACGGGTGTGTGATTTATTGTTACCACTGTCAATTGCACTGGCGTGGATTGCCAGTGGGTAAACATCGAAAATACACTGGCTTTGTTTAGGCAGTGGCTAAGTTCTCCGTGATTGTTATGTGCTGCTTGACCGCAACTGAGTTGTAATCGCTGCGATTGATATCATGGACTATATATTGTATGTAGCTTGCTTGAAAATTAAGTAGAGGGACGTGTGATGAATTTTAGAGTATTGATAGCGCCTGCGTGCTTTTTATTGCTGGGGGCCTGCACAACCTATCCGGCGCAAACTGCATCCAACACTGACGTTGAGGTGGCAGTTGCTAAGGAAGTCGCTCCCGCAGATGCAACAGCTGTGGTGGACGAAGAAATTGAAGAGAGTTTGAGTACTGTCGTATGTAGACGTACAATTATCACTGGATCACGCTTTAAAAGAAAAGTCTGTATGACACGGCGTCAATGGCGAGATCTGCAATCACGAACTCAAAAAGATATTGAAGACGTTCAGCGCATGAATACGCAAACAAACAACCCGCAAGGTGGCTAATTCATAATACGAATGAAAAGAGAGCGCCGTTGCGGAAGCCGCAACGGCGTTTTTTGTCTCTTAAATATGAGGGAACCACTTCAGTCTTTGCTATGGAGAGTTGTGCATTCCCCGCTTGGGTCACTTCGTCGAAGTGATGCTGGCAGCAGCGATGCAGAGTGCAGCCCGGCAGCTTTATTGATCTTAATGCCTGTACACATCACCAGCCTCAAACAGTGTGCGGGGTGCAGTGGCGGGGTCATTGCCTATCTGGCGGGTCTATTATACCGTGGAACTCGGAATATGAGGACTGGAATAATGAAGTTTCATGTAATGACCGGCCCGGCCTGTATGCTTCTGCTAGGCGCGTGTGTGACATATCCGGCGCAGACTGCATCCAACTCTGACATTATGGTGGCGGTTGTTGGCGATGCAGCAGCTGTTACTAGTGAGCAAATTGACTATGTGGATGATGATCGTATCATTTGTAAAAGTACAATGATTACTGGTTCGCGCTTCAAAAAGAAATTGTGCATGTCGTGGTTTGAATGGAAAGAGGTCAACCAACGCGGCAAAGAGTATACTGACGACATCCAAAGTGATTCTACGTTGGTAAATAATTCATAAGGCCGGCTTTTCGTATTTGATTAAACAGGAAGCGCCATTGTGATCTACACAACGGCGCTTTTTTAGTTATAGAAAGCCTGATATTCGATATGGCAATGGGGTCTCACTATCCCTATTGCAACATTATTTTATAGCGTGTCACCGCCAACGGTGCGGTTGCATGGGCATAATTCATCAGTTTGCAGAGCATCGAGAATACGCAAGGTTTCTTGCGGATTGCGGCCAACATTAAGACCGTTTACAGATACATGCTGGATGACGTTATGCGTGTCGATAATATAGGTTGCGCGCAAAGCAACGCCTTCTGGGGCGCGAATACCGAGGCCGTCGATTAACGAGCCGGTTGTGTCTGCAAAACTCCAGGCGGGGTGTCGGTCTAGATCAGGGTGATCGCGCCGCCAGGCGAGTTTGCAGAATTCATTGTCTGAGCTGCCGCCAAGAACGATCGTGTCGCGGGTCTCGAACTCATCCATTAGCCGGCCGAATTCAGCTATTTCTGTCGGGCATACAAAGGTGAAGTCCTTTGGGTAGAAATAGATGACCTTCCATTTTCCGGAGAAGCTGTCTTGAGTGATTTCCTCAAAGGCGCTCTCGCCATTTTCTTCATGGGAGTTGAATTTTGGCTTGACGCCAACAACGGAAAAATCGGGAAGCTTATCGCCGACGCCTAACATATGTGTCTCCTTTTGCGGCTTTGCGTGAAATATTTCGGCCCCCGGACTGAGGGCGCTTTTTTTAATTAGACCACTTGGAGAATTAAGCAAACAGATTATATTGAGGTATGCCATCGATAATATCGATCATACGTTTGAGGCGCCAATGACACCATTGCCTACATTACGACAGCTGCAATTTTTTATGGCGCTTGTTCGTCGGCAATCCTTTTCTAAGGCTGCGGATGAGTGCCTGGTATCACAGTCGACGCTCTCTTCAGCCATCAAAGAAATGGAGGGGTTACTTGATCAGCAATTGGTTGACCGCTCCACACGTTCATTTGCGTTGACGCCAGCGGGGGAGTTGGTTGCGGAAAGGGCCGTTGTGATCCTGGCGAGCGCAGAGGACATGGTGCGTGCGGCGCGAGATCGGCGCCCATTGGAGGGGGCGTTTCATCTTGGCATTATTCCGACCATTGCACCCTTTATGATTCCGGCCGTAGCGGCGCAGCTTCGCCAGGCCTATCCAAAGCTGGAGCTCTATCTACGTGAAGATTTGACAGTAGCACTAGCGGAACAACTCGCCGCTGGATTGATTGATGCGGCTTTATTAGCGTTTCCCTACGAAATACCCGGGATAGAAATTGAAGAAATTGGAATAGATCCATTTTGGTTTGCTTGTGATCCTGATCACGCTCTGGCAAAACGAAAATCTGTCACAACAGATGATCTAAAAGGTCACGAGATTTTATTGTTAGAGGATGGGCATTGTTTGAAAGAGCACGCGGTTGACGCATGCCATCTTGCTGATCGAAATCATACCGCAGCATATGGCGGGACCAGCCTTCTCACATTGGCGCAAATGACCCGTGCTGGTCTTGGTGCAACATTGTTGCCTCAGATGGCGATAAAGGATGGTCTTGCTAAAAACTCGGGTCTGATTGCAATCCCTTTCGACAAGCCAGTCCCTCGACGTAAGATAGGTATTGCGTGGCGTAGAGGGTCGGGGCGGCGTGATGAGGCCCACGCAATTGCAAAAATTATGAAGCAATATTTTGATTAGAGCGTTTCGTGAAAAAGTATGTGCGGTTTTCGAAAAAGAAGTGCGCCGAAACAATGCTCAAGAGCCAATCGTGCATTCTATTCGAATAAAATGACTCTAGGCCGTTTTTGTTGGCACTGTCCGTTTTCTGTAGTCGGTGATTTGACCATTGTCAGAAAGCATCACCGCTATTGAACGGGTAGATTGGAATTGAGATAGTATTATCATTACTGTGACGGTAATAGGAACGCTTAATAATAGTCCTGCAAAACCCCAGATAGATCCCCAAACGCCAAGTGAAAACAGGATTACCAACGGGCTTAGATTGAGGGTACGCCCAACTATTCGAGGTTCTATACCGTTGCTCATGATTTGCTCTGCGCCGATAAGCGAGACAAGCGCAATCAAGGCCATACGCACGCCACCGCCATCGGGTTGCACCAGAGCAAGCAAAACCGGGAGGGTAATAGCAGAGGCCGCGCCAAAAATTGGAATATAGTTCAGTACGAATATCAACAGCGCCCAGAACCCAGCGAATTGAATCCCGATCAGCTTCATAATGATAAAGCTGATGATTGCCGTCACCAAATTAGAGATGGTTTTAACCGTGATATACTGGCGCACCATGACGCCAATTCCAGAAATGGTTTCATTAATTGCCTGCTGCTCACTCCGGTCTGCGCCCAGGAAGTTAATTTTCTTAAAGAACCGGCCGCGCTCAATCAGCATGAATATAAGATAGAGGAATACAGTAATAAAAGTCAAAAAGTTAGAGGTCAGTGATCGAAGACTTCCCGCCGCTTGAGATAAGAGGGGGCGGATCACGCCAACCGCGGCTTGTTGTAGTTGTTCAACGCTGCCGATGAGTTCTTTTGGAAGAAAATCAATTGTTCTAATGAACACCAGACTATCTTGTATAAGACTGCGCAATCGAGTTTCATAGGAAGGCCAGGTCTCAAGAAGTGTTTCAACATTCGACTTAATGATCTCAACAAAAAGCATTATACCAAGGCCAATCAACAGGAAAGCAAAGAGGTAACATAGCCAATTGGGTAGGTATTTTCCGACGATCGGCACCTTACGGATGTTTTCTTTCAGCGTGAATATCAGGAAGCATAAAAATCCCGCAATCACCAAAGGTATCAGGACCCCGCGCCCGATATAGGCAATAAGGCCAATCAGAACTGCGATTGCGAGGCCGTAGAATGTTTGGGCCACTCCGCTACGGGGCGTTGCTTCAGTCATGAAAGTCTCCAAAAAGGCTTCGGATCTTCGATAGGGGAGTTCGGGTTTGATCGCCAGTTGTACTTATGGGTTTATACTCGGTTGAGTGGGATTCCACGGTTCCGATGTGGATTGTTGTTTTTCGGATGGCCGGGTGAAAATCGGTTTCCCCTTTTCTTGATCATGGGCTATCCCTTGCGGCATGATTTGCAGAGAATTAAATTGGCGCAGCCCTAAAGCGGCGTTTGCACCGCTCGCGGGCGAGCCGCATGCGCATTTTCTTCATGGGGGAGGTCTTAGCGTTACGGCAAAATGGTCCATCATTGTAGCCTTTCCGACCGCCGTAATAGAACAAAATGATGGGAATGCGGATGGGTGGTTGTCTGATGTTCAAACTGTGATCAATGATCGCGCCTTAGAGCGCCGTATGAGTTCGCTGGATGCGCCGTTTTTCTCAGGCCTTATCGGATATCTTGGTTATGAAGCGTTAGGGGAGCTTGAGCCATCACTTGAATTGCCCGCTAGCTCATATGTATTTGTTGATGCGGTCTTTGGCGTTTATGATGCGGCAGCAATTTTTTCTCGCTCCGCTAAAACAGCATATATTGTCGGGCGCTCCGAGGCTGCCTGTCGTAAGTTAGAAAATGCGCTCGGCTGCGACGCGTTGCCTGTAGTCACAGCGCCTATATTTCCAACCGTGATATCAAATTTCACGCGGCGTGATTATATGATGGCGGTATCGGAGGTCGTTGAGCGGATATTAAACGGTGATTTCTATCAGGCAAATATAGCACAGCGTTTGACTGCAACATCCACTAGGTCATTTTCTCCGTTCGACCTGTTTCGTATGATTACTGAGGTGAGTGACTCATACTTTGGAGCGTTGTTGCAATACCAGGAAGGGGCAGTCCTTTCTAATTCACCTGAGCGCTTTTTTAAGCTGTCAGCGCGAAGCGAAGGCGTCAGGAAGATCACTACAGAGCCGCTGAAGGGCACGCGTCGCCGGGGGGGCGATAGTGATGAAGATAGATTGCTGACACAGGCGTTAATAAACGATCCGAAAGATCGCGCTGAGAATATAATGATTGCAGATTTACTCCGCAATGATTTGTCGAAGATCTGTAAGGATCGATCAATCCAGGAAGAAGCCATATGCGAATTGCTGACGCTCGCTCATATACACCACTTGGTGTCACGTATAAGTGGTGAGCTTCGTGACGAAGTAAGTATTACCGATATTTTTCGCGCCTTATTTCCGAGCGGTTCGATCACGGGCGCCCCCAAAATTGAATCCATGAAAGCAATTGCCGAGATAGAAGGCGCCGGGCGCGGCCCATATTGTGGCGCCATAGGTTATATAGATGACGCGGGGGCCGCTGACTTTTCTGTATCAATCCGGACAATGATGACAGATAAGAACTGTCATGATCTTTTTGTGCCAGTTGGAGGGGGAATTACACAGCATTCCAACCCGAAGGCTGAATATGAGGAAACTCTGACTAAGGCTGCGGGAGCGACTGGCGCAATTATAGATTCCGTAAATAGAATGTCATGATACTGATTATTGATAATTATGATTCATTCGTTCACAATCTTGCTAGATATGTGCGCGAAGATGGGGCTGAAACGCTTGTCGTGCGCGACACGATGAGTGTTGAGGAATGCCTTGTGTTGCGCCCCTCTGGCGTTATTATTTCGCCCGGTCCAAAACGCCCAAGAAATGCAGGCATTTCAATGTCTCTACTGGAGGCGCTTCCTGCTGCGACGCCTCTATTGGGTGTGTGTCTTGGTCATCAGTGCCTTGTGGAATCCTTTGGCGGGAAAACCGTACGGGCTCATCATCCAGTACATGGCGAGGCGCGCGCGATCCACCATGAAGGTGGCCGCCTCTTTCAAGGCATTCCCTCACCGTCGATAGTCGGACGATACCATTCCCTGGTTTCTCTATTGCCAGAAGGTGCAGCTCTATCTGCAACGGCATGGAGTGAGGAGAAAGAGCTAATGGCCGTGGCGCATAAGGATAGGCCATGGTTTGGCGTTCAATTTCATCCGGAGTCTCTATTAACTCTCGATGGGAGGGCGCTAATTCACAATTTTATCACTTTGTGTGAGGAATGAAAAAGTGATTTACTGGCTAAATGGCGATTATCGAGAAGATGTTGATGCGATCAATATTAGTGAGCGTGGGTTTCTGCTTGGGGATGGAGTATTTGAAACTTTGCTTGTTCGTAATGGCGTTGCAGCGTTTCAAGACGAGCATCTTGCGCGCCTGCACTGTGGCCTGGAGGCGCTAAAAATTATTACGGATGCGCCTGATGATATTGGGACTGTTATCCAAACGCTGATAAAAAAATCTGGCCTGGAAAATTCCCCTGCCTCTCTACGCATTTCGGTTGCGCGCGGACCGGCAGGGCGCGGATTGAAATTTCCCAAAAAGACGGGCAACCCGACAACCCTCATTACCGTGCAGGAAATGCCGCAAATGAGCGCTCGCGCAAATGCACTTGTCGCGCTCAAAGTCAGTCAGTTTGCCCGGTCCGAGAAAAGCATTACTGCACGCCACAAAACATTGAATTATCTCGATAATATATTGGCGCATAATGATGCACTGGATTCCGGTTCCGATGATGCCGTCATGTTGAATGGCGCCGGGCGGGTTGCTTGCGCGCCCACATCAAATATTTATGTTCTCGATGATGTGGGCACGATTAGAACGCCGCCAATAGAGGAGGGGGCTCTGCCGGGCATTGTGCGGGGCTTGTTGTTGCAATCCGGAACGGAAACGGGTGTAGAGATATGTGAAGCTCCAGTAGAACTGGTGCAGTTGCAAGGAGGGCATGTGTTTTTGTCGAACAGTCTATTTGGATTGCGTCTTGCGGCGCTTTCCGGAAATAATAATCCTTGGCCGACGCCTGCGATCAAAATCTTACAGCGCGTGCAAACCTGGTATGATGAGTGTCTTCGTAATGACCTCGCCGCAAGAGCCCCGAAACAATGAAGTCCTTTACGATAACTGAAGATCAGATTGTCCGGATCATTGGCGCCGTTTCGGCAGATGAGCTTTCGCGCCGCTTCAACCGATATTTTGATTTTCTGACTATTTCTGGTTGGGTGCCGCAAACCCCACTTGATCGGGGCGGGATCGGAATGTCGGAAGCAGAGATGGAGTCTTGCGCCCAGCGAGTGGCGGCTTTCTTTGGGTTAGATGCACAGTTGTTGGAACGCCAACTTCCGGCCACCATTTCCGATTGGGCGGGGACGATCCATGGTGCTGTTCTGGGGGCGGCTGGCGCTAAGCTTCAGAAATTCGCGTTTAAGGGAGCAACACGAAAAAATGAAAATCTGGACTGTGCCCATTCTGCGGGCGAAATTTATCAGTATGCGGCGGCGGCGGCAAATTTATTTTATGGTCGACGCCGGTTGTTGTCTTTTGTAGCACCCCACAGCCTTCTCGGATTTATATTATCAGTTCTAACGCCAAATTTGCAGCATATCGATGCCGTAGATGCGCGGGGCATGACGCCGGAGTTACTTTCTAAAACGCTTCGTTTTGGTGATGTGTTGATCGCGACACCAACTTTGTGGCGCTACATGATGCGTGAAAAAGTTACTGCGCCAGATAATACCATGGCTGTCTCATTTGGAGAGGCCATGACTTTTGAGCTGGCCGCTGAAATGCGTAAAGCTGGTTTTGGGGTCATGCGCGAACTCTATGGAACGACCGAGACTGGCCTTGTTGGATGGCGCGATTCTGTTGCTGAGCCATTTATACTATTTGATCATTGGATACGTGATGGTGACCGGCTTGTGCGGATCAGGCCCTGCGGCGCGGAATCTCATGTCGATGCAATGGATATGATCGAATGGATGAGTGATCGCAATTTTAAACTGGGGTTGCGTCGTGACGGCGCCGTGCAAATAGGCGCGGTGAATGTTTTCCCCGAGCAGGTTACCGATGTGTTAAGCGAGCATCCGAGAATAAAAAAATGCATTGTTCGCGCCGGGCGGAGTGGTGATGGCGTTAACCGATTGATAGCTCATATTGTACTGAAGCCTGAATTTCAGCCAAATGATGCGTCAGCAAGAGAAATAGATGCCTGGTGCCGGATGAAATTGCGCCAACAAGAACGACCACGGATATATAACTTTGAGGTTGTACTCAGTGCTGAATAAAATTAAAGCGGGGCTTTTAAAATATAGGCCGACGCAATATCAGTTGTTGTTGTCCTCACTCGCAGCAGTTTTTGCCTGTTTGAGCTTGTCTTTCACTTGCTCCGACACGTTGGAGAATGCCGCCCGATCGTCACCGACGGTAATCGTGACTTCGCAATTGGTGGTGCAGTTATATGTTGTGCGCGCAGTACCGCGATAATAGGTGAGCATATCTGTGCTTGGTGAGCGGACGCGAATGATCAAATTACTGATCGTTTCGCCGTTTTCATCGAAAATATATATATTCGTCAAACCTGGCGCTTTTCCAAATAGCAATAGGTTTTGATTGTCTTGAACGGTCACATCAGCAATCGATGGATTCCCGACAACAATATTTTGCGCTGGCTTTTCCAGCTTGTATGGACGTACTTGATCCATAGTCAGCCAGACCTGTGCGGCATGAGCGCTACTCGCCAGCATGAATGCAAATGCAACAGTAGAGAGAATCATACGCATAGGACATTCCTTGTTGTCTTCATTGGCCAAGTCGTCGTTCTCGTGCAATTTACGGGTGAGGAGTCAATGATTAATTAAAAACCTCACGCAGTTTATGTGATTCTGGAGGTATTTAATGTTCTCAGTTTACCTCACTTTAAAATAATTTTGGTATTTTCAACTGCGCAGGTGGAGAGATCAGTGTCAGCTACATCCATAATTCCCGCAGTGCAAAGCAGCAACTTCGTTGGTGAATTGTCTGCAATTTCAATATTTAGCGATCTGCCATCCGCTGTCATGGACGTGATCTGTGCAAACTGTGATCATCGCCAATATGATGCCGGACATACTGTGTATGCTGCGGGAAACTTTGATGCCAGCGAATTTTTCGTTGTTATTTCTGGGCGCGCGCGCATATCGCGTATTGCGCCCAAAACTGGCGCTGTTGTGATTGAAGATATTGAGGCGGGATCAGTATTTGGACTTGAACTGGCGGTGCTCGAATTCGAGGGAGAGGCAGTTCAGACTGTGTCGGTCACTGCAGAGGAAGACCTTAGTTTGATAGTATTCGATGCTGAGGCATTTCGCGTGTTGGCTTCTCAGCGTCCGTCATTAATGCGTAATGTAGCTATGTTTTTTGCGCAAGAGCTATCAGATACACGGTTGAAGATGACATTCTCTGAACCGGCGCCGCATCAGCGAGTGTATACGGCCCTTTTGAATTTTGTAAAACGCGATATGACAACTGGCCAATGGCGTATTCAGCAGATGCCAAAGCATCGTCAGCTTGCTGACCAGGCCGGCGTGGAAGAGGCCGTGACGGCCGATGCTGTAGCAACTTTGATTCAGGACGGTATAGCAGAGCGGGACTATCCTGGCATGGTAATCAATGATATTAGTCGGCTGAATGAGCTTGCGGGTTAGGGTTAATTCTAATTAACTATAACGTAAGTATACGGAATAAATATTACAGAAGGTTTATTCTTTATTTACTCATTGATAGCATAGTTATTTCGCCTAAAAGGAAATCCTTTTTGGCGGTGCAAGTGAAGAGTAAGTAGGAGTCGACAAATGAAAGCTCTAATTAATCGATTTAAAGCCGACGAAGACGGCGCTACGGCCATCGAATATGGTCTTATCGCTGCTCTTATTGCTGTTGCCATTATTGCAGCGGTTAAATCACTCGGCGGTACGTTGAACAACACGTTCACGGAAATCAACACAGAAATGACCAGTTAATATAATTGGTCAATCGGCGGTTCATCCGTCGAGTTTTGAATAAAGGGAGGCTGAAAAGCCTCCCTTTTTTTATTTATGTCTAACTGAACATTAATAACCCTCAGCGTAGGATTGTCCTTCCATTCTAATGGAGAGCTCCTAGTGGTTCCATATTTATTATTGTCGATATTTCCCGCTGCCTTAATTGTTGCTGCGGCAAATGACATTTACGAATTCAAGATACCAAATTGGATATCGATTACGCTGATTATCGCTTACCCAGCGGCTGGTGCAGCTGTTGGCGCGTCGCTGGAAACCCTTCTGGAGGGGTTCTTGATTGGCGCCGGGGCTTTAACGCTGGGCTTTGGGCTGTATGCGGGTCGTGTCATTGGCGGCGGTGATGCAAAGCTGATTGCCGCTACAGCGCCCTGGCTTGGGGCCGGCGCATTGGGCTCATTTTTGTTTTTGGCTGCGCTCTCAGGTCTCGGATTGGCCATCATAATCATGATGTTTCGCAAAATGCCCATCTTGCCGATTTACTCTCATGCGCCTTGGTTATTAGAGCTGCATGATCGCAAGAAGGACATTCCGTACGGAGTTGCTATCGCAAGCGGAGGAATTCTTAGCTTTTCACAAACACCTTTCTTTCAATTGGTCTTTGGCGGTTAACAAGGTCGGTTAACGTAGTTTTGAGGAGTTTATTCGACACTGATTGCGGTTGACGCCAACTGCAATCTGCGTCGCTAGTTGAGGTAAATAACGATGAATGTAAGAATTGTTGCAGGTCTGGGTATAGCGTTGCTTGCTGGTGCTGGCGCATTTTTTCTGGTTTTGACAATGTCGCCGAGTGAATCACCCGTGCAAATTGTTCAACCATCCAGAGAAGAAACGGTGCGTGTTCTTGTTTCGACGCGGGATATATTGCGCGGTGAACGCTTAATTCTGGATGATACGCGTTGGGTAGCTTGGCCAAAGAAAGCAGTTCAGCCAACTTTCATCACAGATGAAATGCCTGAAGCACGCGAAGGCCTGACAACAGCTGTTGCTCGATCATTGATCGTTACTGGAGAGCCGCTGGTAGAAGCCAAAGTTGTTAAAGCCGGAAATTCTGGCCTTATGGCCGCTATCATTGCGCCAGGCATGCGAGCCGTAACCACGCGTGTTTCTCCTGAAACAGCGTCGGGTGGATTTATTTTACCAGGCGATCGCGTTGATGTTCTGACTACCGGCAATCGTGGTGGCCGCACAAGAGTGTTATTTGAAGACGTTCGAGTTCTGGCTGTAAATACAACGTACTCGGAAAGTCTTGAGGGTGCTCACATTGATGGTTCCAATGTGACGATGCAACTGACTCCGGATGATGCAGAAGTTTTTCTTACCGCACGCGGGCAAGGCTCGATAAGCCTTGTATTGCGCAGTATTTTTACACCGGAGGGCGATGTTGTTGCATCAGGAAAGCGATCTTCTGATGTGACTGTTATTCGCTATGGCCGCTCATGAGTAGGATTGATCAGGTGTTACAAATGATATTTCTCTTAAATGGTTTTAAAAAATTCGGTAAATGCGCAAGCCGCACCGGGTTAGCAGCACTTGCGATGGTTGCTTTAGGAATGGCCGCACCATCAAAAGCGGCGGCGCAGCGCGGCATCCAGCAAGTCCGGATAGATACCGGCGGTTCAAGTTCTGTTTCAAAAAGCATCATCCTGCCGCTTGATAAAGCAGCGATTGTAGAATTACCCTATGCAGCAGCTGATGTTTTAATTTCACAGCCTTCTGTAGTTGATGCCGTTGTTCGAACGCCACGCCGGGTATATCTTCTCGGCCTCACAGTAGGTCAGACCAATGCATTCTTCTTTGATGCGCAAGGACGTCAAATTCTCAATCTCGAGATACGCGTAGAGCGCGATATGGATGCGCTAGTCGACATTATGCGTCGCATATTGCCCGACAGCCGGATTGAAATTGATGCCGTAAATGACAATGTAGTTTTGCGCGGCACTGTGCAAACACCGGCAGAGGCGGCAAACGCCAGTGATCTGGCGGGGCGCTTTATTGATGATCCGAACAAGGTCATCAATATGTTGAAAGTTCGAGACCCACAACAAGTGATGTTGAAGGTTCGAATTGTTGAAATGCAGCGTCAATTGATGAAGCAGTTAGGTGTATCGACAAGTGGTCAAGTCCAACTTACGGACATGGCGTTTACCTTTGCAGCAGCAAATGCTGTCGCTACGACTGGTGGACTAGGGGTAACAGGTTCCCGTCCGAACCCCACTGGAACATTGCAAAATTTGAACGCCAGTTTTCAAGCCTTTGAATCAAACGGGTTGATCCGAATTCTTGCCGAGCCAAATTTGACTACTCTGTCCGGTGAGTCTGCGAATTTTCTCGCAGGTGGTGAATTTCCAGTGCCGGTTGGCCAGGATGATGGTGTTATCACCATAGAGTTCAAGGAATTTGGTGTTGGTCTAGGTTTCACGCCGCTGGTTATGAGTAAAGGGCGGATCAACCTAAAAATATCCACTGAAGTCAGTGAAGTTACGACTGAGAATTCATTTTTTGTACCCGGCGCCACGACCGTCGATGATAATGGAAACTTTACGACCACCGCGGGCCTCTCAATCCCAGGGCTTTCCGTTCGGCGCGCAAATACTACAGTGGAACTGCCTAGCGGCGGCAGTCTTGTAATGGCGGGCCT
>JAADIH010000154.1 GCA_013151435.1 Alphaproteobacteria bacterium
CAAATAACACAATTGTTGAATCGACTTTTGGCGGCGGCGTGAAGGCCCGTGCAGGCAAATCAAATCCGCGCGAAGGTGTGCTCAACGCCTGGGCGATGATGGAGAGACGCCCATATGTTTTCGGGCCGGGTACTGAGAGAATACGGTCAGCGACTTCCTTTTGAAACATCAACGCCATGACTGACCAAAGTGCGGGTCCGGCCTTCAACCATTTCACTAATAACTCCGTCGAGATATTGTAAGGCAGGTTGGCAATGATCTTGACACGCGCGCCGTCAAGAATCTTTTGCTCATTTGCAGCCAGAGCATCAGCTTCGATCAGTTTGAGATTGCTAGGGTAATAGGTTGTAAGTTCAGTGAGCGCCTCAATACAACGGTGATCGCGTTCGATCGCAATGACATTCGCACCCGCTTCTAATAATGCCCTTGTGAGGCCGCCGGGGCCAGGCCCGATCTCAAGAACTTTGTCACCGGGCTTTACGTTTGCCAAGCGTGCAATCTTGCGGGTGATGTTGAGATCAAGCAGGAAATGCTGGCCAAGCGACTTTTTGGCGCCGAGGTCATATTCCTCAATCACCTCGCGCAAGGGGGGTAGTTTATTCGTCATGGGATGCGCATCGGCCCATTGCCATTTCCCCTGCGAGCCGTAGGGCGGCAATCAGACTATCGCTACGTGCGACGCCCTTACCCGCAATATCGAGTGCTGTGCCATGATCGGGCGATGTTCGGATGATCGGCAGACCAAGCGTCACGTTTACGGCGTCGTGAAAGCTCAGGGTTTTTGCCGGGATCAAAGCTTGATCATGGAGCATGCATATAGCGGCGTCATAATTCTCGCGAGCCTCTTCGTGAAACATTGTGTCCGCGGGTAGGGGGCCGCGCGCATCAACCTCAAACTCACGCAGCATGTCGATGGCGGGGGCGATGATCAATGCATCCTCTGCGCCCATCATGCCCTCTTCACCGGCATGCGGGTTAAGTCCGGAGATGGCAAGGCGAGGGGCGGCAATACCAAAATCTTCGTGAAGAGATTGAGCAACGACCAGTGCAGTCTCGACTATCAAATCTGGTGTCAGAGATTTGATGGCGTCTTTGACCGATTGGTGGATGGTTACGGGAACAGTTTTTAATTGCGGGCCAGCTAGCATCATCACCGCGCCGCGCTGTCGACCCTCGGGCATGGGAGTGTCTTTCGTGAGATTAGCCAGAAACTCCGTATGCCCTGGAAATCCAAAGCCATGGGCGAGAAGCGAAGACTTTTGGATAGGATTGGTGACAACGCCAGCGGCGCTTCCATCAAGGGAAAACGCGACAGCCCGTTCAATGCTTTCTATAACTGCTTTTGTGTTTGCTATGTCTGAGACACCCGGCGTATATTTAGTGGGCGCCTTTAGCGCCATGACCGGCAGAGCCTTTTTGAATATTGCATGGGCTTGGGTGGGGGCTGAAATTTCTTCAACATCAGCGCCAAGCGCTCGCAGTCTAGTCGGGTCGTCGATCAGAAAGAATACGGGCCCACATTCGCGGAGTACACGCCAGGCTTTCACGGTAATTTCGCCGCCGACCCCACCAGGATCGCCCATGGTGAGTGCAAGCGGGGGTAAGATGAGAGATAGCGTCACTTGCGACAGCTCTTTATCCGGTGAGCGAAATCAGGTCTTTTTGCTTTATATCGACTAACGACTTGCGCTCAACATCGCGCAGATATTGCATCCCGATACGTGTGAGCTGACGGGAGTAAATCCTATCTTCCAGTGACTCTCGCGACGGAAGCCCTAATCCCTCGTCTTTATCGCAGACATAAGCCGCATGGTAGGCGCCGTCCGCTTTGATGAGTGGACTAGTGTCACCGCGCTCTAGATCTACGATGAAATCCGAAAATCGTGAATCGATGTCACCAATCGTCATATTTTCAAGAAATGATACGCCTACGCCCTCGCCAAGGTCGATGCGTAGCGGGCGACCTGTACAGGCATCTGCGGTTGCCAGCTTTTCAAAGGCAAAGCGGGCGGCGTTTTCACCGATTGCTTCTGAGGCGGTCGCATGGGCGAGCATAAAGGTTGGCTCACCAGCGACAACGGCCTGGCGGATTTCGCGTACTGCGAGGATGATAAATGCGCCTTGAGACGGTATTGGATTTGTTACTGACCCGGCTGGTAATTCTCGAATTGCTGCATCTAATTCTGGTGGTAACTCGCCAGCACGCACCCAGCCTACATCGCCGCCAACTGCGGCTGTGGTGCATGCGGAGAATTGTTTGGCGACAACCGAAAAGGGAACCCCAGCGCGCATTTGCTCAATGAGCTGCATGCCGCCTTGATAATATTGCTGTGCCTGCGATGGGTCATCAACCGGTATGCATATTTCAGAAATTCGAAACTGATTAAGACTTATATCGGCACGCATTCTATCGAGTGTATTCTCAACTTCATCGTCATTGACACGAATTCGGTCCCGGAAACGGCCTTGCACCAGTTGTGGCCAGAGAATGCCCGCTTTGATTTGCTCTTCCAGTAATTTGATTGATATGCCGTTGGTTTCCAGTACTTCTACGAAGGCATCACGGGGGAGGTTAGATTTAGCAGCAAGATTGACTAATTCTTGCTCAATCTCTTCCGGTGTAGCCTCGAGTTCATATTCTTTAGCCTCCTGGAGTTTCAGCTTCTCCTCAACCAAGTCGCGCAGGGCTTGGCGTTGTAGCTGCGCCCGTGCTTCTATTGGCACCCGCCCGCCCGCAGTTAACAGCATCATCTGCATGCGCTGGCGCAGGTCATATGTGGTGATTACGACCTCATTGACGATTGCCGCCACGGCTTCGCGGGGAACGCCAGAGCGTTCAATTACAGTTTCACTATCCAATTGAGGTTGGGCAAAACTGTGAGAAGTTATGAAAAAAACTGCACAAGCAATTGAAGTAAAAGAAAAAATACGCATCGTTATCATGCCAATCTGCTCATTGGGCGGCTCACGCCGCTACCGATCGCTATCATTGCCGCCCAGGCCGCTTACCGTCATTTACGCTGTACGTAGAAACAATGCAATTCCGACTGTTGCAGGTCATTAATTAGCCAGTGTTTTCAATGTGAAACTCAACAAAACAGCATTATCGGGCTTTAAGGTTGTGCTTCTCGTGCGGTCACGACGATAGGTAAGGCCAAAGGTAGAGCACTCATCCTCATAGCCGATGGTGAAATCCTGCCTGATGGTGCGATTTCCTTGGAGGTCAAGCCGCCAGGCCCCGCCAACTGACCAATTATCATTCAGTTTGACCCTTCCGCGCGCCGTTAGCTCTTCACGGCGGACGAGATTTGCCAAGGCGTTTTCTTCATTCAGCCGCACATAACTGACAGCGCCATTCACGGGGCCAGCCCGAAAGAACGCCATCGATTCCGCGCGTTGAATATCGCCTGTTTTATTATCAATTCGAAACCTATTTTCGAGACCAAGAAGTGATTTATATCTGAAATTCAAACTTCCAACGATGTCTGATTGGGTGTCGCCAAGCCCAACTGACGTATTAAATGCATCCGTACTTTGGATGCGAAATTGCTGCCCGATCGAGCCTTCTACAGTGATCCCGCTCGGCCATATTGCAGATGCGGATATGCCGACATTCATCCGTTGTCCGTCTTCGAAAGCGTCATATCCTGTCGCCTTATTGAAATCGAACAATCCGGCATAATCAAATTCAATGCTTTGCGAGTCTTCGTTGATGATCTCCGAGGAGTTTATGTTGGACGGGCTGGCGACCAGCTGTACACGGGGTTCGAGCAGCAACCGCGCATTACCCACGTCACGGGCAACTGGGTACGACCACTCAACGCCTGCCGATGGTGCAAAACGTGAGACAAACTGCGTTGAATCACCGGGCACGCCGGGCAGTAATTCTGTTCCCTGATCAAGATCTTGAAAAAAGAAGGCGTCCCCGCGCAATTCGGCGAACAGCTTGAAGCGATGACCGTTGCGCGTGATAATATCGCGATCCCAATTCGCGCTTGCCGTAAAACGTTGCGAGTCCGTGCCGCCGGTTCTGTATAAGGATGCGATGTTGGCGCCGATTGAGGTCCGTCCCCCAGCGATCGTTGTCTTGAGGTGTCGCCTATAATTGATGAGCGGGAGCACATAAGGTGTGTTGGATGCATCGATCTGAACAGGCAGGTTCGGATCTGGTGGGCGCAACCCTTGGAATAGATAAGTGTCGAATGTCAGCTCGTTGGGGCCTCTGGTCCAGGCCACGCGCATATTACTGCGCAACTGATTAGTGCGCCCGCGGTTTAGTTCTTGACGCAAATCCCCACGACGTTCCACGTCATATTGTTTCAAATAGTCATCATCAGAAACGCGTTCAAAGTCATAGCTAACGCGCCAGCTTTTACCGAAATTGCGATAGCCGCGTCCGAAATAGTGCCAGCGCACGCCCGGCGGACTTTCAACAAACGGTATGCCCGGGGCGCCAGGTGAAGGCTCAGGTTGATTCGGGGAATCTATGATGCCGCCGGAAAGCACGTGATATCCATGCTTGCCGCGGCGGCGATATTCGCCCTGCCATAAAGTGCCATCATTTGCGGTGAATTTTGGGAAGAATGTAGCGTCCTGGGAATTAGAAATTGCCAAATAATAAGGCATTTCGATATTAAATCCGAGGCGGGTGGAGGCCCCAATGCGTGGAGGCAAAAACCCGGATTGTCTTTCTACGGATGGGTCGGGGACTTGAACGAACGGCATATAAAGAATCGGAACGCCCTTGATTTCGAAAAAGGCGTGATAAAAGCGAATGACTTTACGTTCCTTGTCGCGGGTAACGCGCAAGGCTTTCATTCGCCAGGTTGGTGTTTTCTTTTTGCCTTTGTTTTTGCCGCTAGTTTTGCAAACTTCGCATGAAGTATATACGGCGTGGCTAAGCCGAGTTCGCGCACCCTGTTCTTCAATTGCATGCGCTGCGGCGAGGCGTGCATTATCTTTCAATAGCGCGCTAAAATTCTCAGCGATTCCATCTCGTAAATCCCCTGAAAGCTCCACTCTGCCAAAAAACGCCGTTTCCATATTTTCGTCAGTGATGGATACGTCGCCCTCGGCGATCACAATATCTTTGAGAGGGTCGTAGATCAGCCTGTCGGCGCGTAAATAACGCTCTCCGAAATATGCACGGACATCGCCCTCGGCAACAATGGGGCCGTCACTATATTCGCGTGAGACCATATCCGCTTCAAACAAGACTTCGTCTGGTGATTCCTGGTCTGAGGAGGATGGATCTCCGGGGGGTAAGAGCTCGCCTGCAGCGTAGACTGACGCCCATGGGGAAAAGGCCGCTCCGGCGCCCGCCAAAGCAGCAGTCATGCACATTCGCGCGATGCGGCGATTGCGACCCAAAACCACTCCCTAAAAGCGCGAATCAAAAACTGTCGCGCTGAGTAATCGATAAATGACGGATTGGCTGAGGTCTAGCCAGTCGAGGCCCTATCCGTCTTCCAAATGCAAAAGTGCAGTCACAGCAATCAGCGTCGCGATTAGCGCGGGCGCCCAGGCTGCTAGGGCGACTGGCGCCAATTCCGCCTCGCCCAGGGCTGTGGAAATCTCGGACAGGATATATAATAGAAAGCCTGCGCCTATCGAGAGGATCAGCAGCTCCAGCATCCCTCCCATGCGCACCGGCCGCAATGAAAACGCCGCCGCGATCAGGACCATAGCAAGGAGCTTTAGCGGTGTGGCGCTAAGGCTGTGGAATCGAATATGGTAGCGTGTGGTTGGCAGCCCCGCTGCGTCCGCAAGCACAATGAAACGTGGCAATTGCCACAATGACATTGTCTCAGGCGACGCCACACGCTCGTGTAGGTCTGCTGCCGTCAGTACTGTCTGAATGGCGTAGATAGGAGTGCGATGGACTTGTTGGCCGGAAATGGATTTCAGTCGCGCATCGTGAAGCTCCAGGGTTTTCCCGGATAAAAACGCCTCTGCCGCATCAATGCGCTCGAGGAAGACGCTTTCGGGGCCAAATCGCCAGACGGTTACCCTTTCGAGGGCAGCGCGTTCAGCATCGAAATTTCGAGCATTAATGATGATTTGCGATGTCGCATCGCGCTGGCGCAACCAGATGCCGTCACCCAAGACACTGACGACGCTGCGGTCAGAGTCTTCTTTGTCGGATTTCAGGTCTTCTGCGTAGGCAAGGAGCCCTGATGATATTGGGTCAAAAATTGTGATGATCAATAGTCCGGCAACAGCAGCGATGAGGGATGATGGTCCGAGCAACCGCCAAATGGATAGGCCGGCTGACCGCATCACCGATATTTCGGAGCGTCTGTTCAACTGATTGAAAGCCCAGATCGAGCCGAACAAAAACACGAAAGGAAACAGAGTTAGCGCCAGCGAAGGGAGGCGCATCAAAGTCAGGCCGAGCGCCAGTCCAAAACTGCCTTCGGCAACTTTGCCAGCAAAGCGCATGTTCTCGATCAGGTCGATGAGCAAGATGAGGCTGGTGAGAATGGCCATGAGGGCGCCAACGCCGATCAGCGTTCGCATGGCAATGTACCGAAAAAGTGTTGCTGGCGGCATTTTCTAGGTCCCTTGCGCTGCCGACCTGGCATGAGAGCGAAACTGGGTAAATGGTGAAAATAGCAACACAGCGAAAAACGCGGCGACACTGCCTGGGATCGCATAGAGGAGCCAATAGGCGCCCGAGGTCTCTACGAGACTTTGCGTAACAAATCCGAGAATACGACAACCGAATACGACTGCAGCTGCTGCCGTAACCCGAAGAAAATATTCCTGGCGGCTATAGGCGCCGCCGATCATCGCATAAAGGCCAGTGAGAACGTAAGCAAAGGCGTATAAGGGAGACGCGAAACGAGCGTGGCCTTCAGCAATTAACTTTCCGGCATTTGCGCGATCATAGGGTTTGCTCATGTCAGGGTTTAACAGCTCACCAGGATAGCGTTCAGTCAACTCCAGCTGCAGCTCGCCGGGTGTTTTTTTGATGCTGCCCAAACCCATGGCCCATTCGTCAAATCGGATGAAGCTAACATCACCTGTATAGCGCGCGACGCGCTGGATGTTGCCGCGCTTTAACAGCATCACCGGCCCATTTTCGCCGTCCTCTAAAATGGCGCGTTCCGCCATATAAGTTTCTGGGTTTTCACCATTGCGGTAATCGTGGATTAACAGCCCCACAAATTGTCCGCCGGGACGCGCTTCATCCACATAAATGGTAAAGCCGTCCACAACAGTAGTGAACTCACCGCTGCGTAATAATGAACTGGCAAAATCCGCCCGAATATCTGCTACTGACTGTTTGAGCACCCGGTAGCTGCGCGGCATCAGATCCACATTGACGTAAAGCGTAGCTGCAGCCCCAACCAGCGTGATCAATAAAATTGGCGCCGAAAGCCGCCATCGACTGACGCCGGCGGCGAACATAACCGCGATTTCGCTATCAGAATGAAAGCGGTAAAGCGCAAATATTGCGGCGCCGAAAAGGGCGAAAGGGATGATGACGGCAACCAGACTTGGGATGATCAAGATGCTCAAAAACAAGAAAATGCCAAATCCCTGACCATATTCCACAATGATATCGATGCGCTGCAGAATTTGTGTCATCCACACAATCGCGGTGGTGACAAAGAGGATCATCGCCAGCGGCGCCAAGCATTGGCGAAGAATATATTTGTCGAGACTGTTCAAGTCGCCGGACTTCCTTTATGCCGCAAAGCCATAAGATTACCGCAATTCAATCCCCCGGGCCTAGCACAAGTCATGCGAGGGCCCAAAGGCGCGCTACACAATTAATCGTGGGCAATTAAAAGAGGGTCACATGCAAATTACGTTTTCCGCAGCTGCTATGCCAAAAAGCGGCGCCATTATCATTCCACTTTTTGAAGACGGAAAGCCGCCTAAGTCTTACGTTGATATGGATGCTAAAACAGATGGCGCCATAGCGCGAGCAGTCAAAGCGGCGGCTTTTAAGCCCGGCAAAGGGAAAGTTCTGGAAATCGTCTCACCCCCAGAGATCGATAATAGCCGGATTGTATTGATCGGCGCCGGAGCGTCAAAAGACTTCAGCCTTCTGGATGCGGAATCGCTGGGCGGAGTCATTGTTACCAGACTGTTTCCTATGCGGGAAAAATCTGCGGTTATTGCGTTGTCAGGATTTTCAGCGAAGAAAATCGAGGCGGGCGAATTGGCGGCGCGCATTGCCTATGGCGCGCGTATGCGCAGCTACCGTTTTGATAAATATCGCACCACAGAAAAAGCTGAAGACAAACCAATGCTCACTAAAATGAGCATCAACACTCCAGCCAAATCTGCTAAGCCGGCCTTTGCCAAGCATGATAAAATTGGCGACGGCGTGTTCATGACGCGCGATCTGGTGTCGGAGCCTGCAAATATCCTCTATCCTGGATCTTTTGCGGCGCGGTGCAAGGCGCTCACCAAGCTTGGTGTTAAAGTCAAAATTCTTGGCGAAGCTGAGATGAAAAAGCTCGGTATGGGATCATTGCTTGGTGTTGGACAGGGCTCGGTGCGCGAATCAAAAATTGTCGCTATGGAATGGTTGGGCGGTAAAAAAGATGATGCGCCGGTTTGTTTTGTAGGCAAAGGCGTGACCTTTGATACGGGTGGCATTTCCCTGAAGCCCTCCAAGGGCATGGAAGATATGAAATGGGACATGGGTGGCGCTGGCGCCGTAACCGGTGCGATGATGGCGATTGCCGGTCGCAAAGCCAATGCCAATGTCATTGGTATCATCGGTCTTGTTGAAAACATGCCGGACGGAAATGCGCAACGCCCCGGTGATGTGGTCAAATCCATGTCTGGACAAACTATTGAAGTCATCAACACCGATGCCGAAGGGCGCCTCGTCCTTGCGGATGTATTGTGGTGGACGCAAGAAACCTACGCGCCAGCCGCAGTGATTGACCTTGCGACATTAACCGGCGCGATCATTATGGCGCTTGCTCATGAATTTGGCGGCATGTTCACCAAAGATGATAAGCTCGCCAAGCAATTGGATGCAGCGGGGCAGGCGACTGGTGATCTATTGTGGCGAATGCCGCTCACTAAAAACCATGACGATATGTTGAAATCCGATATTGCCGATATGCATAATGTCGGCGGTGCGGGCGCAGGTTCCTCATCGGCCGCTGCTTTCCTTGCACGGTTTATCAAAAAGGGCGTTTCCTGGGCGCATCTCGATATTGCCGGCATGGCGTGGAATCCAAAAGACAAAGCGACAATCCCGAAGGGCGGGTCAGGCTATGGCGTGCGCCTTCTTGATGAATATATCCGGGCGAATTTTGAGAAGTGATCGGCGCTTAACATAAGGTTTCATCATGTCAGTTCTGAAAATCATTCTCTTGATCGTGATTGCACTTCCAATTCTTGGAGTGGGAAGTTTTTATTTTCTGGCCCAGCAATCAAAGAACGACGATGCGCCGGGTTTGGTCGATGGCGTGCTTGCTGAGTGTCCGTCCTCACCCAACTGTGTGCGCAGTGAAGCAGGAACGCTGCCAACCCATGCGGTGGAGGCGCTCCCGCTCTCAGTATGGGATCAGTTGGCTGCTGTCGTCGAGCAGACAGGCGGTGTCATTACCGTTCAAAACGAGAATTATCTGGCGGCGGAATATTATTCCAAACTCTTTGGCTTTGTTGATGATGTGGAGTTTCGAAAAGCCTTTGATGCAGTGCATGTGCGTTCTGCCTCTCGCGTAGGGCATAGCGATATGGGCGCCAACAAAAAACGCATTTCGGAATTGCGTGAAGCCTCACAGGAATAAAAATTCGCTGGTTATGAAATCTTTTCAATCTCAGTCGCATACTCGTTCAAGGCTTCATGTCCTTTGGGGCTAAGGTCATATATTCCCGTTGCAACCCGTTCAAACCAGCCATAATGATTATCGGCCATGAGGCGGCGGGCCATTTCTACCTTTGACGTGCGGGCAACTTCTGCAGCTTTAATCGGGCCGGTCTCTTTTAAGGTTTTCAAACAGGACAAGGCATCCTGACGGTAAGCCGTCATCAAGCCTTGACGTGTGGAACCGCCAGTATTCGGGTCGCCTACCAGTCTCGAAAACTCTTTTAACAGGCGGGTTTTCTTCGTTTTGGATTGGCGCGGCCTATAGGGGGCTGGGTCAAGCACAATTTCTACAAAACCGTCTTTCATCCTTACAAGCATCAGGCCTAGCCCCAAGCGTCGGCACAAACGCTTGTTGGCCTGAAGTGATTTGTGGAAGGCCTTTCCCGTCACGTGTGGCGTCGCCACATAGACGGTGTCACTGACGCCCTGGCGTTCAATACCCTGATGAAATAACGAAAGGGAAAAGCAGGTTTTAAGTTCCACGATGAGCGGGTCTTCCTCACCGCGCACCGCCACCATATCGGCAGCGCCAATCTCTCCCTTCACTTCATAACCCTGGCCTTCAAGAAGCAACTTGATCGGGGCGTAGAGTTCTGTTTCTCGAATTTTTTGTGCGGCCATGCTTGTCTCATAAACTGAAATGGACTTTCAAAAAAGCTGATTTTGAAATTCGAATAAGAGCGGTGTGTTCAAATGCTCTGGAAACTGGTTTCCCTCGGTGGTAGAGTGCAAAGACCCAGAGCCTTTCTTGATGATCGCGCGAATATTCCTGAAGAATAAAGAAATCAAAGCGCATGACCGAAATTTTGTTCTATCACCTTGAGCGCGCAACATTGGAAAATGTGCTGACGGGGCTGCTTGAAAAAATCTTGCAGCGCGATTGGAAGGCTGTAGTGCGTGCGACCTCCCGCGAGCGCCTGGAGGCGTTGGATAATCATCTGTGGACTTACCGAGATGAAGCGTTCCTGCCTCACGGGATTGAAGGGAAGGGAGCGGCTCATCCAGTTTGGTTGACCACGGGCGATGACATGCCCAACGCACCGCAGCTCTTATTTCTGGTTGATGGCGCTGAAGCCGACCCAACCGAAATTAGCGATCTCGAACGCTGCGTGATGATCTTTGATGGCCATGACGAACCGAGTGTAATGCGTGCACGCGAATTTTGGAAAGCCACGGCCGCCATGGGGCATGACGTGACCTATTGGAAGCAGTCGGATAGTGACCGCTGGGAGAAGCAAGGATGAGCGCGCCTCCCGGCCGTGATGTGGAAGCGTTTCGATTGCTGCTGAATCAGCGCAAAGCGGAGCTTTCTTCTTTGTCCGAAGCAGCGAGCGACGCGCGAAAGCCAGTAGAGCTTGACCAGCAATCCATTGGGCGCTTGTCGCGACAAGACGCGTTGCAACAACAGGCTATGGCCAAAGCTGTAGAAGCCCGGCGCGGTGTTGAGCTTCGAAAAATCGCGATGCAACACTGATGCGGATGGATGAAGGTGAATTCGGTTGGTGCGGGGAATGCGGCGAAGCGATTGCCGAAAAGCGCCTCGATATTGATCCAACGGCGACGCACTGCGCATCATGCGCGGGCGCCATCAGCAGGGCCTGATTAGCGCCGATGTAAGCTCTATTTTTCTTTGCCAATGCGGATGCGGAAACTCGCCTTGGCAACCGGGCGATCTTCTGACACTTGCCAGCCAATGGCTTCGACAAAAGCAATGCGCCGACCCAGCCGTAATATGGTCACACGTCCCTTCATATCCTGCGCCCGGGATGAAGCGAGATAGTTGATGTCAATATTGACGGTTGTGAGGACTTCATCAGTGTCCAGTTTTCCCACCAACTCGCATTGTGCCGCAAATTCTAGAAACGCAGCAATAGCGCCGCCGTGTAGCGCGCGAATTGCGGGATTGCCGATATGTTGCTCGTCAAAGGCCAGCTGGTAAATGTTGTTTCCATCAATCTCTTCAACCGAAAAACCGAGCCATCGTGCGATCGCAGTATTTGCGATCATCTTTGTGATATGAGCATTCACAGGCGCGACCCCTTCGTCATGCCGCGCGTGCCGACCATGAACGCGCCAGAACCGGTAGCGAGTAGAACATTGGTGCTTTGTGTTTTTATATCCCCCGATACATAAGCGACCTCATTGCGGATTTTGATGCATTTGGCGGCGCAAAGAACACGGTCATTGATTTTTGCGTCTGCAATATAATCCGAGCGCAAATTTATTGTGGCAATAGGCTTCATTTCCTCAAGGGCGGTAAAAACGGTAAGCCCAAATATTGAATCCATGATGATCGTCATCAGACCGCCATGGATCACGCCCTGCGCATTGGCGAAGCTCGCGGGCAGGTCAACCGCGAAAGTAGCCTGGCCCTTGCCTAAAAGTATCGGATCCAGATTGAGCGATCGGAAAAGCGAATGCTCATGGGTGAGCCAGTCACGCGCGTTTTTGAGCATGGCGCCAATAGCGGGATTGATCTCGTTAGTCATTTGCCTCTCAGCCGTTCTTCCTCATACTGAATGCCCCAACCTATGATTTGCCGCCAAAGTGCTTCGGCCATTTCTGGAGGCAGGCCAGCCTCGGTTGCACGCTCTTTGACTTTGTCAATGACATCGCGGTTTCGCCACGGCACTGAGGCCTCCTCTGGTCGGCGTTTAAACTCCCAGGCGCGGTCAACATAGGTCCAGCGCTCGGCAAGCAATTGGACGAGGGCGGCGTCAACGCGATCAATCTCGGTGCGCACTTCTGTCATGTTTTCGCAAGCAGCAGCTTTTTTCATCACGTATCCTCAATTTATTTCCGCACTATATTCGATGCGCTCCGACAATTCGATAGGTGAGTACAGCGATCATTCTGCATCACGTTGCGCCGTTTCATGGGCCTCTAGTGCTTCCAACCAGTTAGTTTCCGCATTTTCTATGGCGTTGAGAAGGGCGCCGCGCTCCTTGGAGAGCTTGGTTGCCCGCATGAGCTGGTTTTCAAAAAGACCGGGCTCAGCCAACGCACCATTCAGGCGATCTAGAATGGCGTTTAGCTTTTCAAGTTTGGTTTCCGCCTGATCGGCGGCCTTCTTTAGGGGTAAAAGAGCGAGCCGTGCATCTGCAGCGGACTTGCGACTGATGGCGCGCTCATCAGTTGGCGATTTTGTTGAGTTGATTTTGGGCGTCTTGTTTGCGGCCAGCACCAAATCGCGATAATCGGAAAGATCACCATCATAGGGCGCCGCAACACCATTGTTGACGAGCCACAAACGATCCGCGACAGCCGCAGCGAGATGCGCATCATGGGTAATAAGAAGAACAGCACCCTCAAAGTCATTGAGTGCTTCGACTAATGCTTCGCGTGAATGAATATCGAGGTGGTTTGTCGGTTCATCGAGGATCAGCAAATGCGCGCCATGGAAGGTAACGATCCCCAACAGCAGCCGCGCCTTCTCCCCGCCGGAGAGTTTTTCCACGAGAACATCGGCCTTATCCGGACCAAATCCGAGTTGCGCTGTTGCCGAACGGGTTTCAGCTTCCGTCGCATCGGGGATCAGCTCGCGCACATGCTGATAGGGCGATTGTTTTGGCTTTAGCTCGTCAATTTGGTGTTGAGCGAAATAGGCGATACGGAGTTTCTTGTGCTTATAGATATTCCCGTTCAGTGGAGGCAGGCGGCCTGAAAGGGCTTTCACCAGCGTTGACTTGCCCTCGCCATTGGGACCCAGGATCGCAATCCGGTCATCATTGTCGAGGCGAAGATTGACTTTGCGTAGAACCGGTTTGCCTTCCTCATAACCTAGATCGGCGTCGACAACGCGAATGATCGGGGGCGCCATAGTTTTGGGATTTGGAAAATGAAAGGGCTGCGTGCGCTCTGAAATCGGCTCGACTGTAATTTGAAGTTTTTCCAGCGCTTTGAGGCGACTTTGGGCCTGTTTGGCTTTGGTCGCCTTGGCGCGGAAACGATCAACGAAAGACTGCATATGACGGCGGCGCGCTTCCTGACGCTCCCGAAATGATGCGGCTTGCGCGCGGGCTTCTGCGCGCCTGCGTTCATAAGTGTCATATCCCCCCGTGTGCACAGAGAGCTTGCCGTTCTCCAGCGCCATGATGTGGGTTACGGCATTGTTCAAAAGTTCACGGTCATGGCTAACAATAAGAGCCGTATACGGATATTTACGTAAATAAGTCTCAAGCCAAATGGCGCCTTCAAGGTCCAGATAGTTGGTTGGCTCATCGAGGAGGAGAAGGTCCGGCGCCGCGAATAATACCCCGGCAAGGGCAACCCGCATGCGCCAGCCGCCGGAAAATTCTGCGCAAGGCCGCAATTGCGCCTCGGCTGAAAATCCAAGGCCAGAGAGGATCGCGCCTGCGCGCGCCTCAGCGGAATGAGCCTCGATATCAGCAAGGCGGGTCTGGATGTCCGCAATCCGGTTAGGATCTGTAGCCGTTTCAGCTTCCGCGAAAAGGGCGGTCCGCTCCGTGTCCTGGAGTAGTACGGTGTCCATGAGGCTGTCGTCGCTGGCTGGCGCCTCCTGGTCTACGGAGCCAATGCGCGCGCCCTTTTGCAGTGAGATTTCCTCATCGCCCGCGTAAATCTCGCGCTTGATCATACGCAAAAGCGTTGATTTCCCGGAACCGTTACGACCGACAAAGCCGACCTTCCAGCCGGCCGAAATAGCAGCCGTTGCCTGGTCGAACAATAAGCGGCCTTGAATCCGATAAGTGAGGTCATTGATGTGCAACATAAGAGCGGGCTTTTAACGCTCGTTACCGTATAACGAAAGAGCAGCGCAACGAATTATTTTGCCGCGGGGGAATAGCGGTAATTGGAAGGTGAGCGCTGCCTGACTAAAAAATACAGAACAAAAAAAATACAGATGTAAATAAAAAGAAGATTCGAACAATATTGGGTTTGATACGATGATGTATCGTGCCATGCATGCATCTGCATCGATACAACATAAGCTTGAACAATAGATACAACAAAATTGAGTTTTTGTCTAATCGCAGCGTAAAAAACATTTTCTAAAACGTTCAGCATGATCAGTTCTGAGTTTTTTGCATACACAGCAATATAAAAGTTTTGTGACTATATTGAATAAGCCGTTTGCAACCACCATTTTTATCCATAATGAGAGGAGGGCGGATGATATTATCA
>JAADIH010000225.1 GCA_013151435.1 Alphaproteobacteria bacterium
TCAGTCCTGATCGACATTTCATTATTGATCACCACCCGCATGATGAGCGGGTTTGTTTTGCCGCCGGCTTATCCGGGCATGGGTTTAAATTTGCACCGGTCATTGGCGAAGCGCTTGCGGACCTTGCGCAGGGAAAACCTCTGGATCCAGAGGTTCAGTTTTTATCACTGGAACGGTTTCGCCCAACCTTATAACAACAGACCCTAGGTCGTGCAGGATCCAGGTGAAGTGCAGAATTGAATACGAGTAATGCCAGCACTACGTGGCCAGCGCACTGACCTTTCTTCAAAAGCAAGAGGCCCCTGAAAAATGTAATTCGCAACAGATAGTGTATGGGGATAATATATTTCGGCAACAATCACTGATCCACTAACATCAAGAATAACGGCATCATCTAGATCCAGATAGTCCGTGCCCGCTGCATAAGGTGTGTTCCCATCCTTATCCCGGCTCCAATGCACAATTGGAGCGCCGGTACTGGGATCAGGAACAACGCTTATAACCTTTATTGTAACACCAGTAAGGCTAGATGGGTTCATAATTTCCAACACGCCCGTGACCAGATTATCAAATTGAGTAGGTGATATCGTGTCCAGCTGCGCGGTCAGATCGGATAATGTATTGGCAGCCTTAGAAACGCGCCTGTTTACGGTAAGTGATTCCGACGTTTGCAACATGCCGAAGAAAAGAAACACATCGGTAGAATGAGTGCGAACTCTACCGCCGCCATGCCACTATCGCATTTTAGCGCGCGCCTTAGTCCTCTCCATCTCGTCACTGAAGCGATACCAACATGTTTAGTCATGGCTTAAGCTCCCTCAGCATAAGGCTCATTCTGGAAAATTATTGTAGAAATCAGATGCCGTTGGCCGTCACTGCCATCAGCTAAATTCGCGCCAATCGCAGGATTGAGGGTATTGTAAATCAAACAAACCCTCACCCGCACGATCTGCAATTCATTACCGGGCTGAAACGGTATGGCGGCAATATCCTCAGGGGGCGAGTCCGCACATTTCATCGGGTCGGTTGCTGCCGCCAACGCCGCAAAGCTTCCGAAGGTTTGTAATTCCATCGTGAGAATCGAAGAACAAGTTCCCCAGGTATCCAGAACATCGCAGATCTCTCCATACAGATAATTGAACTGATCCTGCGGTGTTGCGAGACTGCTATTTTCCTGAACCTGCCCTGTGCGCACCTGACGCCCAGCCATATCTGTGGCTGCATCCAGCACGGAGTTCGTATAGAAAAACCATCCGACTTCAAAGGTCGAAAACATCATAGCCAGAAAGACTGGTGTAACGATGGCGAATTCTATAGCTGCCGACCCGCTGTTTTGCGCTCCAAATCGCTTTTGGCAGCAACGGGCCAGAGACAGTTTATCTTTGATAGATTTCTGCTTACTCATAACCATAGACCTATTCCATTCCTTGCGCTGTGAAGCCATCCTATTGAGAAATGTGAAGATCAATCAGATCTGCCGCGATGTTGGAAAATGCATCCTCAAGCTCGTTCCCATCCGGCGCATTATAGTAATATGGCTGGTTTGGTTCAGTAGCGCAGGCTTTCATCATCGTATCGACATTGCTGCCTGCCGACACATCAAACACAATTGAGTAAAAACAAGAATACCATCCTGCTTCATGCGCCGACAAATACGTAAGAGCTTGTTTTCGGCTTCGTCTTCCATATTGCCATTGGTGCCGCCGCCGCCATCCGCCTCATCAATACCATCGCCCATGCGGGATTCGATTTCATACCCAAAGGATGATGGCCTTGAGCCCCAATGCGTGCTTCGGTCAGAAAAGTCCATTTCGCCATCTGTCATGATCACGACGGCGCGCTGCCAGTCGCCCTCGTCTGTGCCGCCAGGGCCGGTATCGCTCGGGCCAGTTGATTCAGTAAACGGAAGACCATCGGAAACGACACGCCAGCCCCATGCCGCACCTTCCGCAATGTTCGTAAACCCAGTTGCGACAAGGTCGGCCATAATCCCACCTGATCCGTCACCGCCGTCAATATCGGCGCGAGTATCCGTCATTGCCAATATCGGCGGCGGGCAATCTTGTGGGTTAGGCCCATCACTGCTGCTGTCTTTTGGCAGATCATATTTATGGTCATATTGCTGCGTCGCCGGATTCCACCAACCAACATATGAATTGCGCAGGATGTATTCGTCAGAGTTTGCATATGAACCATCTCCTGCAGACGTAATGTCCGAATCGTAGAAGTCATTGACGCCGAGATTTTCCATAAAGTCTTTGAGCGCTGTTTGTTCCGACGTCAGCGATCCCGCATCCTCACCAATGGAGCGGAAAAATTCCACGACCTTGGCGTAACGCCCCGCTGGCTCGCCAGCGTATCGACCAATATAATCCTCATCGTCTATATATCGACTGTTTATATAGTTGCTCTCTGAAATACCGGAATTTGAATCAGGATCGACAAACCAGCTTCTCCAAAAATACTGTGAATAATTACTGCCGCCAATCAAATAGGTTTCAGTACGATCCCAATAGGAATTGCCATTATAAGATGCGCAACGACCGTTCCAGCTCGTGTTGCAGTCTGGCTCATCACCGAGAAACACCGGGACAAAACGCGAATTTGATGAAGATGCGAGCGAAGAAAGCGATAAGGCCGGATCAATATCCGGCATGTTATTCTGCGCATTGAGGGTCGTGGCGTCCGGTTCATCACCAGATGACAGCGGCGCCATTGCAGTGGAAAGAAACGATGTCGATGACGCCGATCCTGGCGGCGTGTCCAACTCATCCAATGGATACGGCCGAGATTCTACACACCCCTCCCAGCTGCGATCTGGATCTGAGGCAAACAGATTATAGTGATTGACTTTCGTATTCATGTCGACGTCGCCATTTTCATCAACATGAATGAAACGAGCGCCGTGATAGAAAGAATCTGCGTTGAGATCACCCCATGAATTCTGCCAGGCGCTAGAGCCGCGCCGCCAGCATTGACATGAGTATTGAACGGGATAACGCCGACTTTCAGATTGTCACTCTGCGTCTCAGTGTCAAACATGACATCAAGCATCGCCGTCACGGCGTTCTTCAGGCTCGTGATTTTCTTGACACCATTATCGTCGTTCCACCTCATCGATCCCGTAACGTCGAGAACTAATGCCAGCTCGATCCGGCCGGCGCCAAATTTGGTGATGCCGACGCATTGTTTGACATCCAGATAGTCAATTTTGACGACGGACAGCAGCGCGGTTTTGATCGTACCATCGATGCACGCCTTGACCTTGGTCGTATCGGAGGTGAGGTCAAATGCAACAATTTCACTGATTGTTGAATATGGCGTCTTGCTCGGCTTAAGAATTAGGCCTTCCTTCTGAGCGTTTTCGGCGAAGAATTTTTCACCATACGTGATCAATTGGGGATCTGTCATGTTGGGGTGCAATTCTTCCATACGGGCAATTGCCAAGCTTGCAGCATCGAGAGAGGCAAGCATGTCCGCACGAACGGAGTTGTATCGTGCATAGTCAACCGATCCACCGACAAACAAAAACAATAAAGAGCTCATGAGAATAAACATCATGGCGATATTGCCATGCGTATCGCTCACAAATTTTCGTAACAACCTTGCACCTCGGGTATGTTTGGCCGTCAGTATAGGTTGCATGCCGTGTTGATCAGTTTGATTGCTCATAATGATACCTTCGTGATTTTGCGCGCAGCTCCACACACGTCACAAAGATTATCCGCGCTGTAATTAATAGTTTGTAAGGGAGCTTGGTTAACGGGCAATAATATTTCGATGCCCAGAAATAAATTTCAACGTCAGATAAATACCATATCGAACATAATTTATGTTTTGATATCTTCAAATTATATTCAAGTACTGATGATTTATTATTTGATGAATATTTTCCATAAAATTGTCAGCATAAATATGAATTCACTAAAGCAAATCCGAGTTCATTAGAATCAATGATTTGCTTTAGATTTTCACTTGCGCGTTTCCGGACGGAAAACCGGTGAACCATCCCGGATCACGTCCGGGACATGCTTTTCCTCGGAAACACTCTACGCCGTAATATCTGTGTAGAGCTCGCTAAGGGCGGGCTCAGGGCTTTCCAGAGCAAAGTCCGCAGCTGCTTTGACCACCGCTTTGACTTCCTTGTCGATGGCCTTTAGCGCCGCTGTATCGGCATAGCCGTTCTCAATCAGGCGTTGCTCACAGCGTTTGATCGGATCGTTATGCTCGCGAACTTCATCTACTTCTTCGCGGGTCCGGTATTTAGCCGGGTCCGACATTGAGTGGCCGCGATAGCGATAGGTCTTCAGCTCCACGACATATGGCCCCTTGCCGGTGCGCGCATGATCAACAGCCTCACGCGCCGCTTCGCGCACAGCCAGCACATCCATGCCGTCGACTTCCATGCCCGGAATGCCAAAAGAGGCGCCGCGCCGATATAGATGCGTTTCGGAGTGGGCCCGCGTCACGCTTGTTCCCATGGCGTATTGATTATTTTCAATCAGAAACACCACCGGCAACTTCCAAAGCTTCGCCATATTCATGGCCTCGAAAACCTGCCCCTGATTGGAGGCGCCGTCACCGAAATAAGTAAGGCTGACTTTCGGCTCTTCCCGATACCGATTGGCGAAGGCGAGGCCAACGCCGAGGGGGACTTGCGCGCCGACAATCCCGTGGCCGCCATAAAACTGCTTCTCCTTGGAGAACATATGCATGGAGCCGCCCTTGCCTTTGGAGTAGCCTCCTTCGCGCCCCGTGAGCTCCGCCATGACACCTTTGGGGTCCATCCCGCAGGCCAGCATATGACCGTGATCGCGATAGCCTGTGATGGTCTGGTCGCCGTCTTTCTTGACCGCCTCAATGCCGACAATCACAGCTTCCTGCCCAATATAAAGATGACAAAAGCCGCCAATATGGCCCATCCCGTAAAGCTGGCCAGCGCGCTCCTCGAACCGCCGGATCAACACCATATCGTGGTAATAGCCCAGCAATTCCTCTTTCGTGGCGCTGAGATTAGATTTTACGGTATCCGCTGACATCAAGTTCTCCGGGGTTTACCGGGACTTCTTACGCGGCCATTGCCCTCTGGACAAGCCGAGCGCAGCTGTTGCGAAATGGGACTAATCGGCGCTTTTCGCGAGGTTCTTTAAGGCGCGATCAAGCTCGCGTCGGGAAATTGAAATATCCCCTTCCCGGCTGTAGCCAAGCACGCTGCGGATCCGTTCATCGATCAAATCTGGATCAAGAGACTTGGAACTCAAAAGAACTGAACGCTTTTGCAAAGCCACACGGCGTTCATGCAAAACAGTAACTTCCTCGGAGAGCGTTTCCACCTCAGCTTCGAGATTAGACAAAGCGCGATAGCCGGTATCGCTAAAAACCGCGCTGTAGACCAATGCGGTCGCCCAGGTCAAAAGGAAGGAAGGCGCAAGTACATTGAATATAAATTTGGAACGCAACATCTGCCGCCGATTTATAAATTACTGTTGCGACTCAAAAGAATCAATATTGGTTAATGAATCGTTAACAGCGCGATTAGAGGTGCAGAACCAACACAGTATCGCATCTGCGTTCGACATCGCGCTCTTCGGTGAGGACAAAGCCGAATTTCTCATACAGACCGATTGCCTCTTCGAGTACCCGCGCCGTCTCAAGTTCGATCCGATTGATTCCCAAGCCTTTTGCGCTGGCAATGGCGTGTTTCAACAAACGTTTACCATAGCCCCGGCCACGATATTTCGATTTCAAATACATCTTGCGTAATTCTGCGATGCCATCGCCGTTTGGTTTTAGTGCGACCGTACCAAGAATAACGCCGTCATCCGCCACGAGCACATCAAAGAAACCATCCTGATAAAATGCTTCAATGTCGTCCAGATCACGATCAATCGACTTCGGATCTGGGTCAAGATCATACTCATTCAGTATGGAAAAAATTAACGCACGGATTTCATCCTGATCCGCGGGTGTCGCCGCCCGAATGATTGGGGTGCTCATTGCTAGCCCCTAATCGCATCGCGCCCGGCATATTGTGCAACATCACCCAACTCCTCCTCGATACGGAGAAGCTGGTTATATTTCGCAAGCCGGTCGGAACGTGAGAGTGAACCCGTTTTGATTTGTCCGCAATTTGTAGCCACCGCAAGGTCAGCAATGGTCGTATCCTCAGTCTCCCCCGAGCGATGCGACATCACGGCCGTATAATGCGCGCGATGAGCCACATCGACAGCCTTCAAAGTCTCCGTCAAAGTCCCTATTTGATTGACCTTGATCAAGATTGAATTGGCGCAACCCTTCTCAATGCCATCACGTAGACGTTTTGCATTGGTGACAAAGAGGTCATCGCCAACCAGCTGACATTTATCGCCGACCATATCGGTTAGCGCCTTCCAACCATCCCAGTCATCTTCGGCCATACCGTCTTCTATGGAGATGATCGGATAGCGCGAAACTAGATCAGCCAGATAAGCAGCCATTGCACCACCATCGAGCGACTTCCCCTCGCCTGCAAGTTCGTATTTTCCATCTTTATAAAATTCTGTCGACGCAGAATCGAGCGCAATAAAAATATCCTCACCTGGGGCGTAACCCGATTTCTCAATAGCCGTCATGATGAAGCCAAGCGCCTCATCGGTTGATTTAAGGCCAGGCGCAAAGCCGCCCTCATCACCAACATTAGTGTCATGCCCAGCGTCCTTCAGCCCTTTGCGAAGCGTGTGGAACACTTCCGCGCCCATGCGCAATGCGTCAGAAAAGCTCTCGGCGCCAATCGGCATGATCATGAATTCCTGGATATCGATGGGGTTATCCGCATGCGCCCCGCCATTGATGATGTTCATCATCGGCGCCGGGAGAACGCGCGCCGACACACCGCCGATATAGCGATAGAGCGGCAGTGCTGAAGCATCTGCAGCAGCCTTTGCCGTTGCCAGAGAAACGCCCAGGATCGCATTGGCCCCAAGCCGACTTTTGTTCTCAGTACCATCGAGCGCAATCAACGTCTCATCGATATAGGTCTGGTCTTCCGCCTCAAACCCGGAGAGCGCATCGAAGATTTCACCATTAACAGAAGCAATCGCTTTCTGGACGCCTTTGCCGCCATAACGCGCGCCGCCATCACGCAGCTCATGGGCTTCGTGAGCCCCGGTCGAAGCGCCAGAGGGAACCGCAGCGCGCCCCATTGAGCCGTCTTCCAAAGTGACATCCACCTCGACAGTAGGATTGCCACGGCTATCCAGAATTTCACGGGCGAAGATATCGACAATCGCGGTCATAGACAAAGGCTCCAATTTACAGAGCGCTTCTGAGGAAAAGTGGCTACCGGTTTTCCCTGCGGAAACGCGCAACTAAGAATCTAGGATAAATTTGTGATTTAGATGAATCCGAATTTGCTCCAAAACAGAATTTGGAGCCTCTATAACCCGCCGGTCCGCCAGCGCAAATCGATACTAGAGCATCAGGCGAATAGCAGCGAACTAATCCTCGTCGCGGACCGGATTATCTTTGGTGCGCGGTGTGCGACGTGGTTGTCGTCGTCTTGGAGGCGTCTTGCCAGCGTTAGCGGGCGGTTGTGCCTGAGGAGACTGAGGAGGTTGCGCCTGGGGCGGCGGCGGTGCGGGCTGCCCGCTTCCACTGCTCCCAGATCCCCCTGATGGTGGATTACCAGGTTGGCGGCGACCGCCTCCACCATACCCATAATAGGGGTTTCGAGGGCGCCGCCCATTTCCATAACCCCGGCCGTAGTAATCAAACGAGAAGCTATAGCCTCGATTTGGATACCAGGACCCGTATCGCCCATACCATGGGGACGGATAGGGAGAATATCGAGCTGTATATTGGGCGCCGCTGTAACGATAGGCGTCATAGGCACCGGCAAAACACTGGTTTGCCTCCTCGTCACATGCAGCGTGACAACTGGCGTATTCCGGTGTGTCTGCAAACTCCTCGCAATATCGATAACAAATACCGGCTTCCCCATCACAGCTGGAAAATGCTGTCTCATACGGATAGGCCACACAGCCGGAAGCCAGCAGAAGTCCTGCAAATATTCCCGGGGTTTTCCAAGTCATCGCCATGATCATCCCTCATTTCGCCCGTCAACCCGGCTCCAGACTACGGCCAAGCCAGCGCCAAAAGCAAACGCCGCCCGATTTAGGCGGCGTTGAGATGGCTCAAATTTCAATGTCGAGACTAGGCAATACGGCCTTAATCGTCTTGAGGCTCTAGTACCTGACGACCACGATATTTGCCGGTTTTGAGGTCAATATGGTGAGGCCGACGTAATTCGCCAGAATCCTGGTCCTCAATATAGGTCGCACCTGGCAGGCGGTCATGGCTGCGTCGCATACCGCGCCGTGAGCTGGTGATTTTACTTTTAGGAACGGCCATAGAAACCTCTGAATTCTCAAATCTCGCGTCCGGGACCAAAACAGGCTGAAAGCAGGAAAACGGTCGTCTAAGCCAACCGCCCGCCCTTTGCAAGGCCGATCGCGCAAATATGCCAGAATTCGTGGTTACCGGTTAACGCTAAAGTTGCGCCAAATTATCAGGGGCAATTTTATCGCCCGGAAAGACCGATCCCCTACACCTTTCCTCGTTAGTTCAGGCCCATGCGCTCATAGCCCATTAGTTTCTGGGTCATTTTTGGGCCATTAGTTTTTGGGGAAGTTCAGTTGCGTAAATTAGTTGTCTCAAGCCTTTTTCTCAGTCTCACCATATTTGGACACCAGAATGCCCTCGCCCAGAATAGCGGTGTGCAAAATGTTTCTGTGACCGTGGGCGAATATCAAAATGCAATGTGGGATAATTATTCCACAAATGAAAAACTAATGCTCGACCGGGTGGCGGCGGATTTCTATCAAGCCAGCCTTCGCCTTTCGCAAACCCGGAAAATCGAGGCTGCGACCGCTGACATATACTTAGCCAAATCCCCCGAAGAAAGAGCCGTTTTTCGCGAAGAACGTCAGCGTATTTGGAATGCGATGAGTGAAGACCAGCGGCGCGGCTCACGCAATGTGAAGTTGCCGGTCTTTTCCAATCTTACAGAGGTGCAAAAAACGCCATTCCGGCAAATCGCACGGGATCAGCTCACCCCGGCAAGCCCCTCACAAGAAACCTATGAGGCATCCGCCTATTCTGGCGGCGACGTTTAGAGCACCGCTTTGATCAGGCGTGAAGTTTTGCCCGATGCTCTGAGAGAAATGTCCGCGCCTGACGCTGGGCTTCGGCTACTTCTTCAGTGGTCATTTCATTTGCGAGTTCTGTGCGATATGCCCGTGCTTCAAGATTGCCTTGCATCGCCGCAAGATTAAACCATTTATGCGCGGTAACGAGATCAAGCTCACCCGCCTCTCCGCCCGTGGATGCAACTAAACCTAAACGATACATATCTTCGCTGCTTAATGCTGGTTCTGTAAATTCGGGCGCATTCGCCCCCATCATCATTGCCATCGCCAAACCCCTTGCTTCATCCCCCGCAGCACAAACGCGACAGGGTTAACTATGGCAATGTTGAATGACCGCGCACTAATATCCCGTTAATGACGAATTATCGGTTTGTTTACGCATTGAAAACGATTTGTTAATAGTTATTATATGTATTCTGTATACGGATATAATATTGGCTTCGATCAGCATTAGCGATCGAAGCCATAGTTCTTAAGATAGAATATTTCTATTCTTGGCTTTCTTCAATTTCCGTAAGCGCTTCAAAAGTGCCTAAGCCACATGAGCCAATATCCATGCCAGCCGGATTGGCGACAATGATTGTATCGCCAGAGCAAATCCGATTTTGCGTAGATTTGAAACTAAAGCGTTTATTGCGCGCCAGGCCAACACATACGCTAGGCAGCTCATTCAAATATACGTCGCCATTACGAAGCTTGAACAAAATCGCATAGTCATCGATCGGATCTGATTTGCTCACCCGTGAAAGCGACAGACATGACGTCTCTTCACCAGTTTTTTCATAGCCCGCAAGGACGCGCCCGTCATCGCTGTTGGATGCCTGCGCGACGCCAAAGGCAGCAAAGCTTATAGCGGCCAAAGCAGCTAGGCCATAAAGGTGTTTTCTGTTGTGATTCATTGTGTATTTCCTTTCCGCCCCAGGCCTCAATAGCACAACCAACAAACCATTTCGCCCACATCACACAAGAGTGACTGCATATCCTATGTGTTGAAACAGCAATTCAGCGGATTTGCTGCCGTGAAATGCTAGAAAGCATACCAGACGGTTAGCCACAAAATAGACCAAACCGACCGGCAACCACTGATTATCACCAATATTACAACCGCCTGGGTGCGGCTGGGCATGGCTGAACCCAGCCGCGCAGAAACAATCCGCTACGAGGCGATATATTCTTTTAGCGCCTCAGCCTCTTGTTCCGCCTCGCCAATCTTGCGTTTTACCACATCGCCGATAGAGATCACGCCAACCACCGTATCATCAGTCACCACAGGAAGGTGACGGATACGCTTCGCGGTCATCAGCCCCATCAGCTCATCAACGGTCGTCTCCAACCCGCAAGTGATCGGATCTGGCGTCATGCATTCACTTACATTCATGGTCAGCGCTGCGGCGCCACGCACCCCCAAATGACGCACGATGTCTCGCTCCGACAAGATGCCGGATATTTTCCCAGAACTATCTTTTACAATCACGACGCCGATATTTTTATCACTCAGCACAGAGATTGCCTTGTCAATACTGTCCGTTGTTTGAACTGAAAACACCTCAACACCCTTGGCACGAAGAATTTGATCAACTTTCATAACTACCTCCATTTATTGATGGTATTATTGCACTTACACGCCATATTGGGCAATAGGTTACAGCACCGCCTAAGGCTCATTAACTACGCTTTGTAGGCAATATACGACTTTGGAATGTAGAATTTACGCTCTACAATGAAAGTGCTTGTGGGAAAGTAGTCCCGCATTTGGCGCTTTGACAGCACTGTCGTGCCCTTAACCATTTCCGTCCAGTCTGGCAATTTTTTCCCCCAGCTACTGATACACCTTGCACGGATAGATGATGGTATCAAAAACCAGAAAGGCATTCCCGTATGGGCTTCTATTGGAAACCAGATTGAGGGGGTTTGAACCCAGTACTTCTCACTAAGCCGCCTGACTTCATTGGCGAACGCCCTTTGCTTACTTTCATCGCCCACATGTTCAATCACACTATTCGAAAACACTGCATCAAATGATTTATCGTCATATGCTGTGACGTTACACGCATCGCCTTCCATAAATTCAAACTGATGGATGGAGTTTGCGGGTGGCTCCAATGCTATACCCGGCAAGTTTAAGATCGTAATATCCAACGGCTCCGTCACAAAATCCCAAATATCTGGCTGGCCACCAAGATCAAGAATTTTCATGCCTGAACGGAGGTTTAGCAGCCCCTCCAGCTGCGCCATGCGTCTCTGTCGGGTCTTTTTGGAGAACGGACCCATCATACGGCGAAAAAAGTTGAACCGCGCATATCTCAAGGCGCCGCTCATCTACCGCGCGCCATATATTCAAAAAACGGGTATGTTAGTAGGCCGAAGAAATACCCGCCGAGATGCGCTTCCCAGGCGATAGCGGCGCCGCCAGTGAGCGGGCCGCTAAAGAGCCCAAATAGGATGTTTGAAATGACAACAAAAATTGACCAAGTCACTACTGGTCGGCTGAACAATCGGCTGAACTTCGCGTAATCCGCGCCCAACAGGGATGTCCGATTGAAGGCAAAACGCACCACTCCACCCAGCAGACCCGATACACCGCCAGAAGCGCCGATTAGAAATGTAGTTTCATTCAAATGCAGGGCAACAAAAGTCAGCGCCCCGACAATGCCGCTGAGAAGAAAGAAGGTCAGAAATAGCGATGCGCTGTAAAAGCTGCGCATTGATTTTAAGGCATACTCCGCGCCCATCCGCCTTGCGATCGGTGCGCCTAGCGCAACAAGCCACAATGAATTGAAAAACAGATGCGGAATATTCGCATGCATGAACATGTGAGCGATTAAGGGCGAAAGCATGCTCAGCCAACCGCCATTGCGTTCCGCCCCAAGCATAAGACGTTGAGGCGAGACTGCTGCCGTGAACTCCACCAACAGCGCCGTTCGCTCCGGCAAAAACGCCAGCAAAACATAGATCGCAACCAACGAACCAACAATGGCCAGGATCACGCCCGGAACATTAAAAATCCGGTTTGGATCAACATCACCGCCAGGACGTCTCAATCGGAAGGGGGATTGTTCTGATGATTCAGACATCTCGAAACCTTAACCTATTCAATCTCATCTCACCAAAGTGGTGTGTTCTAAATAATCACAAGGTGACAACCCTGCTTGTTCATCATTTTACCTAGCATTACCCAAGTCTCGCGCAAAGCTTTGTTCACCAAACAAGCCTATAGTGACCTCGCGCTTAGAGACAGGTTACTCAATGGTTAAAAATACCGGTGATTTTGGCCAGGCCAAAAACGACCCGGCCGACGCCAGCGATCGGCGCAAATATGCGCGGGTTGATCTGCCGTTAAAAGCTCGTTTTCTTGACGAAGCAGGGGAAGAGCACCCCTGTATCGTCGTCAATGTCTCTGCTGGGGGCGCTCGACTGCGCACAAAAAACCCTCCCGCTTTTGGCAAGCCAATCGTACTTTACATCAACAAACTTGGCCGTTTCGAAGGAATTGTCATCCGTTCCAGCGAGAATAGTTTTGTCATCAACTATGAGAAAAAGCGTGATAAATCCAGCCGTATTGCGGATGATATTATCGAAGTGATGCATAACGGCCATCGCTCCCTTGAGCGCCGCAACACGCCTCGTATCAAGCATGATGAACCGGCGCTCATCCATTTTGAAGATGGTCGCTCTGACGACTGTGCGATATTGGACATTTCACTGACCGGGGCTTCCATAGAAATTGCCCCACGACCACCTCTCGGCACGCGTCTCATTTTGGGTCGGATGACGGCAAAAGTCGTACGCCGACATGATACTGGGGTTGGCATTGTCTTTACGGGCTCTATTGACCGTATTGACGATGTTTCTGATGCAATTAATAAAGAACTGCCGAACGACCCTGGCGCCGCCTTTGCAACACCCTTTGGCAAGAAGGGCTAAAATGCCTGAGATGGAAGAGGGTTAAAATGTTCGCCGCAGAAAATTGGTGCATTAAAGTCAATGATAAGATCTTCGGACCTTATACATCCAAGCAAATGCGAAAATACGCCCATGCGGGGCGGCTATCTGCTGTATCGCTAATTTCACCAGCGGGCAGCCGCGCCTGGCGTGAGGCACAACAGGAATCAGCTTTCTCCAGCTTTTTTGGCTACGATAATCCCTCCAACGTTGCGCATAATGACGATCACGCATTCGGCAAACATGGCGCCCAGAAATCTCGGCCGCATAACTCCAGGCCGCGCAACACTAATGAACAACCACAGGTTCAGTCCGCGAACTTCATTCTGGTTTTCGACGTCGTCAACGCCGCCGCCAGTCGCGTGGGAGCAGCCATTCAAAATCTCGGCAGCGCTTTTCGCATCGCGGATAATGTCTGGGCGGTCAATTGTGACCTGACGGCCGTGGGCGTTCGCAATGCCATAGCACCGTATTTAAGACCACGAGAATCCCTCTTCGTTGTGGATTCTTCACGTGGCCGCACTTCCTGGCAGAACTATTCACCGACACTCCATGCAAAGATTTCTGAGGCCTATAGAGTGCCGCGTTTGGCTGATCCCAAGCCCTAATCCCAAGACAGCTTCCAAGCCATGACGACACGATCAGGACCGCCTCCTACCCCCTAAATGGCAGTCCGTTGAGCAATAGTTGCTGAATTAGAATTCAGACGGGATTTTCTCAGCCGCACGCTCATGCTATGACCTCTCCTCGACAATGAATGCGAGTGAGTACTGAATTATGAATAGTGGCTACGGTTTCGGCGGCAACGAAGTCAAAGAAGAGTCTAGCTGGCGGTATCCGCTGGGCATTTTCATGGCGACGCTAATTTTATGCGCCATTTTCCTCTATTATTATGTTGGGCCGAGTGTCGAGGAAATCCGGGGGGATTTGCCCTAGCCCCGCAATCACCGAAGAACCTGTGACCGTTGAAATCAGCGGCCATATATTTACGCCCACGGCCAATTTCACCGTCTATCCACGCGCCCGCCGCGGTGGCGCGAGAACGGAAATCTCTCTCTATGCTCTTTGGCCGACGATGAACGGATATTCACCGGCGCACCGCCGAGAATTTATTGAAAATGATCCGCAAACACGCCGCATCGATATCTTGATTTCCAAGCGCAACTCGTCATTTAGTGAAGCTCAGCGATTTGAAATTCTTTATCTGCCTCAGACCATTGATTCGCGCGGCGTTCGTACGCCTTATCAACTCACAAAATTTGCCTTCAAACAACAGCGCGCAAATGTTCCTACAAATGGCTATGCAGATACTGAGCTGTTCGTTGGCGCAGATGAAAATGACGATTTGATTGCGCTATTTTGCTTCGAAGAAGATGAAGATATTGTCAGCCCTGAATGCTGGCGCACATATGTCTATAACGCGGATATTGAGATCACTTATCGCTTCAAGCGACCTTTCCTTCCTGAATGGCGCGCGATTGATGCGGAAGTCATGAAATATGTCCGTGGTATCGATCAGTCGCACCAGAGTGTTCAATGACGTCTGGTGCGCGCACTCATGGCGATCATCATGGGTGGAGCGAGCAACAAGCTGAAAAACCCTGTTGCCAATAGATACTGCGCCGCTTCTTCGCCAGCCCGCCATTGAAACGTCTGTGAAGAAACAAATAAAGAGACTGCGCCAACACCCACCATAAATAAAAATCGCCGCAAACCATCACTAAGGGCATTTTCGGCGATGTCACGGGCGCTCTGCCAACGATCACCCGCATCACGCCAGCTTATCGTCAGATTACCAAGAGCAACCGCACAGAGCGTCAGGGCGACGAGGCGCTCAGGCAACGCAGGTAATGGCATGCCCATCACCGCATAAAGATATCCAGCAGCCATGACGCCAAACCCAAGCAGTGCAACTATCAAAATGCTTGTACGCAAGGATACAAACGACACCGCCGAGGCAATGGCGATCAACACAAAAAACGAAAGAGTACTTACGGGCGCAGCAAACCCCACCTCAAACAGCGCCACAACCGCGAACACGCCAGCAATCGCCGTCATTGCCATCGCCGTCGTTGCTGGTAACAATTCCCGCACTGGTCGCCAGGCCGCAGCAAACCATTGACAGCGTCGGTTTTCATCTACCGCCGCCAATTCAGAAACATTCTCCCGGGAAAGAGATCCGGTAACGGCCAGCATCGCGGCAACCGCCGCCGCCATCACCGCCGTCAATCCCGCCCAAACAACCCGCCATTCGATGGCGCCAAAATTAACGTTGACGGTTTGCACCAGGAAAAGCGCCGCTACGGCGAGAACCCCAAACATGATCGGCGCGAGGGCTGCATGCCCAGCTGCCGCAGCTGCA
>JAADIH010000262.1 GCA_013151435.1 Alphaproteobacteria bacterium
AACTGCGGCCCTGTTGATTGAAGAATACGGAGATCTTGAAACATTGCTGGCGCGCGCTGGTGAAATAAAACAGAACAAGCGCCGTGAGAATTTAATTGAATTTGCAGATCAGGCGCGTCTTTCAAAAGAACTTGTAACCTTGCGCATAGATGTGCCGATTGATGAGCCGATTGAAGCGTTGAAGACCCGTGAAATTGATCTCGACTTATTGCTGCCATTTCTGGAGGAGATGGAGTTTGGCAGGCTAATCGACAGAGTGAAGCGTGATGTTGGCCTTGCTGACCATATTGTAGCCTCTGGACCTCCCATGTCATCGCCTGGTGAAGCTGATTATGAAACGGTCTTTGATGAAACTGCGCTAAAGAAATGGATTGCTGCTGCTTATGAGCGCGGTGTGATTGCCGTTGATACGGAGACCGATAGTCTAAATGCTATGCGTGCAAATTTGGTTGGCGTTTCTTTGTCGACGAAATCCGGCCACGCTTGTTATATTCCGCTCGGGCATGGCGCCGAAGGGCTGGCGCTTGATGATGCTGATGTGGATAAACAAATTCCGCTTGAAAAAGCACTAAAACTTTTAAAGCCAATGCTCGAAGACCCGGCAGTGATGAAGGTCGGGCAAAATATGAAATATGATGCGCTGGTGCTCTCGCGCTACGGCATTTCGCTGGCGCCGTTCGATGACACAATGCTGATGTCCTATGCACTCGATTGCGGAAAAGGTGGTCATGGCATGGATGAACTTGCCAAGCGGCATCTCGACTATGAGACGATTAAGTTTTCCGACGTGGTGGGGACAGGCAAGAAAGCCAAAACCTTTGACCAGATAGCGATCAAGGACGCCTCGAAATACGCTGCGGAAGATGCAGATATTACGCTGCGCCTCTATGAAAAGCTTAAGCCACGCCTGGCTGCAGAAGGGAAAACGACAGTTTATGAAACTCTTGAGCGCCCGCTCGCCCCGGTAATCGTTGCGATGGAGCGGGAGGGCGTGAAGATTGACCCCATGGTTCTGTCGCGGCTTTCATCTGCTTTCGCGCAACGCATGGCGGCATCGGAGGCAGAGGCGCATAAAATTGCCGGTGAGGCATTTAACCTTGGCTCGCCAAAACAAATTTCAGAAATTTTGTTCGAGAAAATGGGGCTTCCAGGCGGGCGCAAAACCGCCAAGGGCGCCTGGTCCACAAATGCTGAAGTTCTGGAAGAGCTCGCCGCTGCGGGTCACGAATTACCGCGCGCCATTCTTGACTGGCGTGGGCTGGCGAAGTTGAAAAGCACATATACCGATGCCCTACCCAACACTATCAACTCGGAAACGGGTCGTGTGCATACATCCTATGCACTTGCGTCTACGACGACGGGCCGTCTTGCCTCAAATGATCCAAATCTTCAAAACATCCCCATACGGACTGAGGATGGGCGCAAAATTAGGACGGCCTTTGTGCATGAAAAGGGCAATGTGCTGATTTCTGCTGACTATAGCCAGATTGAGCTAAGGCTTCTTGCTCATATTGCAGATCTGAAATCCATGAAACAGGCCTTTGCAGATGGAATTGATATCCACGCTATGACCGCGTCCGAAATGTTTGGGATACCGGTGGAGGGCATGGACCCTATGGTGCGTCGGCGCGCTAAAGCCATCAACTTCGGCATTATTTATGGCATTTCCGCCTTTGGACTTGCGAACCAACTCGGCATTTCGAGGAGTGAAGCCAAAGATTATATCGACAGCTACTTCAAGAAATTTCCTGGCATCCGTCAATATATGGATGACACGATCGCTTCAGCAAAAGCGCAAGGCTACGTTGAAACGATTTTTGGGCGTCGCACATATGTGGGTGGTATCAATGATAAAAATCCGGCGATGCGTGGTTATTCAGAACGCCAGGCGATCAATGCGCCAATCCAAGGCGCCGCCGCTGATGTAATTCGCCGGGCGATGATCCGTATGCCGGGGGCGCTCCAAAAAGCAGGGCTCGCCGCGAAAATGCTATTGCAAGTCCATGATGAATTGATCTTTGAATGTCCCGCATCAGAAGCAAGTAAAACTTGTGATATGGTTACGAAGATCATGCGGTGCGCGCCAATGCCAGCAGTTGCGCTTACTGTTCCGCTTGTTGTTGAGGCAAATTCCGGCCAGAACTGGGACGAAGCGCACTAGGTTTGAAAAGCTTGGTGAGGTTGAGTTTTACGCTGAGTGCTACTCGTCAGAAGGCGCATTGCGATTTTTGAGAGGTCAATGTAAAAAAGGCCAAGCGGGGGTCTTTGGGAGATGCGCCCGGTCCCGCCCATAGCGGTGTTGGATCAAGCGCGCCAGCGGGAAAATGCGGGATCAATAGAGCGCTGACCATGCTGTTATGGAAGTAGACACAGCGGCCTGATTTCGCAAAAGCATTGGCGGCGCGAACCGCAGCATTAATATTATATTCGGTAGGCACCATGACCAAGGCGCCCTTCACTTCTGCATGAATGAGCAAGATCGGCAGTTGCGTTAGCGTCAATGCTCCGCTCGGGATCGAATGTGATATTTTTTGAGAAAGGGCGAGCAGTTCAGCTCTCGCTTTTTCGTGACTTGATTCGTTCTCAAGGCCCAAAAATGCGGCATAGACCAGCGCGAGTGTGCTGATGAGAAGTGTTGCCCTGGCGTTGTTCGTCCATGTTGGTCGCCACAAATAAATCATTGTGAGTACACAGCAAGCGAGCGCAATTCCCCATTGCGGAAATAAAGCTGCAGGCGCGTATAGAATATCTGAGGCACGCCCGACTTCTTGGGCGCCCATAAATAATATTGCCCCCAAGACCGCTGCTATAAGGAGGTCGCGACGATTGACGCCGCCTGCATTGGTAATGATATCTCGCAAGGCCGATGCCGTCAGGATCGCGATAAAGGGAAGCGCTGGAATGAAATAGCGCATATTATAGCTGCCACCACCATGCCACTGATTGAGCGCATAAAAGGTAATGGGTGCACAAATTGCCAGCAAGCATAAGGATATAGAAACAACATTCTTTCCGTGAAGGAATGTCGTAATTGGTATAAGGATTAATGGTAAAAAGGGGAGGCTCTGCACCAGTGCCTTTTTCGGGTATCCCCAAAACATTAATTGGCCAAACTCATTAGGCTCAACACCGCGTTGAAAATAGGCGTCATGGGCTTGTAAATTGATGACAAGAACATAAACGCCATAAAGTGTTTTCCAAATAAATGGCCCTACAAAAATTAACGCCGCGACGACGCCAATGATGCTGGCGAGGATGATTTTCCTGGCGCCAAATTTGCGATGGGCAGTAGATGCAAGGGATGGGATATTTGCCAGCCAAAGCCCCGCCAAAATTATGCCCCCACCAATGATAACAGCTCTATAGCGGTGGATATCAGTTGCCCCCCCAGAGGATCCATATGAGAAGGGGGAGAACACGCCAAATTTTATCTGATTGAGCCATGCGGCAAACAAAAGCAAAGGCGCCATGCCAAGGGTTAGCCAGAGCGGCGCCAGTCGGTCAGAGGGGCGTGCGAATAATTTGAGCCAGACTAAGAGGACTGCAAATATTAGAATGCTATCCACACGGATGTTAACGCCAACGCCGATCATCAATCCTGCAGCGCAAAACAATAATGTGCGCGACCGCTCGCTTGAAGCGTCATGCGCGCTCAGCGCGCAGAAAATTGCTCCGAGCCAGCATGCAAGCGAAAGCATATGCGGCCAGACCGCCACTGCGTAGTTTGAGACGAATGTGGAAAACAAGAAAATGAGCACAGCGCCAAGGCTTGTGGCCTCGTCTTTGAACAGTTGCATCGCAATACGAAAAACAAGAATTGTGCTCGCAAATAGCGCCAGTGCATTCATGAGCATGAGCCCACGGATGCCAAACAGCGCATAGAAGGGCGCTGCGATAAATGCGTACCCACTCGGATATTGGGGGTAGGAAAGACCATCAACATCACGCGTTAAATATTTTGTCAGTGTCGGCGCACCCTCAACGCCGCCATTACCAGAAATTGCGAGAGAACCATCAGCGGTGATGGCTCTTGCCATGTCGAGATAAATTCCGCCGTCGACAATAAACGGCATTGCCGGGGCGAAGATAACCGCAAAGACTAAAGCCAAACCAAGGCCCACAAGGAGCAATGCGGTTACTTGCCTTGGGGATGCCGGGCTGGATTGAGTGCGTACCGGGCGCAAGAAATGATATGGTGTCGCAGTGGCGGTCATGAATAGAATTTTCGCCAATATTTAAGCATATATTCTTTACGCACAAAGGTTCGGCGCTTGACTGTCGTGAGGAGCAATAATTATCCAGCGCACGATGTGTACGTTGGTCATTAATTGTTAATACGGCATAAAGAATAGGTGTGGAAAATGGCTTTATGAAGGATGTAATCACCGCGCGCGGCACGTTCACCCCTCTCGTTGAAGGGTTTGAACAATTTAGAAATAGATTGCGGCGCCCTGCGGTTCAGCGGGCGGTGTTCTTGTGTGCGGCGGTTGTGTTTGGCGGCGGGATTTTAATATCGTTATGGGCAAGTCCGGATTTACTCTCGCAGCTGAAGCCGGCGCCGATTTTACTGCTTGTATTCGTGTTTGCACCGGCTTTAATCGTCCTCAACACGTCGCTGCTGCTTGCAACATGTAAAATTACTGGTGCTAAAATGAGCCTGGTTAGCGGATTGAAGCTATCCATATTAAGCAGTGCGGCAAATTACCTGCCTTTGCCGGGTGGTCCGGCGCTGCGGATTGTTGCGATGGCGGAAAGTGGCGCAACGCTGAAGGGTGCATCCCTTGTCAATGTCGCTGCAGCGCTAATTTGGTTTGGTGTAACGTTTCTTCATGCAGGGTTTTGGGCGTTTACGAACGGGTCGATGCTATTTATTGCCTTGATTGTCACCGGTCTGATGGCGTTTGGCGCTGGTGTCTTTCTTGTCCGCCTAGTCAGTAAAAATATTTTTTACATTATGGCTTTAACAATCATCAGTTTACTGACAGCAATATGTTATGCCGTCGGATTTTGGTTTGCGCTTCGATCAATCGGATTTGATGGCGAGTTTGCGCTAGCGGTTATTATTTCAGTCGCCGGCGTCATCGGCGCGGCGGCTTCTTTTGCACCGGCAGGCCTCGGCGTGCGCGAGCTGGCTGCGGCATATGTGGCGTCGCTAGTTGCAACAGCTCCGGCTCTCGGTTTCCTCGCTTCGGCTATATTGCAAGTGGCGACCGTCGCTCCGCTTGTGCTCGTAGCTATTATCTTTTCACTTAATTCCCGGGCGCCGCAATCACAACCAAGCGCGTCAACAAATCGTTAGATTGAACGTTTGGGTTTAAAAATATGGAAGTTCGCGAAAGACGTATTTTGTGGATTTTTCCAATCAAATGGGTGATGGTTTGGAATGAATGCGGACTGTTCCCAGTCCGGCATATTCCTCTCTACCCAATCGGTAAACCGCCTGTGGCGCACATGAGGGTCTGCGGTTTTCTCGTCTTCATTGCTGGCATAAATGACAACACATTGTGATGCCGCCTCAAAAAGCGAGCGCATATATGTATCGAACACGCCGTCTTCCACAAGATGATAGATGACGTCCAAAGAAACAGATATGTCGGCTTTAAAGGGTGCGGCGGCATATTCGGCCGGAGTCAGAAAGGACCGGGTGCTGTCATCTTTAAATTTTTCGCGGCAATGCGCAACGGCGCTCTCGGATACATCAATCCCATGATAACGCTCAATGTCCAACAACGATAATTGCGCGCCGTCACCGCAACCAAATTCGATAAATGTTGTGTAGTTTTCATCCCGGATAAGCTTGTTTAATATTTCGGCTTTGAATAGGGCCAGCCGTCCATAAGACCCCGCGCCAGAATTGCCGCCTTGGCGATAACGATCATTCCAGTATTGCGCGGAGTTTTGAAACTCGCTTTTTTTGAGCACTCCATAGAGATGCGCCAACACATCGCCGAGCACCGGTATGGCGCGGATGACGGTCAGGTATTTTTTAGTTGCGATCATTATCTGACATGGCCTCCATACGCCGCCACCGTATCGTGTGCGACACGGTCCCATGAAAAGAATTCAGTTGTTTTGATCATTGATGCAGTAATGAATGATTCTCTCTGGTTCGGCGTCCATTTAGCAATCTCCTGAATTTTGTCCACCCAGGCTTCTGGCTGGTTCGACGGGAGTAAGTAACCGGTGCATTGATCAATGACGGCGTCACGAAGACCGTAGACATTTGATGCGAGTGTGACGCTGCCGGCTGCAGCGGCTTCAGTTGCGGCAAGGCCGAATCCTTCAAAATATGTTTCCTCGGTATCAATGTTTGGAACAATCACAACGAGTGCGCGGCTCCGTAGCTCCGTGAGTTTCTCGCCATGGGCAGGGCCATGATAAATGACGCGGGGTGTAGCGAGGGGTGCTTCTTCTGATCTATCAATGACAGGGCCCACGACACGCAGTGAAATTTCATCAGGTAACGCGGGTAATACATTTTCGATAAACCACTGGCACCCTTTTTGTTTCGTCAGTCGACCAACAAATAAGATATATTGTTGTGGCGGCTGAGTGTTTGGTGAAACTGATTTTGCAGCGAGCGGAACAACAATCGGATTGTTAAAGCTATGGCGTTCGAGCAATAGCGCCGTAGCGTGTGAGTTGGCGATGACCACTGCCTTTTTCGTCAATCGCGCGCCGAGTTGTAGATAATGTCGATACAAAAATGGCAAAAAGCCAGGTCGGTTTGCAAAGGCGACATCGGAGCCGTGCGCCGATAGGACAACTTTAGCGCCTGGGGTACGCAGCGACGTCGCCAGCACCAACGGCCAGATTGCCATATCCGCACCGTGAATGATGTCGTAACTTTGTCTGGGCCCAAATAGGCTGACTAGTGAGCGCAAGCCGAAGACAATAAGGTTGAAAGTGGAAGGCGGTGTGCCATCATCGCGTCCAGGCAGCGCCTCGACGGAAAGGTTAACGTGTAATTTCAGCGCATCAGTAAGTTCGACACAATAAGTCTCCATCCCGCCAACTGCGGGCGGCCATTTCCGGGTTATGAACAAAACATTTTTCTGCATTGGAGTTCTTAGCATTATGCTATTTTGGTATTGAAATTCTTAACGTTCTGTTTGCTCTGTTCCGCTTATATGCGCGTTGTTCTGAGGCGCGCCATGACAAAACTGATCATCCAGATCCCTTGCTTAAATGAGGAAGAGACGCTGGCACAAACACTGGCTGACCTCCCTCGGGCGGTTGACGGGATTGATGTGATCGAAACATTGGTCATTGACGATGGATCCACGGATGGCACCGTGAAGGTTGCTGAGGATTGCGGCGTTGATCATATTCTCCAAAACGGGACCAATCTTGGCTTGGCTCAATCCTTTCAGTGCGGGCTCGATTATGCGCTGCGCCATGGCGCTGACCTCATCGTCAATACGGATGGTGACAATCAGTATCATGGCGGTGATATAGCCAAACTGGTTGTACCGATCATTGAAGGTCGTGCTGATATCGTCGTTGGCGATCGGCAAACAGAGGCAATAGACCATTTTTCTCCTTTGAAGCGGGGGCTGCAAAAGCTGGGAAGCCGAGCTGTTAGTCGGCTTGCCGACGCCAAGGTCGCGGATGCGGTAAGCGGCTTTCGCGCATTTTCGCGAAAGGCGGCCATGGGGATGACCGTGCGGTCGACCTTTTCCTATACGACGGAGACTTTGATCCAGGCGGGGCGAAAACGTTTGCGCATCGAATCCGTACCCATACGAACAAATAAAGTTGAACGGCCATCGCGTCTGTTTCGATCTGTCCCACACTTTCTGTCGCGCACAGGCAGTACAATGCTGCGCGCCTATGCCATGTATGAACCGTTGAAAATATTTCTAAGATTAGGCGTCTTGGTGATGGTCATCGGCATGGCCCCAATTATGCGCTTTGTAGTGCATTATATTGCTGGTGATGGCGCGGGTATGATCCAGTCTCTTATTATTGGTGGGGCGCTGCTCATAATGGGCGGGGTTTGCGTGATGTTTGCGCTGATAGCTGATCTTATTGCCTTTAATCGCTTGCTGTTGGAGCAAACTTTGGAGCGCGTGCGTAAGGTTGAATATGCCCTCGACCGACAAATTGATCACCAATCTGAGAAGCGATTTCCTACAAAGAAATTACGTGATGAGTTGGGCGCCCTGACCCGCCAGCTTAACCGGTAATCAGACTTACCTCCTAAAAGCCTATCCTCTAAAAAGAATGTGGCGCTGCGCGATGGCGATGCTATCGTCACCCCATGAAACCACCGACCTATATGCTTTTTGAGACAGCGCTTGGGCGTTGTGGTCTCGCATGGGGGGCGGGTGGTATTCTCGCCGTAAGTTTTGCTCATGAAAACGACGAGCAAACCCGGATGCAGTTGTTGCGCCGTGTGCCGGACAGTGAAGAAACAACAACCGCGTCGGTAGAGATTGCGCATGTCCTTGATGGGATCAGGGAGTTGTTCACGAAAGGAACTTGTGTTCTTTCCGATGCCCACCTTGATATGACAGGCATTTCTGAGTTTGAGCGTGAGCTATATAAATTTACGAGAGAGATCGCGCCAGGTGAGACAAGGACTTACGGTGATTTGGCAAAAGCGCTTGGGGATGTATCTCTGTCGCGGCGAGTCGGGCAATCGCTAGGGCGCAATCCATTTCCGATTATTGTGCCATGTCATCGCGTTGTCGGTGCGGGTGGCGCCATGACAGGATTTTCTGCACCGGGCGGAACCGAGACCAAGCGTCGATTGTTGAAAATCGAAGGCGCTCTGGCGCCCGACCTTTTCGACTAGAGCGTCGAGCGAAAAGTGTGCAACGGTTTTCGCGCCCGACCGCAAAGGCGATCAATTTATAGACTGCGCGCGTTCGCACGCGGGGCGACGCGGTCAATAAAAAAATAGAGCAAAATAAGTGATTCTTATTAATCGCATTTTGCTCTAGTTGGCTAAGCTACGGCGCGCTCTTAACCCCACGGTCCGCGCCTGGGCGCTTCAAATGGCGATGGACCATCTGGGTCGAGACGAACGCGCGTGCTGCCTGCCATGGCCAACAGCCGGTCAATGCGATTTTGGGTGGCGGGATGGGTTGAAAAAAGATTATCGCGACCTTTGCCCGTCAGCGGATTGATAATCATCATCTGGCCGGTCTCCGGGTGGCGTTCCGCCACAGCATTTGGGATCCGCGCTGCGCCATTGGAGATTTTCACTAGCGCTGAGGCAAGATGCTCTGGCTTGCCGGAGATTTCTGCGCCCATACGGTCGGCCTCATATTCACGCCCACGGCTGATCGCCATCTGGACGACTGCGGCCGCCATGGGCGCCAGGATCATGATTGCGATGGCGCCAATGATCCCGCCTGCGCCGCGATTACCACCACGAAAAAACAATGCAAAATTGGCGAGCATGGTGATGGCGCCGGCAAGGGTTGCGGTAATGGTCATGGTTAGGGTGTCGCGGTTTTTCACATGAGCGAGTTCATGGGCCATAACGCCGGCAAGTTCTTGATCCGTCAGTATCCCTAGCAAGCCTGTTGTTGCGGCAACAGCCGCATTCTCGGGATTGCGGCCGGTTGCAAAAGCATTGGGCTGGTCATTTTGAATGACATAGATTTTCGGGATCGGCATTCCAGCATTTGTCGCTAATTCGCGCACATTCTCTGCGTAGCGCCGCACAGCGCCTGAGCCATGGGTCTCGTCTACTTCTTGCGCATTATACATTTTGAGGACCATCTTGTCGGAGTTCCAATAGGCCCAAAGATTGGTTGCGGCAGCGACAGCAAAGGCGATTATCATGCCAACCCCGCCGCCAAGCAAATACCCTATGCCCATAAACAGCCCAGTGAGTGCTGCGAGCAGCATGAAGGTGCGGAGCGTATTGAACAATTTATCGGTCCCTTTTGCGAAAATGCAGAGAAGCTTTATATGTATAAGCGAAAGAGAGCTTCAATATGAGCGGTGACATATCGGTAAAAAATCTGGAGCCAACGGAAGAGAATGCTTCTGTTGAGGTTGAACGTCGAGATTTGCCGGCAGCGGCGGTCCGCGCCCTGGCGGAGGCGGCGCAGCGCTCACAGCAGAGAGGAGAGGCGGTGGCGAAAGGGGAGAGTAGTCCTAAGGAATTGGGCGGCCCTAAAGGCGAAGAACCAACGCGCTATGGCGATTGGGAGCGTGGCGGCCGGGCGGTCGATTTTTGATCCTGCCTTACCCAGACAAGATCCCCCCACGCCTGGCCACCACTATCTTGGAGTGGAAATTCTCCATAAAGATATTGAGCAGGCCGAAAGACATACCTCTTATGGCTGCATAAAGTATAATCTACACGTTAATAGTGTCGTTGGCAATCTTCGTGCTTAGCGGGAGTGTCACTGCGTCAGGATTTAGTCCCGCGCAAGCAAAGGCCGGGCCCGGATCAAGACTGAAAAAGGTGATCTCGGAGTTGCTCTGGTAAGAGAAAAATTAGCGTTGATATTTTCCTTTTTGCCTAAACGATTACCCGCTGGCCGCGTTTCCCAAACACTTGCCCCGGAAGCACCGGAGTTTAGCCGGTCTTAATTGCTACCGATAAAACGTGGTTTCATTTCCGGTAAAGGCCCAGGGGTCTGGAAGGTCTATACAGGAGAGCACATCGCCGCGCGCCTCAATTATCAATTCTCCTGGCCCCTGATTACCGGATCCTTGGCCGCCGCTGCGTTGAACAAGGATGACGCCATTAATCTGTGGGCCAACGAAATTCGTTCGAATTCTCTCATAGCAATAGACTTCCCCATCCCTTACGTCACTGAAAGACGTATTGATGCGGCCGGATCCTTTTTTCAAAGATAGGAAATCTTTTGCTGCGGCAGCGCGTTCTGCATCCATCTTTGGCGCCAAAGCGATGAGCGCTGGCGTTAGAGAGGGCAAGCGTCCGTGGAGTGCGAAAATCAACCGGTTTGGATCAATGGCGTCAGACGCGAGGGCGATGGCGCTAACCTTTGTGGTGGCTGCATTATGGGCTGCATCAGAAAACCATGCGCCTTGCGCTGTTCCCGGCATGTCGACTAGCGCCGTGCGGCAGGTATCCCTCCCCTTGGCTTTGCGGATGCCCCAGCTATCGCCAAGCTTTGCCGCCCATTCGCCCTGTAGTTTTTTCGGTAAATAGTCGATGGCGCATCGCGCCCGTGC